>NZ_BAAKJB010000008.1:0-185701 GCF_059703765.1 Azospirillum sp. NS33 | reverse complement strand
AGACGCTCTCTGGGAGGCCATTCGACAGGGCATCGACGCAATCACGTCGGCGGAGTGCGTCAACTTCTTCGCCGCCGCCGGATATGACTGCGATTGAGAAGAAAATGCTCTAGCGCCGGCCGGGGCGACCGGGGCGGCGTGGCCGCTGGCGGAGCCGCTCGATGCGCTCGATCAGCTCGCCGACGCTCACCGCGTCGTCGAGCCGGCCGTTCCGTGCCAGCGCCTTGGCGTGGGCGGCCAGCGCGCCGATCACGGCGCGCTCGTCGGTGACCCCGTGCACGGGCTGCCCGGCGCGGTCGACGATCAGGACGCCCAGCGCCGCGAGCGCCTCGGCGACGTCGTTCACCGCCCCCACCAGATCGCTCTCCTGCGCCTCGGCGACGCCGAGCACGGGTTCGAGAACATCGGCCAGCGAAGCTCCTTCGGTCGACCAGCTCATCCTTTCGCACTCCGGGAGGCGTCCTCCGGGCGACCCCGGGGGCGGTCTCCGTCTACGGTGGATCCGCGACCCGGCGGTGCCGGGCTCTTCAGGAAGAACAGCGGGCGCGCGGGTTGGTGCCACGGCGCATGACGGCGCATTTGCGCTGGATCAATGTGGTGCACCGCATGCGCTCCTATGCTCCCCCATCAAAAAGAAGCGGCCACCTGGGAGGACAGCGCATGTTCCAGGTACGCATACACGGGCGCGGCGGACAGGGGGTCGTCACGGCGGCCGAGATGCTGTCCGTCGCCGCCTTCATGGAGGGCCGGCACGCCCAGGCCTTCCCCAGCTTCGGATCGGAACGCATGGGCGCGCCGGTGGTCGCGTTCTGCCGCATCGCCGACACCGAGATCCGCACGCGCGAGCCGATCCAGGCCCCCGACGCGCTGATCGTCCAGGACCCGACCCTGTTCCATTCGGTGGAGGTCTTCCAGGGCCTGCCCGACACCGGCTTCGTGCTGATCAACTCCACGCTCGGCTTCGAGGGGCTGCACCTGGCCGAGTACATGGGCCGCTTCCCGCCCGGCCACGCCCGCTGCGTGCCGGCGACCGAGATGGCGCGTGCCCATGTCGGCCGGCCCCTGCCCAACGCCGCCCTGCTGGGCGGTTTCGCGGCGGTCACCGGGCAGATCCGCATCGCCTCCGTGCTGGCGGCCATCCGCGAGACCTTTCCCGGGCCCGTCGGCGAGGCCAACGCCCGGGCGGCCATGGCCGCGCACGACCACTGCCTGTCCTGAAGGGGACCCGCCATGCTGAAGCAGATCGAAGGCAGCCGTGCCATGGCGGAGGCCATCGCGTCGTGCCGACCCGAGGTCATCTGCGCCTACCCCATCACGCCGCAGACCCACATCGTCGAGGGGCTGGGCGAGCTGGTGCGCGACGGCCGGCTGACGGGCTGCGAGTTCATCAACGTGGAATCGGAGTTCGCCGCCCTGTCCGTGGCCATCGGCGCCTCGGCCGCCGGGGCCCGGGCCTACACCGCCACCGCCAGCCAGGGCCTGCTGTTCATGATGGAGGCGGTGTACAACGCGTCGGGCCTCGGCCTGCCCATCGTCATGACCCTCGGCAACCGCGCCATCGGCGCCCCCATCAACATCTGGAACGACCATTCCGACGCCATGGCCGTGCGCGACGCCGGCTGGATCATGCTGTTCGCCGAAACCAACCAGGAGGCGGTCGACCTGCACATCCAGGCCTTCCGCCTGGCCGAGGAGCTGTCGTGCCCGGCGATGGTCAACGTCGACGGATTCATCCTGACCCACGCGGTGGAGCGGATCGACCTGCCCGACCAGGCGCAGGTGGACGCCTATCTGCCCCCGTTCGAGCCGGTGCAGGTGCTCGACCCGGCCGAGCCCGTGTCGATGGGGGCGATGGTCGGCCCCGACGCCTTCATGGAGGTGCGCTACCTCGCCCACCACAAGCAGATGCGGGCGCTGGAGCGCATCCCGGCGCTGGCGGAGGAGTTCAAGGCGGTGTTCGGGCGGGAGGCCGGCGGCCTGGTCCGCCCCTACCGCCTCGACGGGGCCGAGACGGTGGTCGTCGCCATGGGCTCGGTGATGGGCACGGTGAAGGACACGGTGGACGCGCTGCGCGACGCCGGCCACGCCGTGGGCGCGCTGTCGCTGTGCGCCTTCCGCCCCTTCCCGCTGGACCAGGTGCGCGACGCGCTGCTGGACGCGCGCCGCATCGTCGTCCTGGAGAAGGCGCTGGCGGTGGGCATGGGCGGCATCCTCGCCAGCCACGTCCGCATGGCGCTGCGCGGTCTCGGCAACCGGGTCTACACCCTGATCGCCGGCCTGGGCGGACGGCCCATCTTCCAGGCCTCCCTGGCCGAGTTCCTGCGCAAGGTCGAGCGGGAACCGCACCACGACGTCCATTTCCTCGACCTGCGCGGCGACGTGGTGGAAGCCGAGCTGGCCCGCATCGAGGCGACGCGGCGGTCGGGACCGACCGCGGAGAACGTGCTGCGCCAGCTTGGCGCCGGGGCCGGCCCCCGCGCTGGCGCTGGCGCGCCGCAGCGGGAGGACGCGCGATGACCCAGACCGTCAAGTTCTACCAGACCGGCACGCTGACCGTCGGCAACCGGCTGCTCGACCCGGCGACCCGCACCGTCCAGGCGTCCCAGGACCGCGCCAACGCGCTGACCTGCGGGCACCGCGCCTGCCAGGGCTGCGGCGAGGCGCTGGGTGCGCGCTACGCCATCGACGCGGCGATGCGCGCCGCCGGCCGCGACCTGGTGTGCGTCAACGCCACCGGCTGCCTGGAGGTCTTCACCACCCCGTACCCGGAGACCTCGTGGCAGGTGGCCTGGGTGCATTCCCTGTTCGGCAACGCCGCCGCCGTGGCCTCGGGGGTGGCGGCGGCGATGCGGGTCAAGGGCCGCCGGACGCGGGTGGTCGCCCAGGGCGGCGACGGCGGCACCACGGACATCGGCTTCGGCTGCCTGTCCGGCATGTTCGAGCGCAACGACGACGTGCTGTACATCTGCTACGACAACGAGGCGTACATGAACACCGGCGTGCAGCGCTCCAGCGCGACGCCGCCGGCGGCACGCACCGCCACCACCCCGGCGCTCGGCGCCGCCCCCGGCAACGTGTTCGGCACCGGCAAGAACGTGCCGCTGATCGCCATGGCCCACGCCATTCCCTATGTCGCCACCGCCTCGGTCGCCGACCTCCACGACCTGGAGGCCAAGGTGACCCGGGCGATGGGCATGCACGGCGCGCGCTACCTCCACATCATGGTGCCCTGCCCGCTGGGCTGGGGTTCGGCCAGCCACGACACCGTCCGGCTGGCCCGGCTGGCGGTGGAGAGCGGCCTGTTTCCCCTGTTCGAGGCGGAGCACGGCGTCGTCACCGGGTCGCGGCCGATCCGCCGCCCCGTCCCGGTGACCGAGTACCTGAAGCCGCAGCGCCGCTTCGCCCACCTCTTCAAGCCCGGCGACCCGCACGCCGCCGACGCGCTGGCCCGGCTGCAGGCCATGGCGGACGCCAACATCCGCCGCTTCGATCTGCTGCGACACGAGGAGGCCGTGTGATGCCCCAGCATCCCTTCGCGATCACCCTCGACGCCGGCACGTCGCTGGCCAACCGCACCGGATCGTGGCGCACCCGCCGCCCGGTCTATGCCGACCACCTGCCGCCCTGCAACGACCGTTGCCCGGCCGGCGAGAACATCCAGGGCTGGCTGTACCACGCCGAGAGCGGCGACTACCGGGCGGCGTGGGACGTCCTGATGCGCGACAACCCGTTTCCCGCCATCATGGGGCGGGCCTGCTACCACACCTGCGAGGACGCCTGCAACCGCGCCCACCTCGACCAGCCCGTCAGCATCCACGCCGTGGAACGCTTCCTCGGCGACCTCGCCATCCGCGACGGCTGGCGGGTGGAGCCCGGCCCGCCGAGCGGCAAGAGCGTCCTGGTGATCGGGGCCGGCCCGTCCGGCCTGTCGGCGGCCTACCACCTCGCCCGCCTCGGCCACGCCGTGACCGTCGTCGACGCCGGTCCGAAATCCGGCGGCATGATGCGCTTCGGCATCCCCGCGTACCGGCTGCCCCGCGCCGTGCTCGACGCCGAGGTCGCGCGCATCCTCGCCATGGGCGTCACCCTGTCCCTCGACACCCGGATCGACGACATTCCCGCGGCGATGGCCGACGGGGCGTTCGACGCGTGCTTCGCCGCCATCGGCGCCCACCTCGCCCGGCGGGTCGAGATCCCGGCGGTGGCGGCGGGGCGCATCCTCGACGCCGTCTCCGTGCTGCGCGGCATGGAGACCGGCGCCCCGCCGCCGATGCTGGGCCGGCGCGTGGTGGTCTACGGCGGCGGCAACACCGCCATCGACGCCGCCCGCACCGCCAAGCGCCTGGGCGCCGAGGAGGCGCTGATCGTCTACCGGCGAACCCGGGAGATGATGCCGGCCCATGATTTCGAGGTGGCGGAGGCGCTGGAGGAGGGCGTGCTCGTGCGCTGGCTGTCCACCATCAAGCGCCTCGACGCGGGCGGCATGGTGGTGGAGCGGATGGTGCTGGGCGAGGACGGCTGGCCGCGCCCCACCGGCGAGCTCGAGACCATCGCCGGCGACACCCTGATCCTGGCCCTCGGCCAGGACGTCGACACGACGGTGATCGAGGCGGTGCCCGGGGTGACGGTGAACCAGGACCACACCATCGCCGTCGGCCCCGACCTCCAGACCGGCCATCCCGGGCTGTTCTGCGGCGGCGACATGGTGCCGGCGGAGCGCACGGTGACGGTGGCGGTCGGCCACGGCAAGAAGGCGGCCCGGAGCATCGACGCGTTCCTGCGCGGCGCCGCCCCGGACGCGGTCGCGAAGCACACCCCCGCCACCCCCGACCGGCTCAACACCTGGTACTACAGCGACGCCCCGCAGACCGTGCAGCCGGTGCTGGACGCCCTGCGCCGCCGCACCAGCTTCGACGAGGTCAAGGGCGGGCTGGACGAGGGCACGGCGCTGTTCGAGGCGCGGCGCTGCCTGTCCTGCGGCAACTGCTTCGAATGCGACAACTGCTTCGGCGTCTGCCCCGACAACGCGGTGGTCAAGCTGGGGCCGGGCAACCGCTTCCGCTTCGACTACGAGTTCTGCAAGGGCTGCGGCCTGTGCGCCGCCGAATGCCCCTGCGGCGCCATCGACATGGTGGACGAGGCGATCTGAGGCGCCGCCGCCGGCGGCCGCCGGCCCGATCAGGGACGCGGCGCGGGGGGTGCGCCGAGGCTTCCGGCCAACCGCGCCAGGTCCCCGGCCGCGGGCACCCGCTCCCGCGCCGCCGCGTCCCGGGCCCGGCGCTCGCGCAGCAGCGGCGTCGTGCGCTCCCCCGGCGCCGCGGGGGGCTCCGCCGCCGGGGCCGCGGGAGGCGCCGCGGCCGAATCCCCGCCGCCCGCGGTCGCCTGCAGCGCCTTGACGTACCAGGCCACGGCCCAGCGCTCGGCCGGAACGATCTGGCGCGCGTACGGCGGCATGCGGCCGAACCCCGTGGCGATCACACGGGCGACATAGGCCGGCGCCGCCGCCCGCAGGCGGTCGCCGTGCAGGCTGGGCGGGTGCGGCACATAGCGGCCGGCGGCCATGCCGTCGCCGTCGCCGGCCACGCCGTGGCACGGCGCGCACACCCCCTCGTAGGCCCGCTGCCCGCGCGCCAGCAGGGCCGCGGTCGGCACGGGAACCGCGGCGTCCGGCGCCGCCGGCGCGGCGTCGAAGGGGATGGTGCCGGGCACCGGCGGCTGCGCCACGGTGGCGTCGGGGAACAGCGCCGCCGGCTCGTACGGGTCGTAGCGGGGCTGCGTCGCCATGTCGTCGCAGGCCGCGAGGGCCGCCAGCGCGGCAAGGAGGCACCGGCGCCGCATCTCAGGTCCCCCCGTCCGCCGGCGGCGGCGCGACGCGCGCCAGATAGGTGGTGCGCGGCCGGGTGCCGAGCTCCGCCAGCAGCGCGTAGTGGCGCGGGCTGCGCCGCGCCCGGGCCACGGCGCCGTCGGGGTCGGAGAGGTCGCCGAAGGCGATCGCCCCGGTCGGGCAGACGCTCTGGCAGGCGGTGCTCACCTCCCCCGCCGGCCGGCCGTCGCGCCGGGCGGCGGTGAGGCGCTGGACGCAGTAGGTGCATTTCTCCATGACGCCGCGGGCGCGCACCGTGACGTCGGGGTTGCGCATGGCCTGCACCCCCGGGGATTCGCGGCCGGCGTAGTCGAAGAAGTTGAAGCGCCGCACGTCGTAGGGGCAATAGGCGGCGCAGGTGCGGGTGCCGATGCAGCGGTTGTAGACCATCTGGTTCAGGCCCTCCGGCCCGTGCACCGTGGCGTTGACCGGGCACCCCATCTCGCACGGCGCCTTCTCGCAATGCATGCACGGCACGGGCTGGAACAGGACGCGCGGGTTCGCCGCATCGCCGGCGTGGTAGCGGTCGATGCGCAGCCAGTGCATCTCGCGGCCCCGCGCCACCTCCGCCCGCCCGACCACGGGGATGCTGTTCTCGGCCTGGCAGGCGACGACGCAGGCGTTGCAGCCGATGCACGCGTCGAGGTCGATCACCATGGCCCAGGCCGGCGTCCCCTGCTCCCACTCCGGGTGCAGGGAGGGCGGCACGCCGGCCGCCGCCGGCGCCGCCGCCTCCCCGGGCGCCACCACGCGGACGATGTCGCGCCCCTCCATGCGGCCATGGGTCTGCGTCGACACCAGGGCGACCGCCTCGCCGAGCGGCCGCAGCCCGGCCCCCCGCACCAGCCAGGGCGCGGCGGCGCGGCGCAGGGGATAGGCGTCGTAGCCGATCCCGGCGCCGACCCCGGCGCCGGCTGTCCGGCCATGACCGAGGCTCAGGGTCAGGGTGCGCGGCGCCTGGCCCGGCGTCACCCAGACCGCCGCCGCCACGGTGACGCCGCCGGCCGTCACCGCGACGCGGTCGCCGTTGGCCAGGCCGCGGTGCGCGGCCAGGGCCGGCGACACCAGGACCGCGGCGTCCCACGACAGCTTGGTCAGCGGCTTCGGCAGCTCCTGAAGCCACGCGTTGGCGGCGAAGCGGCCGTCCCACACGGTGGGGTCCGGCTGGAACACAAGGTCCAGCCCGTCGCCGTGCGCCGCCGCTTCAGCGTCGGGGGCGGCGTCGGGGGCGGCGTCGGGGGCGGCGGACGGCACCCTGATGCGCATGCCGGCGAC
Organism: Azospirillum sp. NS33; assembly: GCF_059703765.1. NCBI lineage: Bacteria > Pseudomonadati > Pseudomonadota > Alphaproteobacteria > Rhodospirillales > Azospirillaceae > Azospirillum > Azospirillum sp. NS33. The sequence goes on along the minus strand of NZ_BAAKJB010000008.1, from coordinate 178,563 downwards.
CGCCGGGGCGGCGCTGCCGGCCACGAAGCCGAGGCGAAGCGCCTCCTCCCAGCGCGTGGCGTGGGCGTCGCCCCAGACATCCCGCCACGTCGCCCGGACGGCCTCCTCGTCGGACTCCGCGGTGCCGGCCAGCGCCCCCAGCAGGGCCGCGGCGGGCCGGCCGCCGTAGAGCGGGCGCAGCATCGGCTGCTGGATGGTCGCCGTGCCGTCGACGGCGCGGGCGTCGCCCCAGCTCTCCAGCGGGTGGGCCAGCGGCAGGTGCCAGGCGCACCGCACCGCGGTCTCGTCGCGGTGGAGCCCGGCGTGGATGGTCGTCGCGACGCGGGCCAGCGCACCGGCCACGTCGAGGTCGCCGGGCGACGTGTAGACGGGGTTCGCGTCGAGCACGACCAGCGCCTCGACCCGGCCGGCCGCCATGTCGGCGACCAGCGCGGCCAGGGACCCCGCGCCATCGGGCGGCGGCGGCGCCACCGGCTCCATCAGATCCGAGGTGGCGCCGAGGTTGCCCAGGGCGTCGTCGATGGCCAGCGCCAACGCCTGGACGGCGGCCGGCACCGACGGCCCGGCGAGGACCAGGCCCTGGCCGGGATGGGCGCGCAGCGCCGCCGCCGCCTCGGCCACCCACGCCCGCTCGGCCAGCGACACCCCCACGGCGTCGGCCGGCGCGCCGGCGACGCCCAGGTCCTGGGCGAGCGCGACCGCCAGGACCGGCAGACGCCCGGCGTCGACGACGCAGCGCCGGTCCGCGACGGCACCGGTGAGGGTCGGCGTCGCCTCCGCCGCCAGCAGGCGGAAGGGCGCCGCGCCGCCGTCCCGGGCGGCGGCCCGGCGGGCGCTCCAGGCGCGCGCGTTGGGCACCTGGGCGGGGCCTGGGCCGAGCGGGTCGTCGCCGAACGCCACCACCGCCGCGGCGCGGTCGAGATGAAGCCGGCGCTCCAGCGGGCGGCCGGTGGCCAGGGCGACCGCGGCCTGGGCCTCGAACGGCCCGGCCGGCTCGTGGGCGTGCCAGCGCGCACCGGGGAAGGCCCGGAGGAACGCCGCGATCTGCCGCAGCAGCGTCGGCGAGGTCAGCGCGCCGGTCAGCAGCCGGACCCCCTCCCCGCCCGTGGCCGCCCAGGCCGCGCGCAGCGCCGGCAGGGCGGCGTCGACCGCGGCCCAATCCGTGGGTTCGCCGTCGCGCCAGGGCGTCCGCGACCGCTCCGGGTCGTAGAGACCGAGCACGGCGGCCTGGGCAAACACGTCGGCCCGCCCCCCGACCAGCGGATGGCGGGGGGTGCCGTCGAGGCGGGTCGGGCGGCCCATGTGGGTTTCCGCCACCACCGGCTGGGCGTAGCCGGCCAGGGTCACGGCGGAGGCGTAGAACCGCGGCGCACCCGGCACCCGCTCCTCGGGCGCCGCCACGGCGGGCACGGCCCGCTCCGGGGCGACCTCGTCGCAGCCGGCGGTGCCGGCCAGGGCCAGCGACGCGGCCATGGCACGCAGCACCTCGCGCCGGCCCGCCTCGGGCAGGTCGGCAATGGGAAACGCGGCGGCATCGGCGCGGTCGGGACGGCCGTCCCGTTCGTCCAGGCTGCGCCACGGGGGTGGGGGCGATGATCCGGTCATGTCAGCGATGGCACACGGCGCAGTGGGTGAGGTCCAGGGCGGGGCGGCCGCGCCGCGCCGCCTCCCGGCGGTGGCAGTCCAGGCAGAAGCTCATGGTGAGCGGCACCGCCTGGCGGGTGCGCTCCATCGCCGCGACGTCGCCGTGGCAGGTGGCGCAGGCCACCCCATCGGCGACATGCGCCTGGTGGTCGAAGTAAACGTGGTCCGGCAGGGCGGCCACGCGCCGCCAGGCAAGCGGCGGCGGCAGGACGGAGGGGGACGGCGTGGCGAGGTGGCAGCCGGCGCAGGTCTCCACCGGCGGCAGGCCGGCCATCGGTCCCCGCGCCGCCGAGGTGTGGCAATAGGAGCAGTCGATGCCGATCTCGGCGACGTGGTGGAAATGGCTGAAGGGGCGTGGCTGGGGCGGCGCCTCGGGGGCCCGGGCAAAGGCACCGGGGGGGATGACCCCGGCGAGACGGAGCACGGCAACCAGGGTCAGCAGCACCGCGGCACCGATCGCACCACGGGCGATCAGGTCGGCGCGCCGGGAGAACCTCTGTGCCATGGATCACTCGCCCTCCCGTCCGGCGCCGTCGGTCCCCGGTGCAACGCGGCAGGGGGACGGCGGTTCCCGGGGGGCGGCGGCCGGGAGCGGCCGGGAGCGGGCGGGGGCGGCGCGCCGAGACGACGACGGCCCGCCGGGTCACCCCGGCGGGCCGTTCGGGGGCGCCAGGGCGCCGGCGGTCGGGCGAAGCCGGCGGCTTCGCGGGCCACCCTATTTGGTGCGGATCACCGGGGTCAGCTGGTCGCCCCAGTTGCCGGACTCGTTGTGGAAGCGGGCGGTGCGCATCAGCTCCACGGTGATGCCGGCATCGACGCACTTGACCACCGCCTCGTTCAGCCGGTGCAGGCTGTTGGCCATGATGCGGATGGCGCTCTCCTGGTCGGGGGTCATGGTCGATCCCTCGTCCGGCGGCGCGTCCTGGAAACCCTTCTTGCTCATTCCTTCGTGTCCTTCCCTAGCTCGGCGTCGTTCGGGGCGTGCGGGCGGGCCTGGGCCCGCGGCGCGGCGGCCGTTGCTGTCGTGCCGCAACGCGGCACGCGTCCAGTCTTTAACACAACGGGCGTGGGGGACAAGTCCGCACACCGTCCGGGGACGGACCTGGGCGTTTGATCGCGCCAGCGGCACGCCGTACCCTGCCGGCCGGCACCCGCCGCCGCCACGACCGCCCGCAGGAGCTCCCGCCGATGACCGACACCGCCCCCATCGTCCCCGCCACCACCGCCGCCGCGGCTCCCGCGGCGGCTCCCGCTGCGGCTCCCGCTGCGCCCCGCGCCGTCGCCTTCCTCGGCCTGGGCGTGATGGGCTTCCCGATGGCCGGCCACCTCGCCGCCCGGGGCCATCGCGTCGCCGTCTGGAACCGCACCGCCGCCAAGGCGGCGGCGTGGGTCGAGCGGCACGGCGGGCGCGCCGCCGCCGACCCGGCCGACGCCGCGCGGGGTGCCGAGTTCGTCTTCCTGTGCGTCGGCAACGACGACGACGTGCGCGCCGTCACCGCCGCCGCCCTGCCCGGCATGGCGCCCGGGATGGTGCTGGTCGACCACACCACCGCCTCGGCGGCGGTGGCGCGGGAGGTGGCGGCGTCCGGCCGCGACCACGGCGTCCACGCCCTCGACGCCCCGGTGTCGGGCGGCCAGGCCGGGGCGGAGAACGGCGCCCTCACCATCATGGTGGGCGGGGACGCGGCGGCGTTCGAGCGGGCGGCGCCGGTGATGGGCGCCTACGGCCGGGCGGTGACGCTGATGGGGCCGGCGGGCTCGGGGCAGCTCACCAAGATGGTCAACCAGATCTGCGTCGCCGGTCTGGTCCAGGGCTTGGCGGAGGCCCTCGCCTTCGCCCAGCGCGCCGGTCTCGACGCGGGGCGTGCGGTGGAGGTGATCGCCAAGGGCGCCGCCCAGTCCTGGCAGATGGACAACCGGGCGCCGACCATGCTGCGCGACCATTTCGACCACGGCTTCGCGGTGGACTGGATGCGCAAGGACCTGGCCATCTGCCTGGCCGAGGCCCGCGCCAACGGCGCCGCCCTGCCGGTCACCGCCCTGATCGACCAGTTCTATGCCGACGTCCAGGCGATGGGCGGCGGGCGCTGGGACACCTCCAGCCTGATCAAGCGGCTTCCGCGGTAGCCGGAAGGCGGCGGGCGGAAGGCGGCGGACGCGACGGCGGGCCCGGCCGGGTCAGAGGGCCGCGGCCGGCCGCAGCGCCGCCGCACCGCCCCCGGGGCCGGCGAGGTGGGCGAGGGCCGCCGCCGCCGTGTCCGCCGCCGCCGCCTCGAGGGCGCTGACCGCGCCCGCGGTGTCGCCCGGCGCGCGCAGCGCCCGCTCCAGTTCGGCGGCGTGCCGGCCGAGCCGGGTGGCCCCCATGTTCAGGGCAAACCCCTTCAGGCCATGCGCGACGCCGCACGCCGCGTCCCGGTCGCCGCCGGCCAGCGCCGCGTGCAGCGCCGCCAGATGGCCCTGAACCTCGCGCAGGAACTTGCTCATCAGGTCGGCGAAGGCGTCGGCGCCCATGATCGCCTCCAGTTCGCGCAGGCGGCCGGCGTCGAGGAGGGCCTCGGCCGGCGGCCCGCTGCCGGGCTGCACGGCGGCGCCGACGGCGCGGCCGGCCGCGCACGCTTCCAACGCCGCCTGCAGCCGGACCCAGTCCACGGGCTTGACCAGCACGGCGTCCATGCCCGCCTCCAGAAAGGCGGCGGCGTGGCCCGGCAGGGCGTCCGCGGTCAGGGCGAGGATCGGAATCCGGGACCGCGTCCCGGCCAGGGCCCGGATGGCGCGGGTCGCGGTCGGGCCGTCCATTTCCGGCATGTGGATGTCCATGAGAACGAGGTCCGGCGCCTCAGCGTCGTCCGCCACATGCGCGAGGGCGTCCCGCCCGGTGGCGGCGAGGACGACCGCGTGCCCCTTCCGCTCGAGGTACTGGCACAGCACGCTGCGATTCACCTCGTTGTCGTCGGCGACGAGGATGCGCAGAGGCCGGGTCGGCGCGGCGGCGCCCTGGCCGTCCCGCGCCGGACCGACCGCCGCCGCGTCCCCCCGGGGCAGGCACAGGCCGACGGTGAAGCACGACCCGTGGCCGAGACGGCTCTGGACGGTGATGGTGCCACCCATCAGCCCGACCAGCCGGTGCGCGATCGACAGCCCCAGGCCGGTGCCGCCGTAGCGCCGGGTGGTCGAGGAATCGCCCTGGGCGAAGGGGGTGAACAGGCGCGCGACCTGCGCCTCGCTCATGCCGATCCCGGTGTCGGAGACGGCGATGCGGACGCTGCGGCCGGTGCCGTCCTCTTCCGCGGTCACCGTCAGGTCCAGGCCGACCTCCCCGGCCTCGGTGAACTTGACGGCGTTGCTGACCAGGTTGAACAGGACCTGCTGCAGCCGGGTGGGGTCCCCCTTCACCACCACCGCGGCCGGGCCGTCGACGTGGAGGTCGAGGCCCAGCGCGATGCCGCGCGCCTCCGCCATCGGACGGAACAGGCGGGCGACGGAGCGCACCGTGTCGACGAGGTCCAGGTCGACCGTCTCCAGATCGAGCCGACCGGCGTCGATCTTGGACAGGTCGAGCAGGTCGTTGAGCACCGCCAGCAGCGTCCGCGCCGAGCCGCGCAAGGTGTCGATGCCGTCGCGCTGCTGGGGGTCCAGCGTGGTCTCGGCCAACAGGTCGGCCATGCCGATGACCCCGGTCAGCGGCGTGCGCAGCTCGTGACTCATGTTCGCCAGGAACACCGATTTGGCGGCGTTGGCGTCCTCGGCGGCCCGGCGGGCCGTCTCGAGGTCCGCCTCGATGCGGCGGGTCTCCGACATGTCGCGGGCGGTCACCGTGATGTGGCGGCTGCCGGCCACGGTGGTCATCGACACCGTGGCCATCACCGGTATCTCCCGTCCGTCGCGGTGGCGTACGGCCACCGTGCGCCAGTCGCCGAACGACCGCGACCCGTCGGGGCCGGCAAGGAACATCGCCGCGGCCGCCCCGTGCCGGGCCACCACCCACGCCGGCAGGAGCTGGCCCACCGGCGTGCCCGGCATCGCCTCCTCCGGCCGCCCGACCAGATCCGCGGCGGCCCGGTTGGCCCACTGCACGGTGCCGGCCTCGTCGATGCCGACCATGGCGTCCGCGGAGATCGCGTTGATCGCTTCCAGCGCCGCCGTCTTCTCCGCCAGCCGGCGCTGGCTGCGGTCGAGATCGCCGGTGCGCTCCTCGATGGTGGCGACGTAGTCGCGCACGGCGGCGGCCATGTCGGCCAGCTCCGCCGGGCCCGCGGTGTCGAACGCCACCGGCTCCCCGGCGATCCCGGCCCGCATCTGGCGGCGCAGGCGCTGCAGCGGCCGCAGCACGTCGCGCCGCAGCATGACGTACAGCAGGCCCAGGGCACCGACGGCGGTGCCGAGCGCGGCGACGACGACAAGGCGCAGGCGCCGGGCCTCGGCCTGGGTGTCGGCGCGGTGGCGCTTCACCGCCTGTTCCGCGTCGGTGGCCAGGGTCGCGGCAAGGGTGTCGAACCGCGCCCCGCCCTCGATCAGGCGGCGCACCAGATTGCCGCTGCGCGCGTCGAGGTCGAGGATGCCGGTGCGCAGGGCGAGCAGGCCGCTCTCGCCGAGGATCTCGGCCGCCAGGCGGTCGCGGGTCGTCCGGTTCCCGACCCGGGACAGCCGCTCCTCCACGGCGTCGCGCCCGCGGCCGACAGCGAGCGCGCTGGGGGCGGTCCCCGCCAGCACCGCCGCGGCGATCACCGCCTGCACCGAGCCGTCCAGGGCGTCGAGCCAATCGACCGCCTCGGTGGTCTCGTGCTCGCGGCGCAGCGACGCCAGCCGCCGCGCCATCTCGGCCTCGAGGTCGAGACGCGCCCCGGTGAGACGGACCAGAGCCTGCGCCGCCTCCAGCTGGGCGTCGTGCGCGCGGCGCAGATCCGCCACCGGCCAGTCGCTGTCCGCCAGGTCGTCCATGGCGTCGAGGTGCTCGACCAGGGCGCGGCTGGTGTCGCGCAGACGCTCGGCCGCCGTCCGCAGCCCCGACGGGGTGGCGGTGCGGGCGATGCCGGCCGCGGCCTGGGACAGGTCGCGGGCGGCGACGAGAATGCGCTGGGCGGTGTCGAGGGCGGGAAGCTCGCGGGCGTGGATCGACACCGACAGCGCGGTCAGGCGGTCGGCCCCCATGGCGAAGACGGCCCCCAGCACCGCAACGATCGCGGTGACCGCCAGGGCCGCGAAGGCGAAACGCGCCGCGATGCTCCGGAACCGCTGGATGGCCGCCTCCCGCAACGGGACGATCACGTCACCCGGCGCACGCCGCCGTGCCGGTGCCAGTAACGCGCTCGCCATGACCGCAAGCATGCGAATGACCGAGGGCCGCGGGATCGCCCCTGTTCACGCTCCGCCCCGCAACGACATGCTGTTCTCCCGTCACGTCTCTACCACACTCGGCGGCGCGTCGGTCAGCCTTCTTCATTGGCGGGGACTCAGACCCGGATCACCTTGCCCGGGTTCATGATGTTGTCGGGGTCCAGCGCCCGCTTGATGGTGGCCATGGTGAGGACGGCGTCGCCGGCCTCCTGCTCCAGGAACGCCATCTTGCCATAGCCGATGCCATGCTCGCCGGTGCAGGTGCCGCCCAGGCGCAACGCCCGCTCCACCAGGCGGTCGTTGAGCCGCTTCGCCTCCTCCATCTCCTCCGGCTTCTCCGGGTCGATGACGAACAGCAGGTGGAAGTTGCCGTCGCCGACGTGCCCGACGATCGGCGTCAGCACGGCCGAGGCGGCAAGGTCGGCCTGGGTCTCCAGAATCGCCTCGGCGAGCCGCGAGATCGGCACGCACACGTCGGTGGGCCAGCCCTTGGCGCCGGGCCGCAGGGCGATGGCCGCGTAGTAGGCGTCATGGCGCGCCTGCCACATCTTGGAGCGATCCTCCGCCCGCGTCGCCCACTCGAAGCCGTTGGCGCCGTTCTCCCCGGCCAGCGCCGCCACCATCTCGGCCTGCTCCTGCACGCCGGCGGCGGTGCCGTGGAACTCGAAGAACAGGGTCGGCGCCACCGCCATGCTCATCTTGGAGTAGCGGTTGATGGCGTCGACCTGGACCTCGTCGAGGAACTCCACCCGGGCCACGGGAATGCCGGACTGGATGGTCTGGATCACGGTGTCCACCGCACCCTTGAAGTCCTTGAAGGTGCAGACCGCCGCCGAGGTCGCCTCGGGAATGCCGTAGAGCCGCAGGGTCACCTCGGTGACGATGCCGAGCGTGCCTTCGGCGCCGACGAACAGCCGCGTCAGGTCGTAGCCGGCCGCCGATTTGCGGGCGCGCCCACCGGTCTTGATGACCCGGCCGTCGGCCAGCACCACCGTCAGGCCCAGCACGTTCTCGCGCATGGTCCCGTAGCGCACCGCGTTGGTGCCGCTGGCCCGCGTCGAGGCCATGCCGCCGATCGACGCGTCGGCGCCGGGGTCGATGGGGAAGAACAGCCCGGTGTCGCGCAGGTGCTCGTTGAGCTGCTTGCGCGTCACCCCGGCCTGGACGGTGACGTCCAGGTCCTCGGCCGACACCCGCAGGATCGCCTTCATCCCGGACACGTCGACGCACACACCGCCGTGCAGCGCCGCCACGCCACCTTCCAGCGACGTCCCCGTGCCGAACGGCACCACCGGCACCCGGTGGCGGGCGCACACCGCGACGATGGCGCTCACCTCGTCGGTGGAGAGGGCGAACGCCACCGCGTCGGGCGGGCATACGGGGTGGTAGGATTCGTCCTTGCCGTGGTGGTCGCGCACCGCACCCGACGTGCTGAGCCGATCGCCGAGAAGGGCGCGCAGCTCCTCCAGGGCGGCGGCGACGGCCGGGCGCGGGGCGGCGGTTCCGGCGGGGGCGGGGCCCGTGGGGGCGGTGGCAACGGACATGGCGTTCCCTCCTGGTCGGCGCGGCGGCGGGCGGCTCTTGGGACCGCTCCGGACGGCACGGATGGTGTGAGCGCGGCAGGCTAAGCGCCGGCCGCGGCGCTGGCAAGCCGGGCGTTCCGAGAGCCTGCCCTGCACCGTCAGTTCAGCGAATCCGACGCCTTCGGCACCGCGCCCAGGGCGGCCAGGGGCAGGCGCTGGATGAGGCGCTGCACCAGGTCCTCCAGGCGGTCGACGTCCCGCCGCCGGCCCTCCACGGCGTCCAGGCGGCGGCGCAGCTCGGCCTGGCCGGTGAGGACGTCGCCCAGCAGGCGTTCCAAGCGTCCCAGCAGCTGGTGGAGGTCGCCGTCCGGGACCGGAGGACGGCCGGCGGCCATGGCGGGCGGCGCCTCGCCGGTGGCCGCGCGCTCCGCCTCGAGGATCGAGCGCAGGCTGCGAAGAACCTCCTCGAGGGACGCCTCATTCGGTGCGGCCATTGGCAACCGTGCGTGGAAGAAGCATGCGCGACGACCTCGTCGACGGCGCGGCTGCCGGCGACCAGGACGGTACGATAGCACACCCGGGACGCCGGCACAGCACGCACGCGCAGCCTGCCCCGGGGGCCCCGTGTCAGACCCCGATTCAGGCGCCGGCGCCGTCGACGTCGCGCAGGATCTCGTCCAGCGTGTCGTCGGTCAGGCGGTCGGACTCGCCGCTGAGGTGGCGCACCTTGTCCAGCAGGTCGCCGACCTCCAGCGTCGCGTCGTCCACCGTCTCCACGGTCACACGCACCGCCTGGCCCGGGTCGATGCCGAGACGCTCCAGTTCCTGGGACACCTTGCCGGCGTCGATCCGCTCGATGATGGTTCGCATGACGCCAGCCTACCACAGTGACACGCCCAAGTGTGGCGCTCAGCCACCGTAGCCACCACCACCCGGCGTCTCCACCACCAGCACGTCGCCGGCGTTCATCGCCACCTTGTCGGTGGAGCCCAGGGTCTCGACCCGTCCGTCGGTGCGCTGCACCCAGGTGCGGCCGAGCGCGCCGGGGCCGCCGCCGGCCGCACCGAACGGCGCCACCCGGCGGTGGTTGGCGAGGATGGCGGCGGTCATCGGCTCCAGGAAGCGCAGGCGCCGCACCGCACCGTCGCCGCCGCGCCAGCGCCCCGCCCCGCCCGAGCCACGGCGGATGCGGAACGCCTCCACCAGCACCGGGAAGCGCCACTCCAGCACCTCCGGATCCGTGAGGCGGGAGTTGGTCATGTGGGTGTGCACCGCGTCGGTTCCGGGAAAGCCCGGGCCGGCGCCGGAGCCGCCGCAGATCGTCTCGTAATACTGGTAGCGGTCGTTGCCGAAGGTCAGGTTGTTCATCGTGCCCTGCGCCGCCGCCATCACCCCCAGCGCACCGTAGAGCGCGTCGGTCACGCACTGGCTGGTCTCCACGTTGCCGGCCACCACCGCCGCGGGGTAGGCGGGGGCCAGCATGGACCGCTCGGGGATGAGGATGCGCAGCGGCTTCAGGCACCCCTCGTTCATCGGGATGTCGTCGTCGACCAGGGTGCGGAACACGTACAGCACCGCCGCCCGGCACACCGCCGACGGGGCGTTGAAGTTGCTGGCGAGCTGGGCGCTGGTGCCGGTGAAGTCGATGGTGGCCGAGCGCGTCGCCCGATCGATGGCGATGGCCACCCGGATCACCGCGCCGTTGTCCAGCTCCTGCTCGAAGCTGCCGTCCTTCAGCACGTCGATGACCTGGCGCACCTGCTCCTCGGCGTTGTCCTGGACGTGGTGCATGTACGCGCGCACCACCGGCAGGCCGAACTGGCCGACCATGCGCCGCAGCTCCTGCACGCCCTTCTCGTTGGCGGCGATCTGCGCCTTGAGGTCGCCCAGGTTCTGCTCGACGTTGCGCACGGGGTGCGGGGTCTGGGTCAGCAGCGCCACCGTGGCCTCCTCGCGGAAGGCGCCGGCCTCCACCAGCAGGACGTTGTCGATCAGCACGCCCTCCTCGCCGATGGTGCGGCTGTCGGGCGGCATGGAGCCGGGGGTGACGCCGCCGACGTCGGCGTGGTGGCCGCGGCTGGCGACGTAGAACAGGACCTCGCCCCCGGCGTCGTCGAACACCGGCGAGACCACGGTGATGTCCGGGAGATGGGTGCCGCCGTGGTAGGGATCGTTCAACATGTAGACGTCGCCCGGCACCATCGTGCCGCGGCACGCGTCGATCACCGCGCGCACGCTTTCCCCCATCGAGCCGAGGTGCACGGGCATGTGCGGGGCGTTGGCGATCAGCCCGCCGTCCGCGTCGAACAGGGCGCAGGAGAAGTCCAGCCGCTCCTTGATGTTCACGGAATAGGCGGTCTTCTCCAGGGTGAAGCCCATCTGCTCGGCGATCGACATGAAGAGGTTGTTGAACACCTCCAGCATGACCGGGTCGGCCTTGGTGCCGATGGCCACCCGCCCGGGCAGCGCCTCGATGCGGGTCAGCACCAGGTGGTTCTTGCGGGTGACCTCGGCCATCCATCCCGGCTCGACCACGGTGGTGGCGATGCGCTCCTTCAGCACCGCCGGCCCCACCACCCGGTTGCCGGGCGTCAGCGCGTCGCGGTCGTAGACCGGCGCGTCGTGCGCCCGCCCGCCCGACCACAACCGCAGCGTCGCCAGGCGGCGCGGCAGGGCGCCCGAGGCGGGCTGCGGGCTGTCGGGGTCGTCGGTGGTCTCGGTGTGGCCGACCGCCTCGACCGACACCGCCTCCACCACCAGCGCCTTGCCCGCCATCATGAATCCGTAGCGCTGGCGGTGGGCGGCCTCGAACGCCGACAGCATCGCCGCGCGCTCGCCGAAATCGACGATCAGCGGCGTGTCCGATCCCTCGACCTTGATGTGGGCCTTGCGCAGCACCGCGATGCGCGCCTCCTCCACGCCCTGGCGGCGCAGCTCCGTCCGGCCCTCCGCGGCGAGGCGGTCCAGCGCGATGACCAGGGTGGGCATGAGCTCCTCGGTGAGGCGGGCTTCCACCGCCTTCTCGCGGATCGCCACCGTGTCGGCCAGGCCGATGCCGTAGGCCGAAAGCACCCCGGCGTGGGGGTGGACGAACACCGTGCGCATGCCCAGCGCGTCGGCCACCAGGCAGGCGTGCTGGCCGCCGGCGCCGCCGAAGCAATTGAGGGTGTAGCGGGTGACGTCGTAGCCGCGCTGCACCGAGATCTTCTTGATCGCGGTGGCCATGTTGTCGACAGCGATGGTGAGGAAGCCCTCGGCGACCGCCTCGGGGCCGAGGTCCCGGCCGGTGGCCTCCTTGACCTCGGCGGCCAGGGCGGCGAAGCGGCTGCGCACCACCGCGGCGTCGAGGGGCTGGTCGGCGTCCGGCCCGAAGACATGGGGAAAGAAGTCGGGGTTGAGCTTGCCCACCATGACGTTGCAGTCGGTGACCGTGAGCGGGCCGCCGCGGCGGTAGCAGGCCGGTCCGGGATTGGCCCCGGCGCTCTCCGGGCCGACGCGGAAGCGGGTGCCGTCGAAGGCGCAGATCGAGCCGCCACCCGCCGCCACGGTGTGGATGTGCATCATCGGCGCGCGCATGCGCACGCCGGCGACCACCGTCTCGAAGGTCCGCTCGTACTCCCCGGCGTAATGGGAGACGTCGGTGGAGGTGCCGCCCATGTCGAAGCCGATGACCTGCGCGAACCCGGCCATCGCCGCGGTGCGCACGGCGCCGACCACGCCGCCGGCGGGGCCGGAGAGCACGGCGTCCTTGCCCTGGAACAGGCGGGCGTCGGTCAGGCCGCCGTTGGACTGCATGAACATCAGGCGCACGCCGTTGAGCTCGCCCGCCACCTGGTCGACGTAGCGGCGCAGGATCGGCGAGAGGTAGGCGTCGACCACCGCCGTGTCGCCCCGCCCGACGATCTTCATCAGGGGACTCGCCTCGTGGCTCGCCGACACCTGGGTGAAGCCGACGGAGCGGGCCAGCGCCGCCACCTGGCGCTCGTGGTCGGGAAAGCGGTAGCCGTGCATCAGCACCACCGCGCAGGCCCGCAGCCCGTCGCGGTGGGCCTCCTCCAGGGCGGCGCGCACACTGCGCAGGTCGAGGGACCGGACCACCGTGCCGTCGGCGCGCACGCGCTCGGGAACCTCCACCACCCGCTCGTACAGCAGCTCCGGCAGGACGATGTGGCGGGCGAAGATCTTCGGCCGCGCCTGGTAGCCGATGCGGAGCTGGTCGGCGAAGCCCTCGGTGATGAGCAGCAGGGTGCGGTCGCCCTTGCGCTCCAGCAGCGCGTTGGTCGCCACGGTGGTGCCCATCTTCACCGCCTCCACCCGGTCGCCCGGAATGGCCTCGCCGGGGGCCAGGCCCAGCAGGTCGCGGATGCCCTGGATGGCGGCGTCGCCGTAGCGTTCCGGGTTCTCCGACAGCAGCTTGTGGGTGGCGACCGAGCCGTCGGGACGGCGGGCGACGATGTCGGTGAAGGTGCCGCCCCGGTCGACCCAGAACTGCCAGCGCCCCTGCCCTTCGGTGTTCATGCCCGCGCTCCGCTCATCCACGCCGAAACGGGGAGTGTGACGATCCCGCGGCCAAGGTCAACCGCCACGGAGTCCGGCGCCAGCCACCCCGTCGCATGACGTCACAAGGCGGCATGGAGGAAGTGGGCGACCCGCTGGTGCAGATCGCGATGGACCGCCGCGCGGTCGACGCCCGGCGGATCTTGGCACAGCTCGGGGGCCGCCGCGGCCAGCGACGGCGGGCACGGGTCGACGAACACGAAATGGTTGCCCGGGACGACCAATTCGACGGGCGGCCGCGGCAAGCCGGCGGCGACCGCGAGGGCGTTGCCCTCCGCCCGCAGGTCGCTCTGCCGGGCCCGCCCGATCAGGACCGCCATGTCGACGCCGGCCAGCCCCCCGGCGCCGAAGGGCGCGCCGTAAGGGTCCAGAAGGACGAGGGCTTTGAGCGCAAGCACCGCCGCCGAGGCCCGCGCCGGCAGCCCGGCCAGCGAGCCGTCGGTCGGAATGCCGTCGCAGGCCCTGGGATCGTCGCGGCGTTCCCCGCAATAGCGCGACAGCTGCGCCAGGTCGAGCGGCGCGCCGGCCGAAAGCAACGCCACCGCACCGCCGAAGGAGTATCCGACCATGCCGAGCCGTGACGCATCGGCACGGTCGGCGAACCGCGGGTCGTCCAGGACACGCTCGAGCGCCGCCTGGATCTGCCGGGGGCGCGCCTCGAACGGCCGCCGCGCCGCCGTGTGAAAGGGAGCCACCACGACGAACCCCTCGCGCGCCAGATGCAGCAGAAGCTCGCGGTGGAGCAACGGGGTGCCGGCCTTCCGACCGCCTCCATGGGAAAACAGGACCACCGGCCAGCGGCCATCTCCGGCCGCGGGCGCGGGCGCGACCGGCGCGCCGCGCGCGGCGGACACCACCACGGGCCCGACCTCCACCGGTTCCTCCGCGGCGCGCGTCGGATAGGCGACCAGGACATCGACGGGATCATCGCCCGGCACGGCGAGGCGGACGACGCCCGCATGCAAGGGCTGCGCACCCGCCTGTGCGGCGACCATCCCCAACGCGGCAAGCAGCACACCGGCCATGGCCAACCTCATCCCAACCTCCCTTTTGTGCAGGTGCATGACGACCACGCTGGTTGCAGCCGTCATGCCATCGCGGGATTCCGGGGCAGGCTCTGGAATTCGGGGTGACCGGCCCGCAGGAGCTTGGCGCGTCGCGGCCAGAACGTGGCGATATCCGGCACATCGGGGCGGATCACGCCACGCGCGGGGGGGGCTCCTCACGCCGCCAGCGGCTCCGGCGCCAGGAACGGGTCGAGCCACCAGCCCACCGCGCCGGCCCCGTCCTCCATGGCCTCCACCGCCAGGGACAGCTGGGTGGGCGGCGGCAGGTCGAAGACGATCGTGGTCTCGCCGGCGTCGTAGGACGCCTGGCCGCCGAAGCGGCGTCCCAGCGCGCGCATGCGCAGGTTCTCGCGCAGGCACAGCATGTGGGCGCGGTGGATGCGGCGGTTGCGGGCGATGGTGAGCGCGCGGCGCAGCAGCGTCCCGCCATAGCCCCGCCCCTGGACCTCGGTTTCCAGGCTGAGCGCGATCTCCGCCTCACCCTGCCAGACGGCGCCGTCGAAGGAGATCTCGGCGACCCCCCGGAGCTCGCCCTGGACGATGCAGCCGACCAGCTGGGTGCGCACCCGGTCGGCCGTCCGGCAGCGCCGGGAGATGGCCTCGTCGGACACAATCCCGGCGAACCGCATGGTGCGGCTGGCGCGGTCGAGACGCAGGAGATGGCGCTCGTAGCGCCCCCACTCTGCGGTGATAAGCTTGCGAAACACCGGCATGACCCTGAATCCGTATCGTCGTCATTCGACGCAACGTTCAGAGCGTCCATCCCTTGTGGACCACCGTTGACCCGGTGGCCTTTGCCGCCCCGTCCGGCGGCATGACCCGCGATGGTGCATTGCAACAATAACACGGTTTGCGCTACCACGGTCCAGAGGCGGCGACAATGATCGTCGGATGTGGCATGCGCGCCACAGGCGGAGGATGGAGCCGGACGAGATGAGCATCTGGGGCAAGGTCCTCGGCACCGCGGCGGGATTCGCCGTGGGCGGGCCGTTGGGGGCGCTGCTGGGCACCGCGGCGGGCCATGCCGTCGACCGCCTGCGCGCGGGCGAGGGTACCAGTGGACCAGGCGGCGGGCCAGGCGGCGGGCAGGACGGCGACGCCACCCAGTCCATCGTCTTCACCATCGGCGTGGTCGTGCTGTCGGCCAAGATGGCCAAGGTCGACGGCATGGTGAAGCGGGTCGAGGTGGAGGCCTTCAAGCGCCTGTTCCACATTCCCGCCGACGAGATGCGCAACGTCGGCCGGGTCTTCGACCTGGCACGCCAGGACGCCGCCGGGTTCGAAGTGTACGCGCATCAGATCGCCGCCCTGTTCGAGCACGGGCACGCGGTCCTGGAGGAGCTGCTGGAGAGCCTGCTGCGCATCGCCGAGGCCGACGGCGAGGTCAACGACGCGGAGCTGGCGTACCTGCGCACGGTGGCCGCCATCTTCGGGTTCTCCGACGCCGATTTCGACCGGATCGTGTGCGAGCACTGCATGTGCTGCGGCCGCGGCGACGTGCCGCCCCATGCGGTGCTGGGGGTCGCGGCGGACGCCGGCCCGGACGCCGTACGCGCCGCATACCGGCGGCTGGTGCGGGAGCACCACCCCGACCGCCTGATCGCCCAGGGCCTGCCGGAGGAGTTCGTGGCGCAGGCGACGGAGCGCATGGCGGCGATCAACGAGGCGTACGACCGCATCCGCAAGGCCCACGCGATGACCTAGCGCGGCGCCGGCCCGCCCGGAGGCGCGGTATGCGCATCTGGGGGGTCGCGGCGGCGCCCGCCGGCGCGCTATAAGACGCGGCGACGCCGCCGGCGCGCCGCCACACGCCCCCCTGTCAGCCCCGAAAGCCGCCGCTCGCCCCATGGCCCCTCCCGCTCCCATCGTCGCCCTGCAAGGAGCGGCCGTCACCTTCGGCGGCCGCCCGCTGTTCGAGGGAATCGACCTCGCCGTCTCGCGCGGCGACAAGGCCTGCCTGGTCGGGCGCAACGGCTCGGGCAAGTCGACGCTGATGAAGGCGCTGGCCGGCATCGTCGCCGCCGACGGCGGCGACCGCTTCGTGCAGCCCGGCGCGCGCATCGCCTACCTGCCGCAGGAGCCGGACTTCACCGGCTTCGCCAATGTCCACGACTACGTCGCCGCCGGCCTGCCGGAGACCGAGCGGGACGAGACGCACCGGGTCGACGCCGTGCTCGACCACCTCAGCATCGACGGCGCCCTGGCGCCCGCCATCCTGTCCGGGGGCGAGGCCCGCCGCGCCGCGTTGGCCCGCACCCTGGTTGGCGCCCCCGACGTGCTGCTGCTGGACGAGCCGACGAACCACCTCGACCTGCCGACCATCGAGTGGCTGGAAGGCGAACTCCAGGCCTTCCGGGGCGGCCTCCTGCTGATCAGCCACGACCGCGCCTTCCTCAAGACCCTGGCCCGGCGCACCCTGTGGCTCGACCGCGGCGGCCTGCGGCCCAGCGACAAGCCCTTCGCCCAGTTCGAGGAGTGGCAGGCCGAGGTGTTCGCCGCCGACGAGGCGGCCGCGCACAAGCTGGACCGCCGGATCGAAGGCGAGATGAAGTGGCTGCGCGAGGGCATCTCGGCGCGGCGCACCCGCAACATGGGCCGGGTGCGGGCGCTGCAGCAGCTGCGCACCGACCGGGCCGAACGCATCAAGGGCGGCCAGCAGGCCAAGCTGGCGATCTCCGAGGCGGACCGCGGCGGCCGGCTGGTGGTGGAGGCCGAGGGCATCGCCAAGACCTTCCAGACCGCCGACGGCCCCCGCCCCATCGTCAAGGACTTCTCCACCCGCATCCTGCGCGGCGACCGGGTCGGCCTGATCGGCCCCAACGGTGCGGGGAAGTCGACGCTGCTGAAGATGCTGACGGGCCAGCTCGAGCCCGACAGCGGCAGCGTCCGCCTGGGCACCAACCTGGAGATCGCCTATTTCGACCAGCGCCGCGCCACCCTCGATCCCGAGGAGACGGTGCGCCAGGTGCTGTGCCCGTTCGGCGGCGACCGCGTGGTGGTGAACGGCGAGTCGCGCCATGTCGCGGGCTACCTCAAGGACTTCCTGTTCGACACCCGGCAGCTCGACAGCCCGGTCAAGTCGCTGTCGGGCGGCGAGCGCAACCGCCTGCTGCTGGCCCGCCTGTTCGCCCGCCCGTCCAACCTGATGATCCTCGACGAGCCGACCAACGACCTCGACATGGACACGCTGGACCTGCTGGAGGAGGTGCTGGGCGACTACCAGGGCACCCTGCTGCTGGTCAGCCACGACCGCGACTTCCTGGACCGCCTGATCACGTCGACCGTGGCGCTGGAAGGGGACGGCACGGCGGCGGAGTACGCCGGCGGCTACTCCGACTACCTGCTGCAGCGCCCGGCGCGCGAGGCGCCGCCCCAGGCCAAGACCAAGCCGGCGGCCGCCGCCGCGGCCGCCGCCCCGCCGCGGCCGCGGGTCAAGCTGTCCTACAAGGACCAGCGCGAACTCGACGACCTGCCGGCCCGCCTCGACCGTCTCGCGGCGGAGGTGGCGCGGCTGGAGGGGGTGCTGGCCGACCCCGACCTGTTCAGCCGCGACGCCGCCGCCTTCCAGGCGGCGGGCGACGCCCTGCACGCCCGTCAGGCCGAGCTGGCGGCAGCCGAGGAGCGCTGGCTGGAGCTGGAGAGCCTGCGCGAAGAGCTGGAAGGCGGCCGCGGATGACGGTGCGCGATTCCATGCTGGCCCTCCTGGTGATGGCCTGCTGGGGGTTCAACTTCGTCGCCGTCAAGCTGTCGGTGGTGGGATTCGATCCGCTGTTCCTGCTGTTCCTGCGCTTCGCCATCGTCGCCGCCCTGGTGGTTCCCTTCGTCGCCGTGCCCAGGGGCAAGCTGCTGGACATCGCCATCCTCTCCGTCATCCTGGGCGGGCTGCACTTCCCGCTGATCTTCAGCGGCGTCGCCGGGGTGGACGCGGCGACGGCGGCGCTGGTGGTGCAGTTGCAGGTGCCCTTCTCCTCCCTGCTGGCGGCGCTGATCTACAAGGACGTGCTGGGCTGGCGGCGCTTCCTGGGCATGCTCGTGGCGTTCGGCGGCATCGTCGTCATCGCCGGGGCGCCGCGCCTGCACGGCAGCGTGGTGCACATCCTGCTGATCGTCGGCGCCAGCTTCGCGTTCGCCTGCGCCAACGTCCAGATCAAGCGGATCGGCGCCCTGGACGGCTTCACCCTCAACGGCTGGATGGCGCTGTTCGCCACGCCCCAGGTGCTGATCCTGTCGCTGCTGCTGGAGGACGGCCAGTGGGCCAGCCTGACGGCGGCGCCGCTGCAGAGCTGGCTGGGCCTCGCCTTCATCGTCTTCGGCGCGACCATCGCCGCCTACGGGTTGTGGTATCGGCTGGCCCGCGATTATCCGGTGAACCACACCACGCCGTTCCTGCTGCTGGTCCCGGTGTTCGGTGTGCTGTCCGGCGTGCTCGTGCTGGGCGAGCCGGTGACGCCCTATCTGCTGGGCGGCGGGGCCCTGGTCATCGTCGGCGTCGGCGTCATCATCTTCCGCCGGCCGCGCACCGTGCACCGCAGGACGGCCAGCACGACATGAGCGCCGCCGCGCCCGTCGCCCTGCCCTCCCCCAACCACGGGCCGCGGCCGCCGGGCGTCGGCGCGGAGCTTCTGGTCCTCCACTACACCGGGATGCCCTCGGCCGGCGCAGCGCTGACCCGCCTGTGCGATCCCGCCTCCCAGGTCAGCGCCCACTACACCGTGGACGAGGACGGCACGGTCTACGCCCATGTCGCGGAGGATCGCCGGGCCTGGCACGCCGGAGTTAGCGCCTGGCGCGGCGCCGGCGACGTCAACAGCCGGTCGGTCGGCGTCGAGATCGTCAACCCCGGCCACGAGTTCGGCTACCGCCCCTTCCCCGCGGCGCAGATGGACGCGGTGGAGGCGCTGTGCCGGGCGGTGATGGGACGCCATGGGATGGCGCCCGCCGACGTGGTCGCCCACAGCGACATCGCCCCCGACCGCAAGCAGGACCCCGGGGAGTTGTTCGACTGGCCACGCCTGGCGCGGGCCGGGATCGGCCTGTGGCCCACGCCGTCCCAGGCCGACCACGCGCCGTTCGGCGCCGCCGAGGTCGCGGCCCTTCTGGCCCGCATCGGTTACGACCCCGCCTGCCCGCGGGCGCTGCTGGCGTTCCAGCGGCGCTACCGGCCGGCGGCGCTGAGCGGCACGGCCGACGGCGACACCGTCGCCCGGCTGCGCGCCCTGGCCCGCGTCATGGGCCGCTGAGCCGGCGGGCTTGTCCTCATATATAGCGCCCGGCCCGGCCAATCGGCCGTTGCGTCGGCCGCGGCAACCCTCTACACAGGCGCCTGCCAGACGGCCGGATGGTCGCCTTCGACGATTCGTCGGGGGAGGAAAGTCCGGGCTCCACGGAAACACGGTGCCGGCTAACGGCCGGCGGGGGCGACCCTAGGGAAAGTGCCACAGAAAGCAAACCGCCGCCGTCCTTCGGGGCAGCGGTAAGGGTGAAAGGGTGCGGTAAGAGCGCACCGCGCGGCCGGCAACGGACGCGGCACGGTAAACCCCACCGGGAGCAAGACCGAATAGGGGCGGCACGGTCCGCCATCCACACGCACGGCCTTCGGGCCGACGTGGGGTGGCATGGGACCAAGCGCGTTTCCGCGCCGCCGCCCGGGTTGGTCGCGCGAGGCGTCCGGCAACGGGCGTCCCAGATGAATGACCATCACCCACCGGCCCTGGCCGGCGGGGACAAAACCCGGCTTACAGGCCGTCTGGCATTTTTCCCCAGTTCCATCCACCGCTGTGGATATGTGTGGCGCGCAGTCCCATGCCAGCCCATGGAATTCCCACACATCCCCCGCCCTCCCATCGCCGCGCGCAGAGTCCGGAGTCGCCCCGGCACAATGCCTTTCGATAGCTGACGAATGGTCTATTCTGGGAACATTCGTGGAACTTATCGCTCTTAACTTTTCCACAGCCTGTGAATCCTGGGCAAAACTTGATAAAATCACCGCAATCCCACGGCCTGCTTGCAAGTTCGCAACACTCCCTTTCAAAACTCTTGACAGCACACCCTGAATACTCCGGCGGCCGTTGACGCCCACACTGGCCCATGCTATCCCATGTCTGCCCAAATTGGTGGAGGTTCCGCCCAGTCGCGGCGCCTTCGGGGCGGGTTTCGCAGAGGAAAAGGCGGCAGCGCGTGCAGCCTCAAGCATCAGGCGGAGGGGTGTAGAAGCCGAATGGCCGTTTTCCTGTCCACATACGTCAACAAGGTTGACAGGAAAGGCCGCTGCTCGGTTCCGGCGCAGTTTCGCGCGTCCCTCGCCAAGTCCTCGACACCGGGCACCATCTATCTCTGGCCCTCGCTGAACCACCAGGCGCTCGAGGGCGCGGACCAGGACTATCTCGACGTTCTCAGCGACAGCCTCGAATCGCCCGATCTCGACGCCGACGAGCGGGAAATGATCGAAACCTTCATCTTCGGAAAGCTGATGCCGCTGCAGATCGACACGGAAGGCCGCATCGTCCTTCCCCGGGACTTGGCCGAGTTCGCCGGGATCGTCGAGGAAGCGTCCTTCATCGGCCGCCGCAAGACCTTCCAGATCTGGGAGCCGGGGGCGCTCAAGGCGCACGAGGACGCGCTGCGCGACCAGGTGGTGCGCAAGGACATCTCGCTCAGCCAGATCGTCGCCAAGGCCCAGCGCGGAACCGCCGCGCGCAAGGAGGGGGCATGAGCGGCACCGCCCCCCACACCCCCGTCCTGCTGGCCGAGGTGCTGGCGGCCCTGGCGCCCCGCGCCGGCGGCGTCTACGTCGACGGCACCTTCGGGGCCGGCGGCTACAGCCGCGCCATCCTCGACGCCGCACCCTGCCGGGTCTGGGGCATCGACCGGGACCCCGCCGCCGTCGCCCGGGCCCGCGCCATGGAGCCGGCGCTGGACGGACGCCTCACCGTCGTCGAAGGGTGCTTCGGCGCCATGGACACCCTGCTGGCGGCCGGCGGGGTGGAAACGGTGGACGGCGTGGCCCTCGACCTCGGCGTCTCCTCGCCGCAGATCGACGAGCCGGAGCGCGGCTTCTCCTTCCGCTTCGACGGCCCACTCGACATGCGCATGGGCAGCGACGGGGCGACCGCGGCGGACGTGGTCAACGCCGCCTCGGAGCAGGAGATCGCCGACATCCTCCATCATTACGGCGAGGAGCGGCTGGCCCGCCGGGTCGCCCGCGCCATCGTCGCCGCCCGGGCCGAGGCGCCCATCCTGCGCACCGGCCGCCTGGCCGACGTCGTCCGCGCCGTGGTGCCCAAGGGGCGCGACGGCATCGACCCGGCGACTCGCACCTTCCAGGGGCTGCGCATCCACGTGAACGACGAGCTGGGCGAGATCCGCCGCGGTCTCGCCGCCGCCGAACGGCTTCTGAAGCCGGGCGGCCGCCTGGCCGTGGTGTCCTTCCATTCCCTGGAGGACCGCGAGGTGAAGACCTTCCTGAAGGAGCGGTCGTCGCCCCCGCCGTCCCCCTCGCGTCACGCCCCGGCCGTCACCGCCGACCGCTACGAGCCGTCGTTCCGCCTGTTGCATCGGAAGCCCGTCGTTCCGGGTGCCGCGGAACTCTCGTCCAATCCCCGCGCGCGCTCCGCCCGGTTGCGCGCCGCCGAACGCACGTCGACGCCGGCCTTTCCGGCGACCGGCAAGGAGGCCGCATGAAGTACAAGACCGCGCTGCTCTGGCTCGGCCTGGCGACCGTTGCCGGCGGTGTCCTGTTCGAGACCAGCTACGACGTCCAGGACCTGGAGGAGCGGCTGGCCACCCTGAACCACAAGATCGTCCAGGAGCAGGAGGCGATCCAGGTCCTGAAGGCGGAGTGGAGCTTCCTCAACGACCCGGCGCGGCTGGAGACGCTGGCCCGCGCCCATCTGAACCTCGGCCCCGGCGACGCCCGCCAGTTCCTGGCCGCGGTCGAGTCGCTGCCCTTCCGCTCCGGGCCGGCCTCGCCCGACGCCGTCCCCTACCTGCCGCCCATGGCCGGGCTGACGGTGATGCCCGCCAACTACGTCCCGCCGGGGTACAGCCCGACCGTCCAGGGCATCGCCGCGCCGGCGGCGCCGGCGACCGCGGCGCCCGTGGTCGCCTCCGCCGTCCCCGCGCCGCCCACCCCGCGCCCGGCCGGCACGCCGGGTGCGACGCCCGCCGTCGCACCCGCGGCGCCGCAGCCGGCGCCGCCGGCGGCCCACGACTCGATCGGCGTGATGATCGCCCGGCTCGGGGGCAATCAATGACCGACGCCACCGCGCCCTCGGCCCTGCACGGTTTCGAGCCGCTGACCCGCGCCTACCAGGCGCCGCCGGTCAGCCGGCCGCGAACCGCGCTGTCGGTGGCGCTGGAACAGGCACGCAACCGTCTCATGGTCACCGCGGCGGTGATCACCCTGGCCTTCTCCACCATCGGCCTGCGCCTGGTCGACGCCACCTTGCTGCGCGAGGGCGCGGAGCCGCGCCAGACCAAGGCGGCCGAGGCCGGTGGCCTGCCGGTGGGGCGCGCCGACATCGTCGACCGCAACGGCAACCTGCTGGCGACCTCGCTGGCCACCGCGTCGCTCTACGCCGACCCGAAGCTGGTGATCGACCCGGCCGAGGCGGCGAAGAAGCTGATCGCCGTCCTGCCCGACCTCGACTACGCCGACCTCGTGCAGAAGCTGTCGGGGGACAAGCGCTTCGTCTGGATTCGCCGCAACCTGCCGCCGCGCCAGCAGTACCTGGTGCACCGCCAGGGCATCCCCGGCGTTTACTTCGAGCGCGAGGAGCGCCGCTTCTACCCCGCCGGCAACCTGACCTCCCATGTCGTCGGCTTCACCGGCGTCGACAACGGCGGGCTGGCGGGGATCGAGCGGCAGTTCGACTCGCGGCTTCGCCACGATGCCACCCCCCTGCAGCTCTCCCTCGACCTCCGCCTCCAGCACGTTTTGAAGAAGGAGATGGCCGCCGCGGTGGAGGAGTTCCGGGCGATCGGCGCCGCCGGCCTGATCTACGACGTCCATCAGGGCGAAGTGCTGGCGATGGTCTCCCTGCCGGACTTCGACCCCCACAACCCGGACGGGCTGGACGCCGACACCCTGTTCAACCGGAGCTCCCTTGGCGTCTACGAGATGGGCTCCACCTTCAAGATCCTCAATTCGGCGATGGCGCTCGACAGCGGCCGGGTGCGCCTGACCGACAGCTTCGACGCGACCCACGGCATCCAGGTCGGCCGCTTCACCATCAGCGACTTCCATGGCGAGCACCGCTGGCTGACGGTGCCGGAGATCATGCAGCACTCCTCGAACATCGGCTCGGTGCGCATGGCCCTGGCGGCGGGCGTGACGACCCAGCAGGCGTTCATGCAGAAGGTCGGGTTCTTCCGGCCAGTGCCGCTGGAGCTGCCGGAGCTGGGCTGGCCGCTGGTGCCGAACCCGTGGCGCGAGATCAACGCCATGACCATCAGCTTCGGCCACGGCCTGTCGGTCAGCCCGATGCACACGGTGGCCGCGGTGGCCGGCATCATCAACGACGGGATCATGCCGCCGCCGACGCTGCTGAAGCGGGCTCCGGGGGCCGAGGTCGGCGGCGAACGCGTGGTGTCGCCGGCGACCTCCGAGGCGGTGCGCCGCCTGATGCGCCTGGTGGTCACCCAGGGCACGGCGAAGTCGGCGAACGTCCCCGGCTACGTGGTCGGCGGCAAGACCGGCACGGCGGACAAGCAGAAGGGCCGGTCCTACGCCAGCAACGCCCGCATCTCCTCGTTCCTCGGCGCCTTCCCGATGAACGACCCGCGCTACATCGTCTACGTCATGGTCGACGAGCCCAAGCCCACCGCCAAGACCTACGGCTACGCCACCGGGGGCTGGGTCGCCGCCCCCACGGCCGGCCGCATCATCCGCCAGATCGGCCCGCTGCTGGGCCTGCATCCCCTGGACGAGACCGCGCCGCGGATCGTCCAGGCCGTCCACATCAACGCCAACGGCACCACCGCCCTTCCCCTGCCCAAGGACAACAGCGTTGCGTCTGTCCCGGATACTCCCGCCCGCCGCTGACCGGCCGGGCGACATCGAGGTGACCGACCTGACCGCCGACAGCCGGGCGGTCACCCCCGGCTGCCTGTTCGCGGCGCTGCCCGGCACCCGGGTCGACGGCCGCGCCTTCGTCGCCGACGCCCTGGCCGGCGGCGCCGTGGCCGTGCTGGCGCCCGAGGGGACGGTGCTGCCCGAGGGATCGGGCGCCGTGCTGGTGACCGACGCCGAGCCGCGGCGGGCCTTCGCCCGCGCCGCCGCCGCCTTCCACGCCGGCCAGCCGGCGGCGGTGGCCGCGGTGACCGGGACCAACGGCAAGACCTCCACCGTCAGCTTCGCCCGCCAGATCTGGTCCGCCCTGGGCCACAAGGCGGCCAGCCTCGGCACCCTGGGCATCACCGCGCCGGGGCTGGACCGCTACGGCGCCATGACCACCCCCGACCCGGTCGCCCTGCACCGGGCGCTGGCCGCCCTGGCGGCGGCCGGTGTCGACCGCCTGGCCATGGAGGCGTCGAGCCACGGCCTCGACCAGTTCCGCCTCGACGGGGTGCGGGTGCAGGCCGCCGGGTTCACCAACCTGACCCGCGACCACCTCGACTACCACGGCACCATGGAGGCCTACCTCACCGCCAAGGCGGCGCTGTTCGACCGCGTCCTGACGCCCGGCGGCACCGCCGTGCTCAACGCGGACAGTCCCGAGTTCGACAGCCTGCGTGCGGTCTGTTCGCTGCGCGGCCACCGCGTCCTGGGCTATGGCGTGGCCGGCCGGGAGCTGGCCGTGCGCGGAGTCGACGCCCTGGCCCACGGCCAGCGCCTGGCGCTGACCGTGCTGGGCCGGGAGGTCGACGTCGACCTGCCGCTGGTCGGCCGCTTCCAGGCGTGGAACGCGCTGTGCGCGCTCGGCCTCGTCCTCGGCACCGGCGGCGACGCGGTCGCCGCGGTGCGGGCCCTGGCCACGCTGGAGGGCGTGCCGGGACGCCTGCAGCACGTCGCGACCCACCCCGCCGGGGCCCCGGTGTTCGTCGATTACGCCCACACCCCGGACGCCCTGGAGACGGTGCTGCGGGCCCTGCGCCCGCACGCAGCAGGCCGGCTGGTCGTGGTGTTCGGCTGCGGCGGCGACCGCGACCGCGGCAAGCGGCCGGTGATGGGGGAGCTGGCCGGCCGGCTGGCCGACCGCGCCATCGTCACCGACGACAACCCGCGCACCGAGGACGCCGCGGCGATCCGCCGGGAGGTGCTGGCGGGCGTCCCTTCGGCCGAGGAGATCGGCGACCGCCGCCAGGCGATCCGCGCGGCGGTGCGGGGCCTGGGCGCCGGCGACGTCCTGGTGGTGGCCGGCAAGGGGCACGAACAGGGTCAGATCATCGGCACCGAGGCACGGCCGTTCGACGACGCCGCCGAAGCCCGGGCCGCCGTAGCGGAGGTTGGAGCATGAGCGAGCCAGTGCCTGCGGAGAAGCCGATCCTCTGGGCCGCAAGCGACGCCGCGGCCGCCACCAACGGGCTGGCGACGCTGCCCTGGGTGGCGACCGGGGTGTCCATCGACAGCCGGACGGTGGCGCCCGGCGACCTGTTCGTCGCCATCGCCGGGCCGACGTTCGACGGCCACGACTTCGTCGCCCAGGCCCTGGCCGCCGGCGCCGCCGCGGCGATGGTGTCGCGGGTGCCCGCCGGCGTCCCCGGCGACGCGCCGCTGCTGGCGGTCGACGACACGATGGCCGGGCTGGGCGACCTCGCCCGCATGGCCCGCCTGCACAGCCGGGCGCGCGTCGTCGCGGTCACCGGCTCGGTCGGCAAGACCGGCACGAAGGAGGCGCTGCGCCACTGCCTGGGCGGCCAGGGCGAGACCTTCGCCACCGAGGGCTCGCTGAACAACCACTGGGGCGTGCCGCTGTCGCTGGCCCGCCTGCCCGGCGCCAGCGCCTACGGCGTCTTCGAGCTGGGCATGAACCACGCCGGCGAGCTGGGGCCGCTGTCGCGCATGGTCCGCCCCGACGTCGCGGTGATCACCACGGTGGAGCCGGCGCACCTGGAGCACTTCGCCTCGGTCGAGGCGATCGCGGACGCCAAGGCGGAGATCTTCGACGGGATGACACCCAACGGCGTCGCCATCCTCAACCGCGACAACCCGCATTTCGCCCGCCTGCTGGCCGCCGCCCGCACCGCCGGCCTGTCGCGGATCTGGGGCTTCGGCAGCCACGACGGCGCCGAGGCGCGGCTGCTGGATTTCTCCCTGCACGCCACCTGCAGCACGGTCACCGCGCTGATCAAGGGCGAGCGGCTGCAGTACTGCCTGTCCCTGCCGGGGCGCCACTGGGTCATGAACAGCCTCGCCGTGCTGCTGGCGGTGCGCGCCGCCGGCGGCGATCTGGCGGCGGCGGCGCGCGCCTTGTCGCAGCTCCGCCCGGTGAAGGGCCGCGGCACCCGCACCCGCATCCACGCCGGGCGTGGCGCCTTCACCCTGGTGGACGAGAGCTACAACGCCAGCCCCGCGGCCATGACCGCGGCGTTCGAGGTGCTGGGCAAGCTCGACCCCGGAGCGGGCGGCCGGCGCATCGCCGTGCTGGGCGACATGCGCGAACTCGGCACCCGCGCCGATGCGCTGCACGCCGGGCTGGCG
Organism: Azospirillum sp. NS33; assembly: GCF_059703765.1. Classification (NCBI taxonomy): domain Bacteria; kingdom Pseudomonadati; phylum Pseudomonadota; class Alphaproteobacteria; order Rhodospirillales; family Azospirillaceae; genus Azospirillum; species Azospirillum sp. NS33. The sequence continues at coordinate 151,798 of NZ_BAAKJB010000008.1, read as the reverse complement.
CCCGCCCTCGCGGCGGCCCACGTCGACACGGTGTTCTGCTGCGGCCCGCACATGAAGGCCCTGTGGGACCGCCTGCCGGCCGCCCAGCGCGGCTCCTGGAGCGAGGACAGCGCCGCCCTGGCGCCCATGGTCGCCGACGCCGTGCGCGGCGGCGACGTGGTGCTGGTCAAGGGCTCGGCCGGCAGCCGGATGGGCGCCGTGGTCACCGCGCTGGGCGCCCTGGAGACCCCCGCCGCCGACCCCGACCTCGCCGCCGCGCCCTCCGCCGCGGCCAACGGCAAGCGGGGTTGAGGCCGGCATGCTCTACAACCTGCTCTTCCCCCTGGCGGACGTCGTCAGCCCGTTCAACCTGTTCCGCTACCTGACCTTCCGGACGGGCGGCGCGGTGATGACGGCGCTGGTCATCAGCTTCGTCTTCTTCCCCCGCCTGATCGCCTGGCTGAAGAGCAAGCAGGGCGAGGGCCAGCCGATCCGCAGCGACGGGCCCGAGACCCACCTGAAGAAGAAGGGCACGCCCACCATGGGCGGCCTGATGATCCTGATCGCCATGTGCGTCAGCACCATCTTGTGGATGGACCTGACCAACGCCTACACCTGGATCGTCCTGCTGGTGACGGTGGCCTACGGGGCGATCGGCTTCGGCGACGACTACGTCAAGCTGACCAAGCGCAACACCAAGGGGCTGTCCGGGCGCACCCGCCTCGGCGCGGAGATCGCCATCGCCCTGGTGGCGACGCTGGCCTGCATGGTCGTCGCCGACACCGGGCTCGCCGGCGGCCTGGCGGTGCCCTTCGTCAAGGACTTCGTCCTGAACCTCGGCTGGTTCTTCCTGGGCGTCGGCGCCTTCGTCATCGTCGGCGCCTCCAACGCCGTCAACCTCACCGACGGGCTGGACGGGCTGGCCATCGTGCCGACCATGATCGCCGCCGCCTGCTTCGGCCTGATCGCCTACCTCACCGGCAACGCCATCTTCGCCAACTACCTGCAGATCCATCACGTGCCGGGCGCCGGCGAGCTCACGGTGTTCTGCGGCGCGCTGATCGGCGCCGGCCTGGGCTTCCTGTGGTTCAACGCGCCGCCGGCCATGGTCTTCATGGGCGACACCGGCTCGCTGTCGCTGGGCGGCGCGCTGGGCACCATCGCGGTGGTGACCAAGCACGAGATCGTCCTGGCGATCATCGGCGGCCTGTTCGTGTTGGAGACGGTGTCGGTCATCGTCCAGGTCGCCTCCTTCAAGATGACCGGCAAGCGGGTGTTCCGCATGGCGCCGCTGCACCACCACTTCGAGAAGAAGGGCTGGGCCGAGCCCACCGTCGTCATCCGGTTCTGGATCATCGCCACCATCCTGGCGCTGATCGGCCTGTCCACGCTCAAGCTGCGGTGAGGCGGGAATGATCGACCTCTTCTACATGAACGGTCTGCCCGTGGGCGTGATGGGGCTCGGCGCCTCCGGCCTCGCCACCGCCCGCGCCCTGGTGGCGAGCGGTGCCGAGGTGTGGGCGTGGGATGACACCGCGGCGAGCCGCGAAAAGGCCGCCGCCGCGGGCGTCCCGCTGGTCGATCTCACCACCGCCGACCTGGGCGAGTTGATGACCATCGTCTGGTCCCCCGGCATCCCCCACACCCATCCCAGGCCGCACCCCGTGGCCGAGCGGGCCCGCGCCGCCGGCATCGAGCTGGTCTGCGACATCGAGCTGCTGGCCCGGGCCGAGCGCGACGCCGCCTACATCGGCATCACCGGCACCAACGGCAAATCGACCACCACCGCGCTGATCGGCCACATCTTCCAGGCGGCCGGGCGCAAGGCCGCGGTGGGCGGCAACCTCGGCACGCCGGTGCTCACCCTGCCCGCCATGGGCGCGACGGGCAGCTACGTGCTGGAGATGTCCTCCTACCAGCTGGAGCTGACGGTCTCGATCACCTGGGACGTCGGCGTGCTGCTGAACGTGACCCCCGACCACCTCGACCGCCACGGCGGCATGGCCGGCTACGTCGCCGCCAAGCGCCAGATCTTCCACCGGCAGACCCGCCCGCGCACCGCGGTGATCGGCGTCGACGACGCCCACGGGCGCGGCATCTTCGAAGAGCTCAAGGCCAAGGGCGACCAGTTCATCCGGCCGGTGTCGGTGCGTGGGCGCGAGCCCGGCGGCGTCTATGTCCTCGACGGCTGGCTCTACGACGACACCGAGGGCCGCCACGAGCGGGTCGCCGACCTCGCCGCCATGCGCGCCCTGCCGGGACGCCACAACTGGCAGAACGCGGCGGCCGCCTACGCCGCCTGCCGCGCCACCGGCATCCCTGCCCCGGCCATCATCGCCGCCATGAAGACCTTCCCCGGGCTGGCCCACCGCCAGCAGCTGGTGCGCGCCATCGACGGCGTGCGCTTCGTCAACGACAGCAAGGCCACCAACGCCGACGCCGCGGAGAAGGCGCTGACCACCTACGAGGCGATCTACTGGATCGTCGGCGGGCGGGCCAAGGACACCGGGCTGGCCGGGCTGGACACCCATCTCGGCGCGGTGCGCCACGCCTTCCTGATCGGCGAGGCGGAGAGTCACTTCGCCGCATGGCTCGACGCCCGGGGCGTGCCCTATACCCGCTGCGGCACCCTCGAGGCGGCGGTTCCCGAAGCGGCCCGGCTGGCGCTGGCCGAGCGGCGGCCGGGCGCCACGGTCCTGCTGTCGCCGGCCTGCGCCTCGTGGGACCAGTTCGCCAACTTCGAAGCCCGAGGCGACGCCTTCGCCCGGCTGGTCCAGGATCTTCCCGGGGGTGCGGCATGATGACGTTCGACCGCACCGACCAGTCCATCTTCGGCCGCTGGTGGTGGACCGTCGACCGCTGGCAGCTCACCGCGCTGGCCATCCTGATGGCGCTGGGCACGGTGCTGATCACCGCCGCCAGCCCGCCGGTGGCCGAGCGCATCGGCATCGACGACACCTTCTACTTCGTCGAGCGGCACCTGGTGATGCTGCTGCCGGCGGTGCTGCTGATGACCGGCATCTCGCTGCTGTCGCCGCGCGGCGTGCGCCGGCTGGCACTGCTGGTGTTCCTGGGTGCGCTGCTGCTGGTGGCGGCGACCCTGGTGGTGGGCGTCGAGATCAAGGGGGCGCGGCGCTGGATCCACGTGCCGGGCCTGTCGATCCAGCCGTCGGAGTTCGTCAAGCCGGCCTTCGCGGTGGTGGCGGGCTGGCTGTTCTCGCTGTCGCGGACCGCGCCGGGCTTCCCCGGGGCCCTGGTCTCCATGGCGCTGTACGGCCTGACCATCGGCCTGCTGCTGATGCAGCCCGACCTCGGCATGGCCTTCGTGGTGTCGGCGGTGTGGTTCACCCAGTTCTTCCTGGCCGGGCTCAACATCATGCTGGTGGTGGCGCTGGCGGTGCTCGGCATCGTCGGGCTGATCGCCGCGTACTTCACCTTCCCCCACGTCACCAGCCGCATCGACCGCTTCCTCGACCCCCACTCCGGCGACACCTACCAGGTCACCCGTTCGCTGGAGGCCTTCGCCAACGGTGGCCTGCTGGGCACCGGACCGGGCCAGGGCACGGTGAAGTTCTCGCTGCCCGACAGCCACGCCGATTTCATCTTCGCCGTCGCCGGCGAGGAGATGGGCCTGATCTTCTGCCTGTTCCTGGTCGTGCTCTTCGCCTTCGTGGTGATGCGCGGCTTCGCCCGGGTGTTCAACGAAAACAACTACTTCATCCTGCTGGCGACGGCCGGCCTGCTGGTGCAGTTCGGCCTGCAGGCGATGATCAACATGGCGTCGTCCCTGCACCTGATGCCGACCAAGGGCATGACCCTGCCGTTCATCAGCTACGGCGGCTCGTCGCTGCTGGCCCTGGGGCTCGGCATGGGCATGGTGCTGGCGTTGACCCGCAAGCGCTTCGGACCGGGGGAGTGACGGCGATGGCCCACGACCGTCCCATCCTCCTGGCGGCCGGCGGCACCGGCGGGCACATGTTCCCGGCCGAGGCGCTGGCGCGCGCCCTGTTGGCGCGCGGCCTTCCGGTGACCCTGGTGACCGACAAGCGGGGCCAGGCCTTCGACACCCTGCCGGAGGTGGCCGTGCACCGCATCCACGCCGCCGCCCCCGGCCGCGGCCTGATCGGCAAGGCCAAGGCCGGCTGGTGGATGGGGCTGGGCCTGCTCGGCGCCAGCGCCCTGATGCGCCATCTGGAGCCGGTCGCGGTGGTCGGCTTCGGCGGCTATCCGTCGGTGCCCACGGTGTACGCGGCGGCCAACGCCCGGGTGCCCACCCTGCTGCACGAGCAGAACGCCGTGCTGGGGCGCGCCAACCGCATGCTGGCCGCCGGGGCGCGGCGCCTCGCCGGCGCCTTCCCCGCGATCGCCGGCCTGCGCGAGCGCGACCAGGCCAAGCTGATCCACACCGGCAACCCGGTGCGCCCGGCCGTCGCCGCCAAGCGGGCTGTTCCCTACGCCGCCCCGGACGCCGGCGGGCCTCTGCGCGTCCTGGTGATGGGCGGCAGCCAGGGGGCCCGGGTCTTCAGCGAGGTGCTGCCGGCCGCCCTCGCCCTGCTGCCGGAGGGGCTGCGCGCGCGCATCCACCTGGCCCAGCAGTGCCGGCCGGAGGATCTGGAGACGGTGCGCGCCGCCACCGCCGGCCTCGGGCTGGGCGCCGTGGAGCTCGAGAGCTTCTTCCGCGACGTGCCGGAGCGCCTCGCCGCCGCCCATCTCGCGGTCACCCGGGCCGGCGCCTCGACCATCGCCGAGCTGACCTGCGTCGGCCGGCCCGCCCTGCTGGTGCCCTACCCCCACGCCACCGACGACCACCAGAGCGCCAACGCCGGCCAGGTCGCCGCGGCCGGGGCGGCCTGGCACCTGCCCCAGACCGGGTTCACCGCGCCGGCCGTCGCCGACCGCCTCGCGACGCTGCTGGGCGACCCCGCCGGGCTGGCCGCCGCTGCCGCCGCCGCCCACGCCTGGGGCCGCGACGACGCCGCCGAGCGTCTCGCCGACGCCGTGCTGTCCCTGGCCTCCGGCGTCGGCACGGCCGCCCCATCCACCCCGACCACGGAGCCCGTGCCATGAAGCAGGTCATGCGCCACATCACCCGCCGCAGCGCCCGCCCCCTGCACGACTGGGGACCCGAGCAGACACGCACCGAGGGGGGATGGCGCCGGCGGCCGGACTGCCCGCTGCTGCCGCGGGCGGCGGCCGACGGCGGGTTCCTGCGCGACCGCCTGCACGTCACCGCCGGGGTGCCGCCGCTTCCCTGCGCCCTGTCCGACGACTCCGTGGACGCCTCGCTGAACCTCATGCTGCGCCGGGGGACCCTCTAGAATGCGCGCCCTCCCCCTGACCATCGGCACCATCCACTTCGTCGGCATCGGCGGCATCGGCATGTCCGGGATCGCCGAGGTGCTGAAGAACCTGGGCTATGCCGTGCAGGGCTCCGACATCGCCGAAAGCGCCAACGTCAAGCGCCTGCTGGGCCTGGGCATCCCGGTGGCCATTGGCCACCGCGCCGAGAACCTGGGCAGCGCCGCCGTGGTGGTGATCTCGTCCGCGGTCAAGCGCGACAACCCCGAGGTGGTGGCGGCGCGCGGCGCCCTGATCCCGGTGGTCCGGCGCGCCGAGATGCTGGGCGAGCTGATGCGCCTGAAATGGGCCATCGCCGTCGGCGGCACCCACGGCAAGACCACCACCACCTCGATGATCGGCACGCTGCTGGAGCACGCCGGCCTCGACCCGACGGTGATCAACGGCGGCATCATCAACGCCTACGGCACCAACACCCGCCTCGGCGAGGGCGACTGGATGGTGGTCGAGGCGGACGAGAGCGACGGCACCTTCACCAAGCTGCCGGCCTGCATCACCGTGGTCACCAACATGGACCCGGAGCATCTCGACTTCTACGGCACCTTCGAGCGCGAGCGCGACGCCTTCGACACCTTCGTCCAGAACATCCCGTTCTACGGCTTCGCCGCCCTGTGCGTCGACCATCCCGAGGTGCAGGCGATGATCCCGCGGGTGTCGGACCGGCGCATCGTGACCTACGGCTTCTCGCCCCAGGCCGACGTGCGGGCCGTCAACGTCGACCTCGGGGTCACCGGCGCGGTGTTCGACGCCATCCTGTCCGACCGTCACAGCGGCGAGACCCAGACGCTGGCCCGCATCGCGCTCCCCATGTTCGGCCAGCACAACGTGCAGAACGCGCTGGCCGCCATCGCCGTGGGCCACGAGATGGGCCTGGCGGGCGAGGTCATCCACGGCGCGCTCGCCAAGTTCACCGGCGTCAAGCGGCGCTTCACCAAGACCGGCGAGTCCAACGGCGTGGTGGTGATCGACGACTACGGCCACCACCCCGTGGAGATCGCCGCGGTGCTGAAGGCGGCGCGCACCGCCGGCACCGGCCGCACCATCGCGGTCGTGCAGCCCCACCGCTACAGCCGCCTGAACAGCCTGTTCGAGGAGTTCTGCACCTGCTTCAACGACGCCGACGCCGTCATCGTCGCCGACGTCTACTCCGCCGGCGAGGCGCCGATCGCCGGGGCCGACCGCGACTCCCTGGTGGAGGGGCTGCGCACCCACGGCCACCGCCACGTGGTCGCGCTGGACGCGCCCGAGGCGCTGGCCGCCACGGTGGCCGGCATCGCCCGGCGCGGCGACCTGGTGGTCTGCCTGGGTGCCGGCACCATCACCCAATGGGCCAACGCCCTGCCGGCCCAGCTCGACGCCGCGGCCACGACGGGGGGCCGCGCCTAGGCGCGGGGGGGAGAGCAGCCATGGCCGACACCCATCTCATCGACCGCATGCCCGCCTGCCGCGGCCGCCTCAGCGCCGACGTCGCCCTGGCCGGCGTGACCTGGTTCCGCGTCGGCGGCCCGGCCGAGGTGATGTTCCGCCCGGCCGACGCCGACGATCTCGCCGGGTTCCTCGCCGCCCTGCCGGACGAGGTCCCGGTGACGGTGCTGGGCGTCGCCTCCAACCTGCTGATCCGCGACGGCGGCATTCCCGGCGTCACCATCCGCCTGGGACGCGGCTTCGCCGGGATCGACGTGTCGGGCACGGTGATCGCCGCCGGCGCCGCGGCGCTGGACGTCAACGTCGCCGCGGTGGCCCGGGACAGCGGGCTGGCCGGGATGGAGTTCCTGTCGGGCATTCCCGGCACCATCGGCGGGGCGGTGCGCATGAACGCCGGCGCCTACGGGGCGGAGATCAAGGACGTGCTGCTGGCCGCCCGGGCGCTCGACCGCCGTGGCGCCGTGCACAGCTTCTCGGCCGAGGCCATGGGCTTCCGCTACCGCGGCACCGCCGTGGCCGACGACCTGATCTTCGTCGGCGCCACGCTGCAGGGGGTCGAGGACGAGCCCATCGAAATCCAGCGGCGGATGGCCGAGATCGCCGCCGACCGCGGCGAGTCGCAGCCGGTGCGCACGCGGACCGGCGGCTCGACCTTCAAGAACCCGCCCGGCGGCAAGAAGGCCTGGCAGTACATCGACGAGGCCGGGTGCCGCGGCCTTCGCATCGGCGACGCCCAGGTGTCGGAGCTGCACTGCAACTTCCTGCTCAACCTCGGCTCGGCCACGGCGGCCGACCTGGAGGCGCTGGGCGAGGAGGTCCGCCGCCGCGTCCGCGAGGCCTGCGGCGTGGAGCTCGACTGGGAGATCAAACGGCTGGGCGTTCCCGGGGGAGAGGACTGATGAGCAACGGGTACATGGTGCACGGGTCGGCCGGCGACCGCATCGAGCGCCTGCTGGAGCAGGCGGTCGGCACGGCGGACGAGGAGCGCCCGCGCCGGGCGGTGCCGCGCCGCCCGAACCTGCCCCGCCGCGCCGCCGGTGCGCCGTCCCACACCGGCCGGGAGACCGCGGAATGAGCCACGCACGCAAGCACGTCGCCGTGCTGATGGGCGGCTGGTCGGCCGAGCGGGAGGTCTCGCTGGTGTCCGGCGCCGCCATCGCCAGGGCGCTGGAGGAGGAGGGCTACACCGTCACCGCCGTCGACGTGCAGCGTGATCTCGACGGGCTCATCGCGGCGCTCGACCCGCGACCCGACGTGATCTTCAACGCCCTGCACGGCCGCGGCGGCGAGGATGGGACGATCCAGGGTGTGTGCGAGTTCCTGGGCGTCCCCTACACCCATTCGGGGGTGCTGGCCTCGGCCATCGCCATGGACAAGGCGATGACCAAGCGCCTGCTGGCGACCGTCGGGGTGCGGTCGCCCAAGGGGGTGATCGTCCACCGCGGCACGGTCGCGGCGGACGTCGGCCACCCCATGCCGGTGCCCTACATCGTCAAGCCGGTCGACGAGGGCTCGACCGTCGGCGTCACCCTCGTGCGCGAGGGCCAGAACGCCCCGGTCGGCGAGGGCTGGGCCTACGGCGAGCGCGTCCTGGTGGAGGAGTTCGTGCCCGGCCGCGAGCTGACGGTCGGGGTGATGGGCGACCGCGCGCTGACCGTCACCGAGATCGAGTTCACCGCCGAGGTCTTCGACTACACCGCCAAGTACACCGCCGGCCACGCCCGCCACGTGCTCCCGGCCGCGGTCCCCGGCGAGGTGGCGGCGGAGGCCATGCGGGTGGCCCTGCTGGCCCACGAGACGCTGGGCTGCCGCGGCGTGTCGCGCAGCGACTTCCGCTGGGACGACCGCAAGCCGGGAACCGAGGGCCTGTACTTCCTGGAGATCAACAACCAGCCGGGGATGACGCCGCTGTCCCTGGTGCCCGAGCAGGCGGCGCATCTCGGCATCTCGTACCGCGCCCTGGTGAGCTGGATGGTGGAGGACGCCGCATGCCAGCCCGCCTGACCGCCCCGCCCCGCCCCCGCCGCGACACGCCGGCGCCGCCGCGCGCCATGGCCAACGCCGCCCAGCGCGGCAACCGCCGCCGCGCCTGGCCGCGCTGGACACGGCCGGCGCTTCGCACCGGCCTGGCCATGCTGCCGGTCGCCGGGCTGTTCACCGCCGCCTTCTGGATGTGGCAGGCCGGCACGCTGGCCGCCGTGGGTGACGAGGTGCGCAACGGCGCGGTCGCGCTGACCGCCGGCGCCGGCTTCGCGGTGGCCGACATCCTGGTCGAGGGCCGCGAGGAGACCGAGCGCGAGGCCCTGCTGGCGGCGCTCGGGGTGCAGCGCGGCGACGCCATCCTGGCGGTCGACCTGGAGGCCGCCAAGGAGCGGCTGGAGGCCCTGCCCTGGGTCGCCGCCGCCAGCGTCGAGCGGCGCCTGCCCGACATCCTGTTCGTGCGCCTGGCCGAGCGCCATCCCATGGCGATCTGGCAGCACGAGCGCCGGTTCACGGTGATCGACCGCGACGGCCGGCCGCTGGCCGACGCCACCGAGATGGCCAGCCGCGGCAACACCCGGATCGAGACCCTGCCCCACGTGGTGGGCGCCGACGCGCCGGCCCGGGTGCCCGGGCTGCTGGCGGCGCTGGAGGCGGTGCCCGCCCTGCACCGCCGGGTTGCCGCCGCGACCTGGGTCGGCGACCGCCGCTGGGACCTCAAGCTCAACAACGGGGTGCTGGTCAAGCTGCCGGAGGAGGAGATGGAGGAGGCGCTGCACCAGCTGGCGGCGCTCGACGCCTCGCACCGGCTGCTGGCCCGCGACATCGTCGCCATCGACCTGCGGATGCCGGATCGCATGGTCCTGCAGACGCCGACGGCCGCCGTGCCGGAGGACACCCGGAAGCGCAAGACGGGGAACAAGACATGAGCGGCAGCGAGGCCAGGGGGACGTGAGGATGGGCTTCAACGGAGGCAAGAAGCCGAAGCGTCCGACCCGCGGCGGCATCGTCGCGGCGCTGGACGTCGGCTCGACCAAGGTCTGCTGCTTCATCGCGCGGATCGAGGACGCCGGGGCGGTGAAGGTGGTCGGCATGGGCCACCAGCTCGCCGCCGGCGTGCGGGCCGGTGCCATCATCGACATGGAGGCGGCGGAGACGTCCATCGGCGCCGCCGTGCACGCGGCCGAGCAGATGGCCGGGGAGACCATCCGCGACGTCGTGGTCAACGTGTCCGGCGGCTACCCCACCTCCCACGCCTTCAACGCCGAGGTGACGGTGCCGGGCCAGGAGGTCACGGCCAGCGACCTGCGCCGCGCCATGGCCCACGCCCGGGCGCTGCAGATCGGCGCCGACCAGACGCTGATCCACGCCATCCCCGTCGGCTTCATGCTCGACGGCAACCGCGGCATCCGCGATCCCAAGGGAATGTACGGCGACCGCCTGGGCGTCCAGGTCCATGTGATCACCGCCTCGGCCGGGGCGGTGCGCAACCTGCACACCTGCGTCGCCCGCTGCCACCTCGACATCGAGGCGCAGGTGGTCAGCCCCTACGCCTCGGGCCTCGCCTGCCTGGTCGAGGACGAGACGGAGCTGGGGGTGGCCTGCATCGACATGGGCGGCGGCACCACCACCATCTCGGTCTTCTTCGAGGGCAACATGGTGTGGACCGACTGCATCCCGGTCGGCGGCGGCCACGTCACCAACGACATCGCGCGCGGCCTGACCACCCCGGTGGTCCACGCCGAGCGCATGAAGACGCTCTACGGCAGCGCCATGGCGAGCGCCGCCGACGAGCGCGAGATGATCGAGGTCCCCCAGGTCGGCGAGGAGGAGCGCGGCAACACCAGCCACGTGCCCCGCTCGCTGCTGGTGCGCATCGTCCAGCCGCGCCTGGAGGAGATCTTCGAGCTGGTCCGCTCCCGCCTCGAACAGTCCGGCTTCGCCAAGCTGGCGGGGCGGCGGGTCGTGCTCACCGGCGGGGCCAGCCAGCTCCCCGGCACGCGCGAGCTGGCCCAGCTCATCCTCGACAAGCAGGTCCGGCTGGGCCGGCCGACCCGCATCGCGGGCCTGGCCGATTCCGCCGGTGGTCCGGCGTTCTCCACGGCCGCCGGGCTGTTGCTTCACGCCGTGCGTCACCCCGCCGAACTGCCGGTGGCCGGTCACGAGACCGTCCACGGGTCGGGACTGTGGGGCCGCGTCGGCCTCTGGCTGCGGGAGAACCTGTGATGGGTGAACCCGCCGCCGCCAGCGTCTTCCACGCACCCCGCCGCCTTCCGCCCCCGGGCGGGAGGATGGAGCGGCGGGGCAACGCACCGGAACACGTCCATCGCAAACCGCCGGACCCAACCGGCGTCTGAACGTCTGAAGCGATCAAAAACATTGGAAGGTTGTGGAGAGGCTCACATGATCAACGTCAGCATTCCCCAGATCGAACCCGAACTGAAGCCCCGCATCACCGTCTTCGGCGTCGGCGGCGCCGGCGGCAATGCCGTCAGCAACATGATCAAGTCGAACCTCGAAGGGGTCGACTTCGTGGTCGGCAACACCGACGCCCAGGCGCTCAAGGGCAGCCTGGCGGAGAAGCGCATCCAGCTCGGCAACACGGTGACCCGTGGCCTGGGTGCCGGCTCCAAGCCCGACGTCGGCCGGGCCGCCGCCGAGGAGCAGATCGAGGAGATCGCCCATCACCTCGAAGGCGCCAACATGGTGTTCATCACCGCCGGCATGGGCGGTGGCACGGGCACCGGCGCCGCTCCGGTGATCGCACGCTGCGCGCGCGAACGCGGGCTGCTGACCGTCGGCGTGGTCACCAAGCCCTTCCACTTCGAGGGCGCCCACCGCATGCGGCTGGCCGAGCAGGGCATCTCGGAGCTGCAGCAGTACGTCGACACCCTGATCATCATCCCCAACCAGAACCTGTTCCGCATCGCCAACGAGAAGACGACGTTCGCCGACGCCTTCAAGATGGCCGACGACGTGCTGCATTCGGGCGTGCGCGGCGTCACCGACCTGATGGTGATGCCCGGCCTCATCAACCTCGACTTCGCCGACATCCGCTCGGTGATGACCGAGATGGGCAAGGCGATGATGGGCACCGGCGAGGCGGGCGGCGAGCGCCGCGCCATCGAGGCCGCCGAGGCCGCCATCTCCAACCCGCTGCTGGACGACGTGTCGATGAAGGGGGCGCGCGGCGTCCTCATCAACATCACCGGCGGCTACGACATGACCCTGTTCGAGGTGGACGAGGCGGCCAACCGCATCCGCGACGAGGTCGACCCCGACGCCAACATCATCTTCGGCTCGACCTTCGACAGCACGCTGGAGGGCACCATGCGGGTGTCGGTGGTCGCCACCGGCATCGACGCGGCCGCCATGGCCAGCCCGCGCCCGGCCCAGCCGGTCAGCCTGTCCGTGGTGTCCGACCGCACCCGGCCGGCCGCACCCGCCGCCGGCCCGCTCGGTGCCCCGGGCGTCGCCAAGCAGGGCTCCCTGCCCGGCCTCGCCGCCGCCGCCCCGGCGGCCGCCCCGCTGACCGCCCCGGCCGCCCCCGCCGCCCCGGCGGTCGCCACCGGCAACGCCGGATATGGCGCCACCGGCAACGCCGGATACGGCGCCACCGGCAACGCCGGATACGGGGCGGCCGCCCAGGCGCTGAAGGCGCAGCCCATCGCCACCGCCGCAACCGCCTTCGCCCTGGAAGCCCCGGTGCCGCAGGCCGAGACCCAGTCCGTCGGCTACGCCGAGACGGCCCCGCAGCCGGCCCAGCCGGCCGCCCAGGCCGCCCCGGCGCAGGCTCCCGCCGCTCCGCGTCCGGCCGCCGGCCCGGTCGCCGCGGAGCGCCGGGACGGCCAGTTCTTCGCGCCGAAGCCGGCCGACCCCGGCCCCCGCCCGACGCTGACCGCCGGGCCCGCCCCGGCCCAGCCGACGGCGCCCGACGCCCATGAGGCACCGCGCAAGCGCACCTCGCTCTTCGGTCTGGTGACCGGCCTCGGCCGCCGCCGCGACGAGGCGGCGGCCGAGGCCCACCCGGCCGCCCACGCCCCGGCCGCCCACACCCCGGCGTCCCACGCCCCGGCCCAGACGGGCGGCCACCCGGCGCCCGCGGCCCGGACCGGCCACGAGGCCGCGCCGGCGTCGTCGAAGATGGCGCACCACGACGAGGACGTGCTGGACATCCCGGCCTTCCTGCGCCGCCAGGCCAACTGATCGGCCGGCCGCCTCCGGGCGGCCCGCCTTCCGAGGTCCTTCCTCCAAAGGACCCCGCGGGCACCGGCCCAACCGGAGCCCGCGGGATCACAACCTTCCCAGAACCCTCGGCCTCCGGACCCCCGCAAGGGCAGGTCCGGAGGCTCTTTTCGTTTGGGAGGCCAACAGTATTCGCGGGAACCGGACACCGCCGCTCGCGTTGCAACATTTCGTAATAAAGAGTGATTTGTTCTCGCCAAAGGCCGGTGTTACCTCATAACCGTGGCTGGGCAACATCCGCTCCAAGCCAAGACTGGAGGCCGCCGCGCGGCCGACCGTCGGACCAAAGAATAAGCAGGGAAAGAGTCGTGACCCATATCCGCGCCACGTCGAACGGACTGTTCCAGAACACGCTGCGGAGCGCCATTCACACCAGCGGCGTCGGCCTTCATTCCGGTTCGACCGTGTCCCTGAGCATCGCCCCGGCCGAGGCCGACAGCGGCATCGTCTTCGTGCGCACCGACAAGCGCGGCGCCGCCGCCGAGATCCGGGCGGAATGGGATGCCGTCGCCGACAGCCGCCTGTGCACGGTGATCGCCAACGCCGAACGCACCACCGTCGGAACCATCGAGCATCTGATGGCGGCCCTGGCCGGCTGCGGCATCGACAACGCGGTGGTGCGCCTGGACGCCGGCGAGGTGCCCATCATGGACGGCAGCGCCGCCCCCTTCGTGGCGATGATCGAGCGCGCCGGGCGCCTAGAGCAGGACGCCCCCCGCCGCGCCATCCGCGTGCTGAAGCCGGTTCACGTGACCGACGGAGTCAAGGCCGTCAGCCTGCTGCCCGGCGAGGGCACGCGCTACAGCTTCGAGATCGACTTCGACAACGCGGTGGTGGCCCGCCAGAGCGCCAGCTTCGACATGGTGCCCGGCGCCTTCGGCCAGGACATCGCGCGGGCCCGCACCTTCGGCTTCCTGCACGAGGTCGACGCCATGCGCCGCGCCGGCCTGGCGCTGGGCGGCTCGCTGGAGAACGCCATCGTCATCGACCGCGACCGCGTCCTCAACGAGGACGGCCTGCGCTTCGAGGACGAGTTCGTGCGCCACAAGATCCTCGACGCGGTGGGCGACCTTTCCCTGGCCGGGGCGCCGCTGCTGGGCCATTTCCACGGCTGCCGCTCCAGCCACGCGCTGAACAACAGGCTTCTGCACGCCCTCTTCGCCGACCGCGGCGCCTGGTGCTGGGACAGCCCCGCCGGCTCGCTGCGCGGCTGGGCGGAGCAGCCGGAACGCGCGGTGGCCTGACGCCACCGCCGCCCCCTTCCTCCCTGAACTCAGACCCGCCCTCCCCCACCCGTGGGGAGGGCGATTTGCTGCCTGCCACGCCCCGCCAGCCCTCCGGCCCGCCGTCGGATCACCCGCTCGGATCACCCCCCATGATGCGGCCCCAGCGGTCGCGCTTGCGGCGACCGTCCCCGCTTCACGGCGCTCTCCGGGCGTCGCATCGCCGACGCCGCGTGGCAGGTCGGCCTGGTCCCGGCCGCGTCCCCTACTCCATCACGTCCAGTTCCTCGTTGATCTCGTCGACGATGCCGAAGCGCTGGATCGCCGGGTCGCCGGCCAGGCCGACATAGGCGATGGCCAGCAGGCGCAGCACGCTGGCCATGGTGGTGTGGGACGACACCCGGCCGTAGCTGGCGACGTGGCAGGGCAGGACGATGTCCGAGAAGCGCTGGGCGCGCGCCACATACTCCTGGTCGGTCAGGGTGATGACCCGCATCCGGGTGGTGCGGGCGTAGCCGACGATGGAGCGCAGCACCCGCGGCCGCGGGTCGAGGGTCAACACCACCAGGGCGTCGCGCGGTCCGGTCATCGCCAGATCCTCCGCCCAGGCGCCGCCGGCGCCGCCGATCTGCAGCACGTTGTGGCGCAGCCGGGCGAACAGCACCCGGGCGTAACGGGCCAGCCCCTCCTCCATGCCGAAGCCCAGGACGAACACCCGCGGCGCCTCGACCACCAGCTTGGCGGCGTCGGTCAGGCGGTCGGAGCGCATCTCCTCGAAGGTGCGCGTCAGGTTGAGGATCTCCAGGTCCAGGTGGTCGCCGATGGTGCGCCCGAGCACCACCCGGTCGGAGGCCGCGGCCGAGTAGCTGTAGGGTTGGGTGCGCTTGCGCTCCTCCCCGGCCTGCAGCTTGACCTCGTCGAAATCGGCGTAGCCGAGGGTGCGGAAGAAGCGCGCCGCCGTCGCCTTGGACACGCCGGCCAGCTTCGCCAGGTCGGTCGCCGTGTGGGTCTCGACGATCCCCGGATTCTCCAGGATGACCCGGCCCAGCTTCTGTTCGCTGCCGGTCAGGCGCGCCATGCGCTCCTGGATGCGCAGCATCAGGCGTGCGGCCATGCCGCCCCCATGGCGCGCCGCCGAGAAACGGTTTGCATTCGTGAAATCCCTGTTTCATAATCTTGAAACGCTGAAACACCCTGACCCACATCACCAGCGGAGGCGGCTTCCCGTGTCGACATCGCGCATCATCCGGCAGCGAATATGGTCGAAGCTCGGCGAGGTGGCCAGACCGGACACCCGGTTCCACATGAACTTCGCCGAGGTCATCCCCGACTTCACCGGCTCGGAGCGGGCGACCGACCGGGTGGCGGGGCTGGATGTCTATCGTGCCAGCCGCTTCGCCTTCATCACACCCGACAACTGCCTGGTCGACCTGCGCCGCCGCATGATCGAGGAGGGCCGGCCCTTCGTCATGTCGACCTACGGCATCTACCGCGGCTTCCTGCTGATGGAGCCGGGCATGGTGCCCGAGGGTGCGGCGCTCTACGCCGCCTGGCTCGACGGGATGGAGCATTTCGCCCGGCCGATCACGCTGGCCGAGATCGCCGCGCGCGGCCGGTTCGACCTGATGGTCACCGGGGCGTCCGCCGTGTCTATGGACGGCGTTCGCTTCGGCAAGGGGCACGGCTTCTTCGACCTGGAATGGGGCATGTTCACCGACACCGGCCTGGCCGACGAGAACACGCCGGTGGTCGCCGTGGTGCACGACTGCCAGGTGGTCGAGGACAAGCTCCATCCCAGCGCCACCGACATCCTGGTGGACACCATCGCCACCCCCGGCCGGCTCCACGTCGTCGACCGGCGCGCCAAGCGTCCGCGCGGCGTGAAGTGGGAGCTGGTGGACCCCGACCAGATCGCCGCCACGCCGCCGCTGCAGGAGCTGCGCCGCCTGCAGGGCCTCCGCTGATCGCCGAGCGCGCCCCGACGCCGGCCGCCTCCCCGTCCCCCTCCGCGATGGAGCCCGCCATGAACATCACCCCGTCCCGCCGTCACGTGCTGGGCGCGATGGCCGCCGGCCTCGCCCTGCCCCTGCTGCCGCGGCGCGCCGGCGCCGCCACGCCGCTCGCCATGCAGGCGGCCTGGATCAACGACGCCGAGTTCTCCGGCTATTTCCTGGCCATGGACAAGGGCTGGTACGCCGCCGAGGGGCTCGACCTGACGTATCTGCCGGGCGGCCCCGACGTGATCCCGGAAGGCGCGATCATCGCCGGCAAGGCCGACCTGGCGCTGACCACCCCGGACACCACCATCAAGGCGATCGCCGAGCAGGGCGCCACCTTCAAGATCATCGGCGCCCAGTACCAGAAGAACCCCATCGGCATCGTCTCGCTGGCCACCAACCCGGTCCACGAGCCCAAGGACCTGGTGGGCAAGACCCTGGCCGTGCCGCCGGTCAACCTCATCTCGGTGGAGGCGATGCTGGCGCTGAACGGCATCGACCGCAGCGCCGTCACCATCGTCCCCTACGCCTACGACCCCACGCCGCTGCTGAAGGGGGAGATCGACGCCTCCCTCGACTTCACCACCAACGTCCCCTACACGATCCGGCAGCAGGGGGCGGAGCCCGTCTCGTTCCTGCTTTACGACCATGGCGTCACCATCTTCAACGACACCGTCGTGGTCACCGAGGCGACGCTGGCCGCCAAGCGCACGGAGCTGGTGGCCTGGCTGAGGGCCAGCCGCCGGGGCTGGGAGGAGGCCCTGACGGACCCCGCCGCCCATCCGCCCGCCTGGGCCGACACCTGGTTCAAGGGGACCGGGCGCAGCGTGGAGAACGAGATCTACTTCAACACCGCCCAGAAACCGCTGATCGAGACGCCCCACGGCATCTTCGCGATGACCGAGGACGCCATCGCCAAGACCATCGAGGCGCTGGGCCGGGTCGGCATCAAGGGCGACCGCGCCATGTTCGACACCACGCTGCTCGAGGAGCTGTGATGGCGACGCCCCAGGGCATTGCCCTGACGGGCGTCTCCAAAACCTTCGCCGGGCGCGGCACGACGGTGGAGGCGCTGAAGGAGGTGTCGCTGCACTGCCCGCCCGGCTCCTTCACGGCGCTGATCGGCCCGTCGGGGTGCGGCAAGTCGACCATCCTGCGCATCGCCCTGGGGCTGGAGGCCCACGACGCCGGGACGGTGGTGGTCGACGGCCGGCCGCCGGCCGAGGCCACCGCGGCCGGCGCCACCGGGGTGGCCTTCCAGGACGCCGCCCTGCTGCCCTGGCGCACCGTGGCACGCAACGTCGCCCTGCCCCTGGAGGTGCTGGGGCGCCGGCCCAGCGCCCACCGCGCGGCGGTGGCCGGGCTGATCCGCCTGGTCGGATTGGCGGGGTTCGAGAACGCCCTGCCGGGAGAGCTGTCGGGCGGCATGCGCCAGCGCGTCGCCATCGCCCGCGCCCTGGTGACGCAGCCGCGCGTCCTCTTCCTGGACGAGCCGTTCGGGGCGCTGGACCAAATCCTGCGCCGCCAGATGAACGTGGAGCTGCAGCGGATCTGGACCGAGGCGCGGTCCACCGCCCTGCTGGTGACCCACGGCATCGACGAGGCGGTGTTCCTGGCCGACCGGGTCGTCGTGATGCACAGCCGCCCCGGCCGCATCGCCGCCGTCGTCGAGGTGCCCTTCCCCCGGCCGCGCCGCACCGACCTGTTCGCCGACCCGGCCTTCCACCGCCTGGCCGACACGATCGCCGAGGCGCTCGATGCCGGCTGACGGTTGGACGAGGCGCCACCGCGGCGGGATCGCCGGCGCCCTTGCCGCGCTGGCGTGGGAGGTGGCGGGCCGCCTCGACCTGGTGGCCGGCGGCGCCCTGCCCGGCCCGACCGAGATCCTGGTGCGCCTGTGGGCCGACCGGGCCGACTATCCCGGCCACGTCACCGCCACCCTGGTGGGTTCGGGCGCCGGCTTCCTGGCCGGCAGCCTGCTGGGGGTGCTCGCCGGGGCGCTGTTCGCCCTGTCGCCGACCGCCCTGCGCCTCGCCCGCGGCGTCAACATCGCCGCCTTCGCCGTGCCCCCGATCGCCCTGGCGCCGATCCTCGTGCTGACCCTGTCGGGCATGGCGCCGCGCATCGTGCTGGCGGCGCTGGGCTGCTACTTCGTCACCATGAGCGCCACCGTGGTCGGGCTGACCCACTACGACGGGCGCGCCGCCGACGTGGTGCGGGCCTACGGCGGCGGGCGCTGGCAGGTGCTGTGGCGGGTGCAGGCGCGGGGCGCCGTGCCGTCTCTTCTCGGCGGGCTGCGGGTCGCCGCCCCCAACGCCGTGCTGGGGGCGATCCTGGCGGAGTTCGGCGGCGGCGGACGGTGGGGGCTCGGCGCCTATCTCCTGGGCTCGCTGGGGCGCGGCGAGCCGGCGCGGATCTGGGGCATCGGCCTGGTGGCGACGGCCATCGCCGGCCTCGGCTACCTCCTGTTCGCCCTGGCGTCGGCCCGCCTGATCGGCGCCAGCCGGGCGGTCGCCCTGTCCACGGCCGCTCCCGGCCCCGCGGCGCCGGCGGCGGGCGGAGGCGGGCGGCGGGTCCTGCTGGCGCTCGCCGCGGCGGCGCTGCCCTTCGCCCTGTGGTGGGCGCTGCTGCGGCTGGCCGGCGTGCCCGCGCTGATCGCCAAGACGCCCTACGGGGTGGTCGAGTACCTGTTCCTGTCGCCCGGGGCCGCGGCGGCGCAACAGCGCCTGCTGGCGGCGCTGGCGGAGTCCCTGCCGATCACCGCGCTGGGCATGGCCGCCGGGCTGGCGGCCGCCTTCGCGCTCGCCGTCTCGTCGCGCCTGTCACCCGCCTTCGCCCGGGCCTTCCTGCCGGTGGCGCTGGTCACCCAGACCATGCCGCTGGTGGCGCTGACCCCGCTGCTCGTGCTGCTGCTGGGCCGTGGCCCGTCGGTGACCGTGTGGATCACCGTCTCCGTCACCTTCTTCCCGGCCTATGTGATGATCGCCCAGGGGTTGGCGCTGATCCCGCGCGCCGCCCTCGACCTGCCCCGGGCCTATGGCGCGTCGCCGTGGGGCGAGATGCGCTTCGTCGCCATCCCCGCGTCGCTGCCCTACGTCTTCGCCGCGGCCCGGCTGACCGTGCCGCGGGCGCTGCTGGGGGTGATGATCGCCGAATGGCTGGCCACCGGCACCGGGCTCGGCAACCTGCTCAACCGCTCCCGCGGCACGCTCGACTACGGCATGATCTGGACGGTCGCGGCGGTCAGCGTCCTGGTGTCCGTCGCCGTCCATCAGGCGGTGGTCGTGGTGGAACGCCGCACCCTCGGCCGGCTGGGCATGCGGACGGCGGAATGATCGGCCGGCAGGGGGGCCGGCGACACTACGCCGCCACCTCGTTCACCATCTGCAAAAGGCTGCCGAGCGTGCCGCTGCCAAGCCGGCTCGACAGGCCGGCGACCGCCGAGGATTGGGCCGCGGTCTGCGCCGACTCCGCCTGGCCGGCCATCCGCTCGGCGTACGACACGACCCCGTCCTCGTTGGTGTCCAGCGGGTCGTAGCTCGCCGTGTCCTCGGTGCTTCCTGCCGCGCCCGCGGGCGGCGGCGGCGCGGCCGCGGCCTCCAGGCCGGACGCCAGCTCCTCCTCGCTCAGCGTGCCGTCCTCGTCGCCGTCCAGGTCGGCCAGCAGCGCCGCCGCTTCGTCCGCGACGTCCGCGCCGCTGACAGCCGTGGAGAGGGACGCCGTGGAGAGGGACGCCGCCAGTTCGTCGGCGGAGACCGCCCCGTCGCCGTCGCCGTCCAGCGTGTCGAACAGCGCGGCGGCGGCCTCTCCGGCCTCGTCGGTCGCCTCACCGGCCGCGGCGGCGGTTGGTGGCGGCGGCGGCGGCGGGGCGGCCTGCCCCAGCGCCGACGCCAGCTCGTCCGCGCTCAACGCCCCGTCGCCGTCACCGTCCAGTGCGGTGAACGGGTCGTCGGCGGAGCCCGTGGCGGAGGTCCATTCCTCCTGCGCGGCCAGCAACGCCGACGCGTTGGACGGGGCGAACTGGCTCGCGAAGGAGGTGAACTCGGCGACCCCGACCTTGCCGTTGCCGTCGCCGTCGAGGGCCGCGACCAGCTCGGCGGCGCGGGTCGCCGCAGCGTCGGTGGTGTCGTCGGACGCCTTGCTGGCCTTGCTGGCCGTGGCACCGTCGCTCCGGGCGAGCAGCGCCCGCAAGGCCGCTGCACCACCACCCTCATACCCACCGACGCTGCCGACCATGGCGTGTCCTCCCAGTCCCGGGCGGCGTCCACATGTCGCCGCTTCCTGACGCTGGTACGGATCGCCGGCCGGTTCCCCGTCGCGGAAATGTCGCCCCTCTACCGGCGCGGCGTGAGCTCCGCCGCCCGCGCCAGCGCGGTCATCAGCTCCTCCGGCCGGAACGGCTTGCGCAGGCGGTGGACCACCGCGGGGTGGACGCCGTCGGGCCACTCGGAATAGCCGGTCGCCAGCACCACCGGCAGCCCCGGCCGGCGCTCGGCCACCGCGGCGGCGAGCTGGACGCCGGTCATGCCCGGCATCACCTGGTCGGTCACCACCACGTCGACCGCCGTGCACGCGTCGAGCACGTCCAGCGCCTCGCGCGCCGAGCCGGCGCGCAGGGGGGCGTGCCCCAGCGTCTCCAGCACCGTGGCGATTCCCATCAGCACCAGCGGGTCGTCGTCGACGACCAGCACCGTGAGCGCGGCGCCCCCGGCGGCGGCCCCGGCGGCGGCATCAGCCGATTGCCCGGGTCGCGGCGCGGCGGCCGATGCGGTCCGGCCCACCGCCCCCGCCTCGGTCGCGGCCGGCAACAGGATCGACACCGAGGTCCCCTCGCCGGGGCCGCTGGTCAGCACGAAGCGGCCGCCGGACTGCTCGGCCAGTCCCTGGACCATCGACAGGCCAAGGCCGGTGCCCTTGCCGGTGCCCTTGGTGGTGAAGAACGGTTCGGTGGCGCGGCGCAAGGTCGTCTCGTCCATGCCGCTGCCGGTGTCGCGGACCGTCAGGCGGACGAACCCGTCGCCATCCGCCCCGGCGGCGATGGTGAGCGTGCCGCCCTCGGGCATGGCGTCGCGGGCGTTCACCGCCAGGTTGAGGATCGCCATTTCCAGCTGGTTGGCGTCCACCAGGGCGGGCGGCGTGCCCACCGGGAACCGCGTCTCGATCGCCACCTGGGGCCCGACGGAGCGGGTCAGCAGGTCGGCCATGCCGGACACCAGCTCCGGCAGGGAGACCGGCTCCGGCCGCAACTCCTGCTTGCGTGCGAAGGCCAGCATCCGCTGCGTCAGCGAGGCCCCGCGGTTGGCCGCCTGCACGGCGTTGTCGATCAGCGTCGGCAGGCGGTCGTCGCCGGGAGGCAGGCGCCGCTTGACGACCTCCAGGCTGGTCAGGATGGCCATCAGCAGGTTGTTGAAGTCATGGGCGACGCCGCCGGTCAGCCGGCCGATGCTCTCCATCTTCTGGAGCTGGACCACCTGGGCTGCCGCCTCCTCGACGCGCCGCTCAAGCCCGGCGTTGACGGCGCGCAGCTCCTCCTGCGCCGCCTTCAGGTCGTGGATGTCGGTGGCGGTGCCGTACCAGCACGCCACCCGGCCCTCGCCGTCCCGCCCCGCCACCGCGCGGCTCATGTGCCAGCGGTGGGTGCCGGCGGTCTGGGTGATGCGGTGCTCGATCTGGTAGGGCGCGCCGGTCGCCACGGCCCGCGCCCAGGCCGCCCTGGTCGCCGCACGGTCCTCGGGGTGGAGGGCAAGGTCCCAGGACCAGGTCCCGTCCTCCCCCTGGCAGAAGCCGCTGTAGGCGACGGCGCGCCCGTTGATGAAGTCGACGGCGCCCGTGGCGTCCGCCGTCCACACCAGGTGGGGCATGGCGTTGGCCAGGTCGCGCAGGCGGCGCTCGCTCGCCCGCACCGCCTCCGCCGCCTGGCGGCGGGCGCGGGAGAGGGCCAGGGTGGAATCGACGCCGGCGACCAGCTCGCGGGCCGAGAAGGGCTTGACCAGATAGTCGTCGGCGCCGGCGGCGCGCCCCTCGATGCTCTCGTCCTCGCCGGCACGGGCGGACAGGAGGATGATCGGCAGGTCGGCCAGCCCGGCGTCGCCGCGGATGGCCCGCACCAGCGCGAACCCGTCGAGACGCGGCATCATCACGTCGCTCAGCACCAGGTCGGGGCGGTCGGCCCGGATGGCCGCCAGCGCCGCCTCGCCGTCGGGCACGGCCTCGACCCGGTAGCGCCCCGCCAGCAGGTGGCGGACGTAGTCGCGCATGTCGGCGTTGTCGTCGGCCAGGAGGATGCGCGGCCGCTCTCCGTGCCACGCCGGCTGCGATTGGTCGACCGGGGCGAGGCCGGACAGCGGCGGCTCCGGCAGCCAGCGCAGCGCCTCCTCGACGAAGGCGTCGGCGCGGCCCGACGCCGCCACGGCGGTCTGCGCCTCCTCCACCCGGTCGGCGGGCAGGTGCGCAGTCCCGAAGGGAATGGACAGCGTGACGCTGGTGCCCTCGCCCACGGCGCTGGCGACGCCGATGGTGCCGCCATGCAGCCGCACCAGCTCCTGGGTCAGCGACAGGCCGATGCCGCTGCCCTCGTGGCTGCGCCCGGCGGCGTTCTCGACCCGGTGGAAGCGCTCGAACAGCCGCGGCAGCTCGTCGGCCGGGATGCCGGTGCCGGTGTCCCGCACGGTCAGCTCCGCCGCGCCTGCGGCGGCGCGCAGGCGGACCTCGATCCGCCCGTCCAAGGTGAACTTGAAGGCGTTCGACAGCAGGTTGAGGACGATCTTTTCCCAGCTGTCGCGGTCGACGTGGACCGGGCGCGGCAGCGGCGGGCAGTCGACCACCAGGGCGAGGCCGGCGCGCTGCGTCGCCGAGCGGAAATTGCTCGCCAGTTCCGCCGTCAGGACGGCCAGGTCGGTGGGCTGGAAGCGCGCCTGCACCCGTCCCGCCTCCAGGCGGGACACGTCGAGCAGGGCGTTCACCAGCCGCAGCAGGCGCCGCCCGTTGCGATGGACGATGCGCAGCCGCTCGACCTCGTCGGGCGGCAGGCGCTCGGCCGCGGCGAGGCTTTCCTCCAGCGGCCCCAGCATCAGCGTCAGCGGCGTGCGGAACTCGTGGCTGACGTTGGAGAAGAACGTGGTCTTGGCGCGGTCGATCTCGGCCAGCGCCTCGGCGCGGCGGCGCTCGCCCTCGTGGGCGTCGGCGTTGGCCAGGGCGGCGGCGATCTGCCCGGCCACCAGGCCGAGAAAGCGCCGGAAGTGATCGTCGAACAGGCGGAACGGGTTGAGGCCGACGATCAGGATGGCTTCGTGCCCGCCGTCGCCGGCCGCCGGCAACGGCAGCACCGCCGCGTGCTCGGGCGCCGTGGTCCAGGGGCCGCACGGGAAGGCGGTGGCGAAGCGCGCGCCGAGGCCGCTCACCAGCTCGGCCCGCCACCCGTCGCCCCGGCCGTCGCCCCGCCGGTCGCCGGCCGGCACCGGCCACGGCGCCCCCGGCCCCGGCACCATGCGCGCCGGCGCCGCGGGGTGACCGGCCTCCAGGCCGTGCGCCGCCGCCAGCGTCGCCGTGGTCTCCCCGGGCGCCACCAGGTACAGAAGGGCGAAGGGCAGGTCGCGGGCGTCGCTGGCCAGCGCCCCGGCCGCCCGCTCGCAGACGTCGCGGACGGTGCGCGCCTCGGCGGTGCGGGCCGCCAGTTCGCGCAGCAACGCCAGCTGGCGCTCGCCCATCACCCGCTGGGTGTCGTCGGTGTTGGCGCAGATGATGCCGCCGGGGGTGCCGTCGTCGTCGGGAATCGGGCTGTAGGAAAAGGTGTAGTAGGTCTCCTCCGGGTAGCCGTTGCGCTCCATGATCAGGAGCTGGCCCTCGACGTAGGTGCCCTCGACGCCGGTCATCGCCTGGGACAGCATGGGCGCGATGTCGTGCCAGATCTCGCGCCACACCACGGCGGTCGGACGGCCCAGGCCCTGCGGGTGCTTGCCGCCGATGATCGCCTTGTAGGGGTCGTTGTAGAAGAAGATCAGCTGGGGACCCCAGCCGATCCAGATGGGCTGGCGCGAGGTCAGCATGATCCGGATCGCGGTCTTCAGGCTCTGCGGCCAGGAGCCCGGCCGGCCCAGCGGCGTCGCCTCCCAGTCGAACGCCCGCATCCGGTCGCCCATCTCGCCGCCACCGGCCAGGAACGCGGGCGTGGGGTCGCCCAACCGCACCGAACCGTGCGCTTCGCCGTCCACGTCCATCGGGAGTCCCTGAGCAGCCGTTCCGCGAAGGCTAGCCTGCCCCGATATCCTTGCCCATCGGAACAAAGGCCTTCGACCGGAAGGCGTAGGCCCTCGACCGTCCCGGCGCATCCTTCCTTGTGGCGGCCCCTTGGCGCCGTGCTATATAGGGGCCAACTTTCTCGAGCCTCATGAGACCGATGCGCGTTCCTTCCTTCCGCACGCCGCACGCGGCGCTTCTGGTGGCGCTGGCGCTTGCCGCGTGTTCCAGCACCCCCGACGAGCCGGAATACGTCGAGCGCCCGGCCGATACCATCTTCGGCGAGGCCGAGGCCGCCATGAAGGACGGCCGCTACTCCACGGCGGCCCAGCTGTTCGACGAGGTCGAGCGCCAGCACCCCTATTCGACCTGGGCCACCAGGGCGCAGCTGCGCGCCGCGTACGCCCATTACGAGGACCTGAAGTACGACGACGCCATCCTGGCCGCCGACCGCTTCATCCAGCTCCACCCCGGCAACCCCGACGTCGCCTACGCCTACTATCTGCGCGCCGTCAGCTACTACGAGCAGATCACCGACGTGCGCCGCGACCAGCGGATGACGCGCCAGGCCCTGAACGCCCTGTCGGAGGTGGTGCGCCGCTTCCCCGGCACGGACTACGCCCGGGACGCGCGGCTGAAGATCGACCTCACCGCCGACCACCTCGCCGGCAAGGAGATGGAGGTGGGCCGCTTCTACCTGAACCAGGGCCAGTGCACCGCCGCCATCGGCCGCTTCCGCACGGTGGTGGAGCAGTACCAGACGACGTCCCACGTGCCCGAGGCGCTGCATCGTCTCGTCGAGTGCTATCTCGCCCTCGGCGTGGTCGACGAGGCGAAGACCGCAGCCGCCGTGCTGGGCCACAACTTCCCCGGCAGCGAATGGTATCTCGACAGCTACGCGCTTCTGGTCGACGCGAACGTCCGCCCGGAGAGGAACGAGAAATCGTGGATCAGCAAAGCCTGGAACTCCCTGTTCTAGGCCGCTCGACGCTCGTCGCCCTGACGATCCGGGACGTCGTCCTGATCGAGCGGCTGGTGCTGCCGCTGCGCTCCGGCCTGGGCGTGCTGACCGGCGAGACCGGGGCCGGCAAATCCATCCTGCTGGATGCGCTGGGGCTGGCGCTCGGCGCGCGCGCCGATTCCGGCCTGGTCCGCCGCGGCGCCGACCAGGCGGCGGTCACCGCGGAGTTCGACCTGTCCGGCGACCACCCGGCGCTGGCGGTCCTGCGCGAGCAGGGGCTGGACGCCGAGGACCGTCTGGTGGTGCGGCGCACCGTCAGCGCCGACGGGCGCAGCCGCGCCTGGGTCAACGACCAGGCGGTGGGCGTCGCCCTGCTGCGACGCCTGGGCGAGGAGCTGGTGGAGGTGCACGGCCAGTTCGACACCCACGGCCTGCTCAACCCGCAGACCCATCGCGGCCTGCTCGACGCCTACGCCGGGCTGGACGCGCGGGCCGCCCAGGTGGCGGCCGCCCACCGGGCGTGGCGCCGGGTGGAGGAGTCGCGGGCCGCGGCGGCCGCCGACATCGCCCGGGCGCGCGCCGAGGAGGAGTACCTGCGCCACGCCGTGGCCGAGCTGGACGCGCTGGCCCCCAGGCCCGGCGAGGAGGCGGACCTGGCCGAGACCCGGGCCGTGCTGATGCACCGGGAGAAGGTGGTCGAGGCGATGAACCAGGCCTTCGCCGAGCTGTCCGGCGAACGCGGCGCGGAGCGCCTGCTGGCCAGCGCCGCCCGCACCCTGGCGCGGGTCGCCGACAAGGCCGGCGGTCGCCTCGACCCGGTGGTCGCGGCACTCGACCGCGCGGCGGCCGAGGCGGAGGAGGCGTCGGCCGCCCTGCAATCGGCCTCGGCCGACGTGGACATGGACCCGGCCGCCCTGGAAAAGATGGAGGAGCGGCTGTTCGCCCTGCGCGCCGCCGCGCGCAAGCACGGGGTGGAGGTGGACGGGCTGGCGGCGCTGCGCGACGATTTCGCCCGCCGCCTCCTGCTGATCGAGGACCAGGGCGACCTGCTCGCCCGACTGGCGCGCGAGGCGGAGACGGCGCGCGCCGCCTACGCCAAGGCGGCCGGGACGCTGAGCGGGGAGCGCGCCAAGGCGGCCGGCCGGCTCGACGCCGCGGTGGCGGTGGAGCTGGCGCCGCTGAAGATGGACAAGGCCCGGTTCCACACCCTGGTCGACCCGCTGGACGAGGCCGACTGGGGACCGGGCGGGGTCGACCGGGTGGCCTTCCAGGTCGCCACCAATCCCGGCGCACCGCCCGGCCCCATCAACAAGATCGCATCGGGCGGCGAACTCGCCCGCTTCATGCTGGCGCTCAAGGTGGTGCTGGCCCAGACCGGCACCGTCGGCACCCTGGTGTTCGACGAGGTCGACACCGGCATCGGCGGCGCCGTCGCCGCCGCGGTGGGCGAGCGCCTGGCCCGGCTCGGCCAGGCGCTCCAGGTCCTGGTGGTAACCCACAGCCCCCAGGTGGCGGCGCGCGGCGCCGTCCATCTGAAGGTGCAGAAGGCGGTCAAGGGCGAGCACGTCACCACCAGCGTCGCCGTGCTGGACGGCGAGGAGCGGCGGGAGGAGATCGCCCGCATGCTGTCCGGCGCCACCGTCACCGCCGAGGCCCGCGCGGCGGCCGAGAGCCTGATCGCCGGCCGCGCCTAGGCCGGCGTCAGTAGAGCTCGTCGGCGAGCGCCTGCTGGTAGTGGCGGTCGAGCTCCTCCGCCGAGAGTTCGGTCATGAGTCCCTGGTCGCGGACGATGGTGCCGACGCTGGGCAGGCCGTGCGGCACCCGCCACCGTTCCGGCGCCCACAGGTGGGAGCGGCGCAGCGCCTTGCCGCAATGGAAATAGACCTCCGTCACCGCCACCTGGACGGCCAGCTTGGGCAGCCGCCCCTGGGTCTCGAAGCGGGCCAGGAGATCCGGGTCGCGGGTCAGCGTCGCCGCCCCGTTGACCCGCAGGAAGGCGTCCTGGTGGGGCACCAGGAACACCAGGCCGCAGGCCCCGTCGGAGGCCAGCAGGTTGCTCACGCTCTCCAGCTTGTTGTTGCCGGGCCAATCGGGGATCGCCAGATGGCGCCGATCCAGGACATGGACGAATCCGGGATCGCCGCCGCGCGGCGAGTTGTCCAGCCCGTCGGGCCCGCGGGTGGCCAGGAAGACCAGCGGGGACGCGGCGATGAAGCGGACGACGTGGTCGTCCATGGCGGGGAACGTCATCCGCAGGATGCGCTCCGACGGCATCTCGTAGAGCGCGCGGAGCTGGTCGACGGTGGCGATGCGATGGGACTCGGGGGCGTCGGACATGACGATGGGGCCTTCCACGCTGGGAAACTAACGTTGTTAGATTAACCTAACGGCGTTAGTTTGCAACATCCGGATTCGGGGAGACGGCATGCGCATCCAGAGGGAGACGGCGATCACCACCGCGCTCGACGTGCTCGACGCGGTCGGGCTGGAGGGGTTGACCATGCGCCGCCTGGCCCAGGCTCTGGCGGTCCAGGCGCCCTCGCTCTACTGGCATTTCCCGGCCAAGGAGGCGCTGATCGACGCCATGGCCGACGCCCTGATCGCCGACGTCGCCCGAGCCCCGGCGCCGCCGGACGAGGGGTGGGAGGCGGCGGTGCGGCGGATCGCCGGCGAGCTGCGCGGCGCCCTGTGCGCGCGCCGCGACGGGGCGCGGGTCTATGCCGGGACCTATCTGGTCACCGACAACACCCTGCGCGTCACCGACGCGCTGGTCGGCGCCCTGCGCCGCGGCGGCGCGGACCCGCAAGGCGCGGCCTGGGGCGCCTTCACCCTGCTCGACTTCATCCTCGGCTTCACGGTGGAGGAGCAGGGGCTCCACGCCGGGGACGCCGCGGCGGCGGTCGACCTGCCACGGCTGCGGGCCGAGTTCGCCGGGATGGCGGCGGCCTACCCCGCCCTGCCCGACGCCGTGCCGGCGATCTTCGACACCGATCTCGATGCCCGCTTCGCCTTCGGCGTCGACGTGGTGGTGGCGGGGCTGCGCGCGGCCGCCGGCGGCGGTCCTGCCACATGAGGCCGCCGCCGCGCGGTCACGACGCCGTCAGCACGCCGGCCGAGATCAACGCCGAGCCGCCCACCCGGTTCACCGCGCGGCGCACCGGCGGCCGCCGCAAGACGCCGCCCACCGTCGTCGCCAGCACGCCGTAGAGGGTGGCGTTGAGGACGGCCAGGACCAGGAAGGTCGTTCCCAGGATCAGCACCTGGCCGGCGACGGGCCGCGCCGGATCGAGGAACTGCGGCAGGAACGCCATGAAGAAGATCAGGCCCTTGGGGTTCAGCGCGGTGACCAGCCACAGGCGCAGCGCCATGCGGCCCGGGGTCGGCGCCGCCGGCTCCACCACCTCCCCATTGCCGGCGACCGGCGTGCGCCACAAGGTGATGCCGAGCCAGACCAGATAGGCCGCTCCGGCCCATTTGAGCGCCGTGAACAGCGTCGCCGACGCCGCCAGGACCAGGCCCAGCCCCAGCATCGACAGGGTCATGGCGGTGAGGTCGCCGAGCGCCACCCCCGCCACCGTCGCCAGCATGGCCCGCCGGCCGTGGCTGAGCGCGTAGGACACGACGAGAAGCACCGTCGGTCCGGGAATGGCCAGCAGGGCGGCGGAGGCGGCCGCGAAGGCCAACCAGGTTTCCAGGGTCATCGGGATCTCCGTCACACATCGCACCCCCCAGCGATCCACAGCCACCGCAAAAGCGCAAGGGGGCTGACCCGCCGGCGCCAGACGCCAGGGCGACGGCGACGGGGCGGGATGCCCCTTCGCGCGCCTGCGGCTCAGATCTGGAAGCCGCCGGACACGTCCAGGACGGCGCCGCTGATGTAGGCGGCGTGCGGCCCCGCCAGGAAGCAGACGGCGGCGGCCACCTCCTCCACCGTGGCGATGCGCCGGATCGCGTGCAGGTCCATCACCGTGTCCGGGATGTTGCCGGCCACCGCTGCGGCCATGTCCGTCGGCATGATGCCCGGCTGCACGACGTTGACCGTGATGGTGCGCGGACCGAGGTCGCGGCCAACGCCCTTGGCATAGCCGACGATGGCCGCCTTGGTGCCGGCATAGTCCGCCACGCCCGGGAAGGCGACCCGGCTGGCGATGCCCGAGCCGATGAAGATGATGCGGCCCCCGTCCGACAGGGCCCGGGCCGCGGCCCGGGTGGTCGCCACCGCGCCCAGCACGTTGATCTGCCATTGCCGGTCGAGGGCCGCGGCGTCGAGGTCGGGATCGTCCACCGTCTTCCCCTGCACGGCGATGGCGGCGTTGTTCACGAGGATGTCCAGTCGGCCGAACCGGGCGACCACCGCATCGACCAGCGGTGCGGCCGCCGCCGGGTCGGCCTGGTCGC
This sequence comes from Azospirillum sp. NS33, assembly GCF_059703765.1. Lineage (NCBI taxonomy): Bacteria > Pseudomonadati > Pseudomonadota > Alphaproteobacteria > Rhodospirillales > Azospirillaceae > Azospirillum > Azospirillum sp. NS33. The sequence goes on along the minus strand of NZ_BAAKJB010000008.1, from coordinate 121,997 downwards.
TGCGGATCGCCGTGGCCCGCACGCCGGCCCGGGTCAGCTCCTGCACGACCGCCTCGGCCTTGTCCGCCGAGGCGACGTAGCTGATGGCGACGTCGGCGCCCTGGGCGGCCAGCGCCACCGCGGTCGCGGCACCCAGCCCCCGCGACCCACCGGTCACCAGCGCGACCTTGCCCTTCAACACCTTGTCCATGGGGACCCCTTTCCAGTCTTCGGTGCGGCCGCCACCCATCCGGCGGACGGTCCGCGTTTTCGTAACAATGATTACGATAACGATCGGTATGAAATGTGGACGCCGGCCTGTCAATCGGTTTATTAATGGTCGTTACGAAAAAAGCCGGATGGGGTTGGATGGGTCGCCATCGCGAATTCGATGTGGAGACGGCGCTCGACGCTGCGCTGTGCGTGTTCTGGCGCAAGGGGTACGAGGGCGCCTCCTACGCCGACCTGACCGCCGCGACGGGGGTGGAGCGTCCCGCGCTGTACTCCGCGTTCGGCAACAAGGAGGCCCTGTTCCGGCGCGCGCTCGACCGCTACAGCGAGCGGCATCTGGACTACATCCCCGTGGCGTTGCAGCGCCCGACCGCGCGGGAGGTGGCGGCCCACATCCTGCACAGCGCGGTGGATCTCAACACGCGCCATCCCGACCACACCGGCTGCCTGGCGATCAACGGGGCGCTGGCGGCGTCGGACGACGCCGAACCCGTCCGACAGGCGTTGATCGAGGCCCGCGCGGCCGGCGAGGTGCGCCTGCGCGAGCGCTTCGAACGGGCCCAGGCCGAGGGCGATCTGCCGGACACCGCCAAGCCCGCCGTCCTCGCGGCGTTCGTCATGGCGATCCTTCACGGCATGGCGGTGCAGGCCAAGGCGGGCTTCGGCCGGGAGATGCTGATGGCCGTCGCCGACCAGGCGCTGGCGACGTGGCCGGCGGGGAAGCCGTCCGTGCCGACCGGCTGAGGGCGCGGCCGGCGGACCGCTTCCGCCGACCGCCGCACGGCGTTATGCTCCGGCGACCCGACGACCAGCCCCCGAGCCTTCCGATGACCGACGGTCCCGCGTCGCCCGCCGCCCCCCCGTTTCCGCCCGTCGCCGACCTCACGCCCGATGAGGCGCGCCGCGCCTTGGAGGCGCTGGCCGCCGAGATCGCCCGCCACGACGCGCTGTACCACCAGCAGGACCGGCCGGAGATTTCCGACGCCGCCTACGACGCCCTGGTCCGCCGCAACGCGGCCATCGAGGAGGCCTTCCCCGGCCTCCAACGCGCCGATTCGCCGTCGCTGAGGGTCGGCGCCGCGCCGGCCGCCGGCTTCCGCAAGGTCCGCCACGCCGTGCCCATGCTGTCGCTGGGCAACGCCTTCGCCACCGAGGATGTGGCGGAGTTCGAGGCGCGCATCCGCCGCTTCCTGTCGCTGCCCGCCGACACCCCCGTCGCCTTCGTCGCCGAACCCAAGATCGACGGGCTGTCGTGCTCCCTGCGCTACGAGAACGGGGCGCTGGTGCTGGCGGCGACCCGTGGCGACGGCACCGAGGGGGAGGACGTCACCGCCAACGTGCGCACCATCGCCGACGTGCCCGACCGCCTGCCCGCCCCGGTCCCGGCGGTGCTGGAGGTGCGCGGCGAGGTCTACATGACCCGTGGCGATTTCGCCGCCATGAACGCGGCGCGGGCCGAGCGTGGCGAGGAGCCCTTCGCCAACCCGCGCAACGCCGCCGCCGGCGGCCTGCGCCAGCTCGACGCCGCGATCACCGCGTCGCGGCCGCTGAAGTTCTTCGGCTACGCGCTGGGCGAGGTGTCCGAGCCGATCGCCGACAGCCAGTCGGGCATCCGCCGTCGCCTCGCGGCCTGGGGCTTCTCCCTCAACCGGCCGGCCGCCCGGCGCACCGGGGTTGAGGCGCTGGTGCGCTACTACGCCGGGATCGGCCGCCGCCGCGCCTCCCTGCCCTTCGACATCGACGGCGTGGTCTACAAGGTCGACCGCCTCGACCTGCAGGAGCGCCTGGGCTTCGTCAGCCGCGCCCCGCGCTGGGCGATCGCCCACAAGTTTCCCGCCGAACAGGCGCAGACCCGGCTCACCGCCATCGCCATCCAGGTCGGCCGCACCGGCGCCCTGACCCCGGTCGCGGAACTGGAGCCGGTCACGGTGGGCGGCGTGGTGGTGGCGCGCGCCACCCTGCACAACGAGGACGAGATCGCCCGCAAGGACGTGCGGGTCGGCGACCTGGTCACCGTGCAGCGCGCCGGCGACGTCATCCCCCAGGTGGTCGGCGTGGTCGCCGGCCAGCGGCCGGAGGGCGCCATGCCCTTCGTCTTCCCCGACCATTGCCCGGAGTGCGGCAGCCTGGCGGTGCGCGAGCCGGACGAGGCGGTGCGCCGGTGCACCGGCGGGCTGATCTGCCCCGCCCAGGCCAAGGAGCGGCTGCGTCATTTCGTGTCGCGCAACGCCTTCGACATCGAGGGGCTGGGCGAGAAGATCGTCGAGGAGTTCTGGGAGGACGGCCTGGTCCGTTCCCCCGTCGACATCTTCACCCTGAAGGAGCGCGTGGAGCACGGCGCGGTCGATCTGGTCGGCCGCCCCGGCTGGAAGGAGAGGTCGGTCGCCAACCTGTTCGCCGCCATCGAGGAGCGGCGCACCGCCATCGCCCTCAGCCGGTTCATCTTCGCGCTGGGCATCCGCCATGTCGGCGAGGTCACCGCCAAGACGCTGGCCCAGCACTACGGCAGCGTCGGGGCCTGGCTGGACGCCATGACGGCGGCCGCCCGGGACATGCCCAAGCCGGCGTGGCTGGCGTTCCGCGCCCTGAAGGGCATGGGGCCGTCGACGGTGGACGGGCTGCGCGCGTGGTTCGCCGCGCCGGCCAATCTGGACCAGCTCGCGTTCCACGCCGGGTCAGACCTGCGGCTGGACACGGTGCTGGGCAAGCTGGGCATCAAGGAGCTGAAGCGGCCGGCCATCGCCGCGCTGGCCGAGCGCTACCCCACGCTGGAGGCCTGGCGCGAGGGCATGGAGGAGGCGCTCGCCGGGGCGCCCGGCGACGCCTGGAACGAGCTGGTCGAGGTGCGCGACGTCGGCGCCATCGTCGCCGAGGAGATCGCCGCGTTCTTCCTGGAACCGCGCAACGTCGAGGTGATCGACGGCCTGCTGGCGGCCGGCGTGCGGGTCGAGGAGGCAGCGCCCCCCGGAGTCTCGGAGTCGCCGGTCGCCGGCAAGACGGTGGTCTTCACCGGCACCCTGGAGACCATGGGCCGCACCGAGGCCAAGGCCCGCGCCGAGGCGCTGGGCGCCAAGGTCGCGGGGTCCGTGTCCAAGAAGACCGATTTCGTGGTGATCGGCGCCGACGCCGGAAGCAAGGCGGCGAAGGCGCGGGAACTGGGTGTGACGGTGCTCAGCGAACAGGAATGGCTGGCCCTGGTCGGCGGCTGAGTCCGCCGCTCACCACCAGCCGGGGAACAGCCCCATCACCGCGGCGGTGACGGAATCGGTGCAGGTGACCATGGCGTCGCCGAACAGGCGTCCGGCGATGCCCAGGTTGCCCTGCCACAGCGCGTTCCAGCCCGCCCCGAAGACGTCGCCGCAGCCGCCCACAACGGTGTTGACGGCGATGTCGGCGTTGCGGGCCGCGTCCGACGCCGCCTCCTTGGCGGCGTCGATGGTCGGGCCGGCCTGCTCCGCGGCGCGGCCGGCGGCGTCGCGCGCGGCGTCGCCCAACGCGGACGCCGCATCCTTGGCGGCGTCGCCCAGGCGATCGATGCTGGTCTCAAGGGACTGGGTCGTCCCCCCCGTGGCCGGTGCGGTCGGCTCCATATGGTGTTCTCCCCCCTGTTTCACGCGGTGCGCAAGGTGCGCAGGAACTCGTCCACCTCTTGGCGCAGCGTGTCGGCGTGACCGGCCAGGGTGGCCGAGAGCGCCGAAACGCCGCGCGCCGCACTGCCGGTGTTCCCGGCGGCGGCGTTGACCTGGTCGATGCTGGCCGTCACCACCTGGGCGCCCTGGGCCGCCTGGTCGACGTTGCGGGAAATCTCCGAGGTCGCCGCCCCCTGCTGCTCGACCGCGCTGGCGATCCGCGTGGCGATTTCCTCGACCCGCCCGATGGTCTCGGCCATGCCGCCGACGGCCCCGGCGGTGTCGTCGGTGGCGCGCCGCATGCCGTCGACCTGGCTGGCGATCTCCTCGGTGGCCTGGGCCGTCTGGGCGGCGAGGCTCTTGACCTCCTGGGCGACGATGGCGAAGCCCTTGCCGGCTTCCCCGGCCCGCGCCGCCTCGATCGTGGCGTTCAACGCCAGCAGGTTGGTCTGGCTGGCGATGTCGGCGATCAGGTCGACCACGTCGCCGATTCGCCGCGCCGCCTCGGTCAGGCCGGCCATGCTGCGGTCGGCGGTGTCCGCCTGGGCCACCGCGGCGCGGGCGATCTCCGACGACTGGGAGACCTGCCGGCCGATCTCGCCGATCGAGGCGGTGAGCTGGTCCGTGGCGGTGGCGACCGCGCCGAGATTGGCGCAGGACTGCGCCGAGGCGCCGGCCGCGGTGGCCGCCTCGCTGTGGGCGCCGTCGGCGTTGGCGGTGAGGTCGTCGGCGGTTTTCGACAGCGTCGACGACGCCCGGGCCACCGCCTCGACCAGGACGCTCACCCGCTCCTCCAGGGAATCGGCCATGTCCGACAGGGCCCCCCGGCGCGCCGTTTCGGCCTGCGCCTCGGCGGCGCTGCGGTCCTGCTCCAGGCGCTGCTTTTCGGCGGCGGTGTCGCGGAACACCTCGACGGTGCGGGCCATCGCCCCGATCTCGCCGCCGTCGCCGGCGTGCGGCACCTCGACGGCGGTGGCGCCGCGGGCCAGCGATTCCATGGCCCCGCGCAGCCGGTCGAGCGGCCCGGTGATGCCCCGGCCGATCCACAGCAGCAACGAGGCCAGCGCGACCGCCGCCACCACCGCACCCAGCAGGCTGACGGTGTCGGTGAGCTCCAGGGCCGCGTGAAGCGCGCCGTCGGCGGCGACGCCCTGCCGGCGCACCGACTCCTCGATGCCGGCGAGGAGCCCGTCGAGCCGTTCGCCCAGCGCGTCGATGCGATCGTCCAACGCGGCGAACGCGTCCTCGCCCGTCCGCGTGCGCACCGCGGCCTGCAAAGCGGCGATCTGCCGGCGCAACTCCTCGACGCCGGCCACCGCGTCCCCGGCCGCCTGCCGTTCCGGGGCCGAGACCGCCGCGGCGGCGAGGCGCGGCAGGCCGTCGGCGAGGGCGGCGAAGCTGCGGTCGAACAGGGCGACCCGCTCGTCCGCCACCGCCCCGTCGGCCCGGTCGACCAGCACGTCCATGGCCGTCAGCACCACGTTCATTCCGGCCCTGCGCAACTCCCCCACCAGGCCGAGCTGGTCCTGGCGGCGGGCGTTCTCCGCCACCGCCTCGGCCACCTGGGCGTTGCCGACCAGGGTGGTGACCGTGAGGCCGGCCACCGCCGCCAGCGACACCAGCGCGATCGCCAGCAGGCGCGACTTGATGGAGAGGGTTTGGCGTTCCCGCATGGTCGTTTCGCTCCCTCGGCAAGGATGGGCCGACGCTGCGTCAGCCGAACAGTGCGTCGATGTCCGCCTGGCTGATGTTGCCGGCGATCTCCTCCTCGGCCGGTCCGTGCAGCTCGAGTTCGCCGTCCATCTTGGTGGTGGTCGGCGGCAGCGGCATGGCCTCGAACTCGCGCCGGTTCCAGACGCCCATCATGGCGTCCACGCGCTCCTCGATGAAGGTCAGGGCGCGGACGACCTTGGTGATGCGCTGGCCGGTCAGATCCTGGAAGTTGCACGCCTCGTAGATGCGGACGATCACCTCGTGCATGTCGTTGACGCGATCGGACTGGTAGCCCTCCGGCATCGAGGCGCGCAGCTCGTGCACCACCTCCTCCATCTCCTCCGCGCAGGCCATGATGGTGTTGGTGGCCGCCTCGGTCGCCGACACCACCGCGCTCAGCTCCTGGGAGGCCTGCTGGAAGCGGTCCTCCCCGGCCAGGGGGTGGCGCAGCGCCGCCATCTCCACCTTGGTGGCCTTGATGCGGCCGGAGATGTCGGCGATCTCGTTCTGAATCTGGTCGATCTGCGCCGCGTCCATGGTCAGGAAGCGGTCGAGCTTCGCGCCGAGGTGCTCGATCGCCGCGATCACCTCCTTGTTGTCGACGGTGATCGGCCCGGTGATCGCCGCCACCGGCGGCGGGGCCGGTGCGGCGCTGTCGCCGCCCGATGCCGCCTGCGCATAGGGGCTTCCGTTGCGCTTGGCCTTCTGCAACTCCGCCATGAACGGCTTCTGCATCTGCTTCATGTCCTTCCCGCCTGTCGCAACGGCCCGTTCGCGGGCGTTTGTCATCCCCGGACGCGGCCCGTGAGGCACACGTGGCGTCCGTCCGTCCAGCCTACCGTTCCTGCCCCTGTGCTCTTTTTTTGATGTCGCCCGTGGCTGCGGCCCGGACGTTCGCTTCCGCTCAGCCGAACAGCGCGTCGATCGCCGATTGGTCGAGCGCCGGCTGTGCTCCCGATGGCTCCGGTTCCGGGGGCGCCGGCTTGGCCGCCGGCTTCGGCGCCGGCTTGGCCCCGGCGGGCTGGGCCGCCGGTTTGGGTTTCGCCAGCACCGGCTTGGCGGTCGGCTTCAGCGCCTTCGCCTTGGCCGCCTCCGGTGCGGCGGCCGGGGCCGGGCCGCCGAACATGCTGTCGATGTCCGCCTGGCTGGCCTTGGCCGGCGTCGCGGGGGCATCGAACATGCTGTCGATGTCGGCCTGGCTGGCCTTGGCGGGGGCCGCCGGCGCCGGAGCCTTCGCCGGAGCCGGGGGTGCGGGCGGCGGCGCATCGAACATGCTGTCGATGTCCGCCTGGCTGGCTTTGGCCGGGCCAGAACCCGTCGCGGCCGCAGCGGGAGGCGCCGCGGGAGGCGCGGCGGGAGGCGCGGCGGCCGGCGCGTCGAACATGCTGTCCACGTCGGCCTGAGACACGCCCAGTCCGTCGAGCTGGGGGCCGTTCAACAGATGGGCGTCGGGGCGGCGGTCCTCGGACGCGTGCTGGACCGCCAGGCCCTTCAGCCCTTCCTCGCCCCAGATGCCGATCATCGCGTTCACGCGCTGCTCGATGTAGCGCAGGGCGTTCACGACCTTGCTCGTGCGTTGACCGGTGAGGTCCTGGAACGAGCAGGCGGTGAAGATGTTGGACACCTCGGTGTCGATCTCCCGGCAGATCTCCTCGTCGGCACCGTCGGCGCGCAGCTTGCCGCCGAGCTCCAGCAGCTTCTCCGCGGCGTTCAGGATCTCGATCGACGCCCGTTCGGTCGACAGCACGATGGCGTCGAGTTCGTTGGTGGCCGACAGGATCTTGTTGGACGAGGTGTCGGGTGGGCGCAGCGCCGCCACCTCGCGCCGCGCGGTTTCGATGGAGGCGGCCATCTCCATCAGCTCACGCCGCAGCACGTCGACGTGCTTGGCCGCTTCGGCGGTTTGGCTCTGCTGCTGCCAGGAGGCACGGAACTCCTGGAGCATGGAGCGGATCTCCTCCGCAGCCGCACCCGACGCCCGGCGGTGAAAGCGCCGCAGGAACGCGCGACCCTTCGCGGTTCGGGCGATCGCTTCCTCGATCTGCTCGAACTCGTCGTCGGTCAACTGCGGCAGCGTGTCCACCGCCCCACTCCCCTCGGCATCAGCCGCCAATGACCGCTTGGATCTTCTGCTTCAGCGTGTCGGCGTTGAACGGCTTGACGATGTAGTTGTTGACACCGGCCTGCTTGGCGGCAATCACGTTCTCGGTCTTGCTTTCCGCGGTGACCATGATGAACGGCATGCCGGCCAGCTTGGCATCGGCGCGGATCTCCTTGAGGAGCTGGAGGCCGGTCATCGGCTCCATGTTCCAGTCGGAGATGATCAGGCCGAACTTGGATTCCCGCAGCTTGGCCAGCGCGCTCACGCCGTCGGCCGCCTCGTCGATGTCCGTGTAGCCGATCTGAGTCAGGAGGTTCCGCACGATGCGACGCATGGTGGCGTAATCATCGACGACGAGGATCTTCATCTAGGCGTCTCCGCATTCTTCCGTTGGCACGACCCGGCCCCGCGTTCGGCACTGTGCACGCTGTTGGCGGGACTGTGATGCCTCAACTCGGCCGAAAAGTCATCCATAAGCGACGACCCTGCCACGGGGAGGTAAACAAGGAGTTTAGCCGGACGGCGATTGTGCGGCCCGGGACGAACAACAATCAAACGTGCACGGCCGTCGTCACACCATGAGCGGTGCGGTCACGGCGGCGAGCCAGGCGGCGGTGTCCGCGTCGAGATGCGGGGCCAACGTGTCGCGCACCCGCAGATGGTAGGCGTTGATCCAGGCCACCTCGGGATTGGACAGCAGGGACGGCTCGATCAGGGCGCGGTCGATCGGCGCCAGGGTCAAGGGCTCGAAGCCCAGCATGGGCCGTTCCTGAGTCGCCGTCTCGGCCAGGGCCTGCACCACGACCAGGTTTTCGATGCGGATGCCGTAGGCGCCGGTCTTGTAGTAGCCGGGCTCGTTGGACACGATCATGCCCGGCAGCAGGGCCACCGTGTTCGGCACCTTGGAAATGCGCTGCGGCCCCTCGTGCACGGACAGGTAGCTGCCGACCCCGTGGCCGGTGCCGTGGTCGAAATCCAGGCCGGCCTGCCACAGGGCGTGGCGGGCCAGGGTGTCGAGCTGCGAGCCGCTGGTGCCGGCGGGAAAGCGCGCCGTGGAGACGGCGATGTGCCCCTTCAGCACCAGGGTGAAGCGTTCGCGCATCTCCAGGGTCGGGGTTCCGATCGCCACCGTGCGCGTCACATCGGTGGTCCCGTCGCGGTACTGGGCGCCGCTGTCGACCAGGTACAGGGTTCCCGACTCGAGGCGCCGGTTGGTCTCGGCCGACACCCGGTAATGGACGATGGCACCGTTGGCACCGGCGCCGGAGATGGTTTCGAAGCTGGGACCGCGGAACATCGCGCCCTCGCCGCGCAGCCGCTCCAGGGTGGCGGCGGCCGTCAGCTCGTCCACCTCCCCGGCGGGCGCCGCCTCGGACAGCCATTTGAGGAAGCGCACCATGGCCACGCCGTCGCGGCGGTGGGCGGCGCGCGCGCCGTCCAACTCGACCGGGTTCTTGCAAGCCTTGGCCAGGGCGCAGGGATCGCCGTCGCGCTCCACCCGCGCCCCCGCCCGGGACAGCCGGTCGACGATCCACGCCGCGGTGACGGAGGGATCGGCCAGCACCTTGCGCCCGCCCGCGCCCAGCCCGTCGAGGGCCGGACCCAGCGCCTCGGGCGGGCGGACGACGACGCCGGGGCCGAGATGGGCCTCCAGCCCCGGCACCAGCTTGCGGCGGTCGATGAACAGCTCGACGCCGCCGTCCTCGGCGACGATGGCGAAGGACAGGGGCAACGGCGTGCACGGCACGTCGGCGCCGCGGATGTTGAGCAGCCAGGCGACGCTGTCGGGTTGCGTGAGCACCGCCGCGGCCAGCCCGTCGCGGCGCAGCCGCCCGGCCACCGCGGCCCGCTTCTCGGCCGAGCCGACGCCGGCGAAGGCCAGATCGTGGGGCACCACCGGCGCCAGCGGCGGCGGCGGCTGGTCCGGCCACACCGCGTCCACCGGGTTGTCCTCGCACGACACCACGGCGATGCCGGCGCGCTCCAGCGCGCGCGCCGTCTTCTCGACCCAGCCCGCGGTGTGCAGCCAGGGATCGTAGCCGAGCCGGCCGCCGCGCGGCAGGGCGTCGGCCAGCCAATCGGCCAGCGGATCCTCGGTGAGGTGGCGCTGCTCGTAGAGCGTCGCCGGCACCTCGGCGCGGGCCTGGAGGGTGTAGCGGCCGTCGACGAAGACGGCGGCGCGCCCGGCCGCCACGGCCGCCAGCCCGGCCGATCCGGTGAAGCCGGTCAGCCAGGACAGCCGCTGGGCGCGCGGGGGAACGTACTCCCCCTGGTGCTCGTCGCCGCGCGGCACCAGGAAGCCGTCGAGGTCGCGCTGCGCCAGCTCCCGGCGCAAGGCGGCGAGGCGTGCCGCCCGGTCGGGGGGCGCGGCGTCGGCCGGGGCCGCCAGCCCCGCCTTCAGCGCCCGCAGCTGGGCCGTCAGCTCGGGGGGCAGATCGCGGCCGAGCAGCGCCAGCCAGTCGTCGCGCCCGTACCCCTCCGGCGCCGCGAGCACGCCGGCCAGCAGGCTGCGCACCTCCGCGGGCGACTCCGCGAGTCCGGCCTGTCCCAACAGCTCCCCAAGCGCGCGATCGCCGCGATAGCCGTGCGCGTCCGTGTCCACAGGCGTCCTCCCCATGCTCCCCGATTCCGGCGCAAAGGCTAGAGCCCGCCTCACCCGGAGACAAGCCCTCCGCGCCCGCCCCCCCCTTTGGATAGGCCCCGCCGCCCGGGCGCGGCGCGGTCGCCGTCAGCCCTGGAGGACCAGGGTCGTCCACTCGCCGATGGCGATGCGCCGTGCCAGCCGCAGGCCCTGGGCGCGGTGGGCCTGAAGGACGTGGTTCTCCTGGCGCGCCAGCAGCCCCGCCAGCACCGCGACGCCGCCGGGGGCGAGGTGCCGGGCCAGTTGCGGCGCCATGCGGGCCAGTGGGCGCGCCAGGATGTTGGCGGTGATCAGGCGGTAGGGCGCGCCGCGCCGCACCACCGGGGTGCGGTAGCCGTCGCCGCCCTCGGCCCGCAGCAGGTGCGACACGCCGTTGAGCCGTGCGTTCTCCACGGTCACGCGCACCGCCTCGGGATCGATGTCGGCGGCGATCACCGGGACCCGCCAGGTCTTGGCCACCGCCAGCGCCAGGATGCCGGACCCGCAGCCCATGTCGAGCGCGCCGGCCCCGGCGCCGCGGCCGAGACGGAGGTGGCGCGCCAGGCCGTCGAGCGCCATCAGGCAGCCCTTGGTGGAGCCGTGCTCGCCGGTGCCGAAGGCGGTCGCGGCGTCGACCTGGAGGGCGACGCTGCCGGCCGGCGGGGCGTCGCCGTGGTGGGACCCGTGGACGAAGTAGCGGCCGGCGCGGATCGGCGGGAAGGCCTGGTAGGTGTGCGACACCCAGTCGATGGGCGGGATCGGCTCGACCGCCAGCGCCGGTTCCGGGATGCCCAGCGCCCCGGCCAGCACCGCGACGCGGGCCTCCAGGCGGGCGCGGTCCGGCGCGCGGTGGGTCGTCGCCTCGACCAGCCAGATCACGTCCTCCTCGATCTCGAAGGTCGACACCGCATCGGCGTGCTCGCCCACCGCCTCGGCGAAGGCGGCGGCATGGGCTTCGGGAACGGCAAGCGCGATGCGCCAGAGCTGGGTGGACATGGACGGGCGGAATCCGGCAGTTGGTCGCGGGGACGGGGCGCCCACCATACGGCCGTTGCGGCGTCGGATAAACCGGAAGCTTGCCGGTGGCGCCGCCGCCGGCGGCGCCGTCAGGCGATCCGCGGCGCGACCTCGTCGACGCGCTCGAACAGCAGCGCCGGCGAGCGCGCGGCCAGGGCGTCGGCGGTGGCGTAGCCCCAGGTGACCGCGCCGAAGGCGATGCCGGCCTCGCCCGCCGCCTCCAGGTCGCGCAGCTCGTCGCCGATGTAGATGGCGTCCGCGGCCAGGACACCGCAGCGCCGCAGCACCTTGCGGAACTTCGCCCGCTTGCCGAACACGCCGGCCCCGCACTCGTAGCAGCCGACCAGCGCCGCGGCGTCGGGCCCCAGCACGCGGCGCACGTTCTCCTCGGAGTTGGAGCTGACCACCGCCAGCGCGACGCCGCGGCCGGCCAGGTCGCGCAGCATCCGCTCGATGCCCGGAAACAGCGCGATGCGGCCGATGTCGGCGGCCATCATCGCCTTCATGTGGCGGCCGATCATCGGCAGCTTCCACATCGGAATGCCGAGCCGGCGCATGATCTCGCGGGCGTCGCAGCGGCGCAGCACCGCGATCTCGTCGTCGTCCACCGTCTTGAAGTCGAACCGGACGGCAACGGTGTTGATGACGTCGCGGAACCACGGCATCGAATCGGCGAGGGTGCCGTCGAAGTCGAAAATGGCAAGCTTGTACGGCAAGGAGGGCCCCTAGGGTTGCGACGCCGTCGGCGCACCCTGCGGCGCGACGATGGGAAAGTCGAAGTAGGTGTCCGGGTAGGGCTCCTCCTTCAGGGTGAAATGCCACCATTCCTCGGGCAGCGGCGTGAAGCCGTGGCGGCCCATCAGCTCGGCCAGCAGGGCACGGTTGTGGCGGGCGACGGCGCCGACCGCCGTGCTGTCGGGGTGGGAGGCGGGATCGAAGCAGTCGTAGTCGGTGCCGAAGTCCAGGCCGTTGTCGCCGAACCGCCGGTCGTAGGGGGCGCGGCAGTCCACCAGCGCGGTTTCGCCGGGGACGTATGCCTGGCGCGGCGCCGTGCCGACGGGAACGATGGTGACGTCGACCGTGCTGCCGCGGGAGTGGCCCGACCGGGCGGCGACGTAGCCCAGCGCGAAGAACGCCGCCTTGTCGACGGCGGGGTAGAACGCCGGCTTCATGGCCTGGTCGTCGGGCACGTCGCTCCACCGCACGAAATGGTCGACCGCCCGCTGCGGCCGGTAGCAGTCGAACACCTTGATCGACAGGTGGGACTGGCGAAGCTCCCGCTGCACCGCCGCCAGCGCCTCGGCGGCGGGGCGGGTGAGGATACACTCCGGCGCGTGGTAGCCGTGGATCGGCGTTCCGATGAAGTTGTGCGGGCCGTAGTAACGGATCTCCTGGACGATGCCGGGGTCGACGGCCCGCAGGTGGACGAACTCCTCGGGCAACGGCTCGGACGCCAGGGCGCCGCCCGCCCCGGCCCCGACGGCCACGGCCGCGAGGGCCGGGACAGCGAGGGCCAGGGCGGCGGCGCACAGCGCGCGGACGGGGCGGGCGACGGGCATGACGGGGATCCCCAGGACGGGCACCGGCGGCGGGCCACAGGCAAAGGTTGGCACCACAGTGACGGCACAACCCTGCTCACGCAAGCGCGCCAACCGCCCGCACCAGGCGCTCCAGCTCCGCTTGCGTGTTGTAATAATGCGGGGATGCACGGACCAGTTCCTCCAGATTCCGGGCGTCCATGTCGAACCGGGTCGAGGAGGCGCCGGAGACGGAGACGTTGATCCCCTGCGCCGACAGGGCCGCCTTGACCTCGGCGGCCGGCCGCCCGTCCACGGTGAAGGTGACGAGGCCGGCACGCTCGCGCCCGAGATCGTGCACCCGCACCCCGGGCAGCGCGGCCAGCCGGCCGCGCAGGGTCGCCGCCAGGCCCCACACCCGCTCCCGGATCGCCTCCAGCCCCCACGACAGGGCGTAGTCCACGGCGACCCCCAGGCCGATGCGGGCGGCCACGTTGCATTCCCACAGCTCGAAGCGGCGGGCATCGGCGCGGGGCTCGTAGCGGTCGCCCGACACCAGGGTGGCCCCGTGCAGGTCGAGGAAGGGCGGCTCCAGCCGCTCGATCCACGGCCGTCGGACATACAGGAACCCGGTGCCCCGCGGGCCGCGCAGGAACTTGCGGCCGGTGGCGGACAGGAAGTCGCAGCCCAGCTCCGTCACGTCCAGGGGCATCTGCCCGGCCGCCTGGCAGGCGTCCAGCAGGAACGGCACGCCGGCGGCGCGGGCGACCCGGCCGATGGCGGCGGCCGGGTTGACCAGCCCGCCGTTGGTGGGGATGTGGGTGACGGCGATGAGGCGGACCCGGTCGTCGATCATCCGCTCCAGCGCGGCCACGTCGAGCTGGCCGTGCTCGTCGTTGGGCACCACCTCGACCACCGCCCCGGTGCGCCGGGCCACCTGGAGGAAGGGGATGACGTTGCTGGCGTACTCCGCCCTGCCCGTGAGGATGCGGTCGCCCGGGCCGAACGGCAGGGCGTAGAACGCCATGTCCCAGGCCATCGTGGCGCTCTCCACCAGCGCCACCTCGTCGCGCGCGCAGCCCAGGAGACGGGCGACGGCGTCGTAGGTGTCCTCGAGCCGCCGGGCGTTGCGCGCCGCCGCCTCGTAGCCGCCGATGGCGGCCTCCAGGGTCAGGTGTTCGACCACGGCGTCCAGCACGGCCTGCGGCGGCAGCGCGGCGCCGGCGTTGTTGAGGTGCGTGACGGTCCGGGTGCCGGGCGTCTCCGCCCGGGCGCGGTCGACGTCGATGGTCATGGTTTGACTCCGCTGGGGTAGTGGACGGCCAGCCAGACCGTGGGCGGATCCGTCTGCGTCCACTCCACCCGGTGGCGGGTGCGGGCGGGGATCACCAGCCAGTCGCCGGGGCCGAGGCGGCGCACCAGCGCTTCCCCCTCGACGCGCAGGCCGGCGGCGCCCTGCACCAGCAGGACGAATTCGTCGCCCTCCTGGTCGTACCAGAAGCCGGCCGGCGAGGCCTGGCCGGTGGACACGATGCGCTCCACGCGCACCGCCCCGGCGGCGGCCAGATCGGCGAAATGCTCGCCGGCCGCCGCCGCCGGCAGGTCTCGCAACAGGTTGTCGGCCGGAATGGTCGTCATGGCGGGCAAGATGACGTGGCGCCGGCGCCCGCGCAACCCGGGCCGCGCCGTCGCGCGTCACCCCCAGAGGTCGGGCTCCGGCGGATGCACCAGGGCGCCGTCGTAGCGCAAGCCCGGCACGCGGTCCCGCGCCAGCAGCAACGGCCCGTCCAGGTCGACGAATCGCGCCCCCTGGGCCAGCAGGACCGCCGGCGCCATGGCCAGCGAGGTGGCGACCATGCAACCGGCCATCACCTCGAAGCCGGCGGCGGCGGCGGCGGCCTTCATGGCCAGCGCCTCGGTCAGGCCCCCGGCCTTGTCCAGCTTGATGTTGACCACGCGGTAGAGGCCCCGCAGCCGGTCCAGCCCGTCCAGGCCGTGGCACGACTCGTCCGCCCCCAGCGGGACCGGACTCTCGTACCCGCGCAGCGCCTCGTCGGCCGCGGCGGGCAGCGGCTGCTCGATCATCTCCACGCCGAGGTCGGCGAAGGACGGGGCGAAATGGTGAAGCTGGTCCAGGGTCCAGCCCTCGTTGGCGTCGACCACCAGGCGCGCCGCGGAAGCCGCGTGGCGGACGGCGGCGACGCGCTCCAGGTCGCCCTCGCCCGTCAGCTTCATCTTCAGCAGCGGATGGCGCGGCGCCGCGGCCCGCGCCGCGTCGGCCATGGCACGCGGCGTGTCGACGCTGAGGGTGAAGCAGGTCGCCAGCGGTTCCGGCGGCGCAGCCAGCCCGGCGAGGCGCCACGCCGGTCGCCCGGACGCCTTTGCCTCCAGGTCCCACAGCGCCGCGTCGAGCGCGTTGCGGGCGGCGCCGGCCGGGCACAGCGTCTGCAGGTCCCGACGCCCGGCCCCGGCCGCCACGGCGCCGGCGAGCGAGTCGAGCGCGGCCACCACCCCCTCGACCGACTCGCCATAGCGGGCGTAGGGCACGCATTCGCCCCACCCGCGCCGGCCCTCGTCGTCCCGCACCTCGGCGACCACCACGTCGGCGGCGGTCTTGGCGCCACGGGAGATCCGGAAGGAGCCGCGGATCGGGAAGCTCTCGCACGACACCGTCAGGCGGCGCGCCATGTCACACACCCGCCAGCGCGTCCACCAGCGGCCCGACCCCGGTGCGCAGCGGGTCGACCGTGGGCATCCCGAAGGCGTCCGCGGTGTCGTTGAGCACGCACTCCGCCTCGGCCGGCGACAGGCTGGCGGTGTTGACGCTCAGCCCGACGACGCGGGCGACCGGGTTGGTGACGCGGGCCGCCGCCTCGTGGGCGGCGATGGTCTCCTCGATGCCCGGCACCGGGCGGTGCGGCAGGCCGCGCATGTGGCGCCGGGTCGGTTCGTGGCACAGCACCAGGGCGTCGGGCTGGCTGCCGTGAACGAGCGCCAGGGTGACCCCGGCGTAGCTGGGGTGGAGCACGCTGGCCTGCCCCTCGACCACGTCCCAATGATCGGGGGCGTTGGCGGGGGTGAGCCATTCCACGGCCCCGGCGACGAAGTCGGACACGACGGCGTCCACCGACACGCCGTCGCCGGCGATGAGGATGCCGGTCTGGCCGGTGGCGCGGAAGTCGGCGTCCAGGCCGCGCGCCCGCATCTCCCGCTCCAGGGCCAGGGCGGTGTACATCTTGCCCACCGAACAGTCGGTGCCGACGGTCAGCAGGCGCCGCCCCGGGCGCCGGGCGCCGGTGGCGATGTCGAAGGCGCGGGTGGGGTGGCGGACGTCGTGGATCGTCCGCCCCAGCGCCGCCGCACGCTCGCGCACCGGGGCGATGTCGGCGATCCGCTGGTGCAGCCCGGCCGCCAGATCCAGACCCAGGTCGAGCGCCCGCAGCATGGCCTCCTGCCACACCTCCGACACCCGCCCGCCGCGGTTCGCGACGCCGATCAGCAGGGTCCGGGCCCCCTGGGCCACGGCCTCGTCGAGGCTGCGGTCGGGCAGCCCCAGGTCGGCGTTGCAGCCGGCAAGGCGGAGCTGGCCGACGCAGTGGTCCGGTCGCCACCGGGCGACACCGTCGGCGGTCTTGGCGGCCAACGCGTCGGGCGCATCGCCCAGGAACAGGAGATAGGGTTGTGCGATCGCGGTCATCGGCGAGCCCTTCGGCGGCACACGGAACAAGGCACCATAGCCCGTCCGCGCACCGCCGCCCAGGCCCTGGATCGCCCTCCGTGCCGAGCCACGTCGTCGCGCGGTCAGTGGTCCTGGACGATCACCCCGTACCAGCCGAGCCCCTCGTAGGTCTCGTAGCCCGGGGTCAGCGAGAAGCCCACGAAGCGCCCCTGCTCGTCCGTGTAGTGGCCGCGGTTCTGGCCGCCGGTGCGCAGCGGAAAGGACTCGCTGAGGATGCCGCGCCCGTCGGACGACGCGATCACCCGGTGACGGGCGTCGATCAGCATGCAGCGGCTGTGGGCGCGTTCCTCTTCCTCCAGGCGCACGCCCTGGGCGATGGCGGAGGCCTGCGGCTCCCAGTCGAAGAAGATGCCCAGCACGCCGATCGGCTCGCCGTCGGCCCGTCCTTCGCGGCGGATCGCGGTGGCGTAGGTGGCGACGGTGTGGTTGTCGAGCACGCGGTTGCGCGCCACGTCGCCCACCGTGAACTCGCCGCCGCTGCGCGTCGACAGGGCCTGGCGGAACCACGCCTCGTCGTTGACCCGCGTGCCCGCGGCGTTGGGATAGCGGTCCGGGCGGCCGTTGGCGATCACCTCGCCCTTGAGGTCGACCACCCACAGGTCGAGATAGACGGTGTAGGATTCCAGGATCACGCCGAGCCGGTAGGAGGCGTGGCGCCGGTTGTCGTCGCTGGGCTCGGCCAGGCAGTCGACCATCGCGCTGTCGGTCGCCCACCAGCGGACGTCGCAGGAGCGTTCATAGAGGTTGCGATCGATGATCTCGATCATGTTGAGCGCCAGGTCGGCCAGGCGCTTGCCGCGCATGTCCTGGACCATCTGGCTGCCCGCGGTGGTGAGGTGGTCGACCCGCGACACGATCTCGGCCCGCAGCTCGCGGGTGACGGCGTTGACCTGCTTCGAGATCTCCGACACCTCGTTGGCCACCACGGCGAAGCCGCGCCCCGCCTCACCGGCGCGGGCCGCCTCGATCAGGGCGTTCATCGCCAGCATCTTCGTGCGGCGGGTGATGTCCTCGATCAGGGACACCTTTTTCGACGCGACGTCCAGGACCTCGCGCGAAAGGTCGAAAAGCTGGTTGCCTGCCACGCTCATGAACCCACCCCATTTTTATGTGATGCCTTTGCGTCAGTTCGCTAACAATTTTCGTGCCAATGCGACAATCGCGTAACGGAAGGAAATTCATCAGGCGGAACAACGGCTCCACGGCACCCGTAAAATTACCCCGTAGGTTTGTGTGGTTTTGTCGCGAGTTTGGCTGCTCCTTTGAAAGGCAATCTGTCGTTGCCGCGATCAGACGCGGTGGACTCAGGCTGCCGCCCCGCAGGATTCGACGGATCTTAAGCAATTTTATTGCTGCTGCGGCGCAAACAAAGACGTCTTGCGTCGCGCAGGGCCGGCGTACCCCCAAAATATGCGGGTTTAACAGGCATTAACCACAAATTGGCGCGCCGCCGTCAGCCTCCGCGCCCGACGCCCGGCCGCGCCCGGCGCCGGGCACGGCCCGACCCCGCCCCAGGGCCGCGGCGCGGGGACGGGGTCGGGGGTGGAGACGGGGGCCGCGACGGGCCCGGGAAGGCGGGAGGAGGCGCGTCAGGCGACCGTGCGGATCTCGTCCAGGAACACCTGGACCTCGCGGGTCAGGTGGTCGGCCTGGGCGGCCATGGTCTCCGAGGCGGCGAACACGGCGTGCGCGGTGCCGCTGGTGCGCTGGGCGGCGGTGGTGACGTCCTGGATGTCGTCCGAGACGGCGCGGGTGCCGGCGGCGGCGTGGTCCATGTCCTGGACGATGCCGCCGACCGCGGTGCCCTGGTGGTCGATCGACCGCGCGATGCCGCCGGCGATGGTGTTGATGTCGTGGATGGTGCGGCCGATTCCGACGATGGCGTCGACGGCGCTTCCCGTGGCGTGCTGCATGGCGGCGATCTGCTGGCTGATCTCCTCGGTCGCGCGCGCCGTCTGCGCCGCCAGGTTCTTGACCTCCTGCGCCACGACGGCGAAGCCCTTGCCGGCCTCGCCGGCGCGCGCCGCCTCGATGGTGGCGTTGAGCGCCAGCAGGTTGGTCTGCGCGGCGATGTCGTTGATCAGGGTGACCACCTCGCCCACGGTGCCGGCGGTCTGCGACAGCTCCGTCACCATGGCGTTGGTGCGCTCGGCGTCGCCGGCGGCCCCGTTGGCCACCTGGGCGACCCGCGCCACCTGGCCGGCGATCTCCGCGATCGACGCCGACAGCCGGTCCACGGCGGAGGCGACGCTGCCGACGCTGGACCCGGTCTGCGCCGCCGCCGCGGCGACCGACGACGCCTTGCCGGTGGCGGTCCGGGCGTCCGATTCCATCGTCTGGGCGCTGGTCGCCAGCTGGTGGGCGGCGCCCGCCACCTCGGTGCAGACCAGCTGGATCTGCCCCTCGAAGCGCTGGGCCACGCCGGCGAACCCGCGGACCTTGTCGGACATGGCGCCGGTGGCGGCGTTGATGGTGCGGCTGGCCTGCAGGAAGTTGCCCTGCATTCCCGTCAGCACGATGCGGCGGAAATACTTGTTGCGCGACACGTAGCTCATCGACGCCGTGGCCTCGCGCACGAAGGCGTCGGTGCGGTCGACCAGGTCGTTCAGCCCGTGCAGCATCTCGCCGAGCGCACCGCCCTCGCGGATGTGCAGGACGCGCGCCTCGAAATCGCCCTGGGCCACCGCCCGGCACACCGCGGCGGCGTCCTCGACCAGCCGCCGGGCGCGCCGCACGCACACCGCCGCCCCGACGAGCGCCGCCACCGCCAGCGTCCCCAGCCCGATGCGCACGCCGGCGGCCTCGGGCCCCAGCGCCTCCGCCGCCACCGCCAGCGCCGCCAGCAGCGCCGCCACGGCCGTCAGGGCGAAGGCCTTAGAGAGAGAAGACGAACTCGTCATACCCGATCCCCTTGTCCTTCAGAAGGCCGCCGACCGTGGAGAACGCCTCGTGCATTCCCTGCTTGCGGTCGGCGTTGCGGTCCTCGATCTCCAGCAGCGTGCGGTAGAGCGGCACGACCTTTTCCAGGGCGGCGCGTTCGGGAACCCGGCGGCTGGAGTGGTAGCCGACGAGCCGGCCCGACGGGTCGTAGCTCGGCGTCACATGGGCGAAGACCCAGTAGT
This sequence comes from Azospirillum sp. NS33, assembly GCF_059703765.1. Taxonomy (NCBI): domain Bacteria; kingdom Pseudomonadati; phylum Pseudomonadota; class Alphaproteobacteria; order Rhodospirillales; family Azospirillaceae; genus Azospirillum; species Azospirillum sp. NS33. The sequence goes on along the minus strand of NZ_BAAKJB010000008.1, from coordinate 102,329 downwards.
GATCGCCGTTCTTGGCCCGGTTGACCACGTAGGCGAAGATCTCCTGCCCGGCCTCGAGCGTGTCCCACAGAAGCTTGAAGACACAGCGCGGCATGTCGGGATGGCGCACGATGGAGTGCGGCGCCCCCATGAGCTCCGCCTCGGTGTAGCCGGCGACCCGCTGGAACACGCGGTTGGCGTACGTGATCCGCCCCTTGAGGTCGGTCTTGCTGACGATCACCTCGTCGGCGTCGAAGAACCGCTCCACCCCGGTCAGGGGAACGTCGCGTCGTGCCATGTGCCCTCGAGCGGCCCGGACGCGCAGCGTGCGCCCCGGCTCCAGTCGTTGCGGAAGGTGCGATCCCGCGCCCGGGAGCAACCGATGCGTGGGAATGAGGAAATTACGTCCTACGACCGATGCAGAAAAGTTTAATTTTTATCCGGCGAGGCAACGTTTTCCAGACTGCGGAAACCGCGCCGGTGCTCACTCCGGGGGGTGCGGGACGGTCAGCACACGGCGCAGGGGCGGCGCCTCGATGGTGGCGACGGCACCGCCGGGCCACCGGACCTCCACGGCGTCGACCGCGTCCGCCGTGCCCAGGCCGAAATGGGCGACCGGCTCCATCTGACCGAGATACCCCGACCCGGCGCACACCACGCGGCGCTGGCGGCGTCCCCGCGCCAGGCAGGTGACCACCGCGCCCCGTGCCGGGGCGCCGAACGGGGTGAGCGGCTGCACCCGCAGCCAGGCGTTCGCGTTGGGAAGCGGCCGGTAGAGCGCCAGCGGCTGCTCCCCCGCCTCGCCGTGGCCGACCAGCAGTTCCAGCCGCCCGTCGCCGTCGAGGTCGGCGACCACCGCCCCGGTGGCGAGCGCCCGCGGCGCGGCGGCGTCGCCCGGGTCGGCTTCCGTCCACTGGTCGTCGCCCCAGGTGAACAGCCGGTTGCGTTCACCGGAGCACACGAAGAGCAGCTCGACGTGCCCGTCGTTGTCGAAGTCGGCGGCGATCACGGTGCGCACCCGGCCGGGCATCGACAGGTCGGCGTCGGCGACGTCGACGAAGGCGCCCCCCGGGCGCGGCTGGTAGAGGCGCTGCGGCCCTTCCCAGGCGCCGACCAGGAGCTGGGTGGTGTCGCCCTCGGCGTCGACCAGCACGGCGCCACGCCCCGCGGTGCGGCTGTCGGCCAGGCCGCGCTCGCCGGCCAGCTCCTCGAACGTGCCGTCGCCCAGGTTGTGGAACAGCAGGTTCGGCCCGGCCTCGTTGGCGGCGAAGACGTCCATGCCGTCGCCGACGATGGGCGCGCACAGCAGCCCGCGGCCCAGGGCGATGTGGTCGATGCCGGCGTCCTCGGCGACATCGGACAGCCGGCCGCGGCGGTTCAGCTCGAACAGGCGGAAGGGCACGCCGTCCCCGGCCACCAGGAAGCCGTAGCGCCCGCGCCCCTCGCGGTCGAGGGCGGCCACGGCGCGCGCCGGCAGCCGGTTGGCGGCCCCGGCGTTCTCCGCCTGACCCAGCAGGTCCAGCCAGCGGTTGCCGAAATTGGCGAACAGGCGGTCGCAGGTCTCCTCCGCCTCCGGGGCGCTGTCCGCGTTGACGACGTAGATCTCCTCGCGCCCATCGCCGTCGACGTCGGCGGCGGCCACCGCCAGCGCCTTGCCGGTGGGGTCGGCGAGCACCGGATCGGCGATGTCGCGCAACCGGTGCCCGTCCCATTTCAGGACGAGATTCGCGGTGCCGTCGCCGGTCACCACCACCTCGCACAGGCCGTCGCCGTCGACGTCGACCACCGCCATGCCGTTGGACCGCCGCGGACGGTTGTCGGTGATTAGCTGCGCACAGTCGACGAACATGCCCTCTCCCCCGCTGGGTCGGCCCGCCGCAGCGGAGCCGGTCCGGTCCAGATAAACACCGCGACCGCCCAGCGTAAACCCGGACGGAGGTGCATGCCACGCACGATCGAGGCCGCGGAACCATGGGAGCCGCGTCCTGTTGTCCCATAGAGCAAGGAACGAATTCACCCCCGCCACCCCCGACCCGACGGAGACCCCACCTCATGCCGGCCCACCCCCCCGCCCCGCCCGACCCCCGCCCCGCGGCCAACGGCATCGCCTGGCCGCCGGTGTGCGACGAGCTGAGCGGGGGCGGCGGCTCGGCCACCGACACCCGGCACCGCGGCCTGGGGCGGCGGACCACGGGGATCGCCGGGGACTGCACGCCGCTGCCCCTCGTCCGCGGCGAGGGCGCCGACGGCGGCTGAGCGGGATCCCGCCCGGCACCCCCGCCCCGATTTGGTCGTAGCCGGGGGCGCCGCGGCCCGCTACATACCCCCGCAGCCGTTCATTGCGGGGACCCGACGGGCATGCTCAAGCGCCTCTACGACTGGACGATGGCCAAGGCCGCGTCGCGCCACAGCGAGACATGGCTGGCGGCCATCTCCTTCGCGGAAAGCTCGTTCTTCCCCCTGCCGCCCGACCTCCTGCTGGTCCCCATGGTGCTGGCGAACCGCGCCAAGGCGTGGCGCATCGCCGGCATCTGCACCGCGGCCTCGGTGATCGGCGGCCTCGCCGGCTACATGATCGGCTATTTTCTCTACGAGACGCTGGGCCAGTGGGTGATCGACCTCTACCACCTGGAGTCGCGGTTCGAGGAGCTGCGGCGGACCTTCGTCGACTACGGCGCCGAGATCCTGATCATCAAGGGCATGACGCCCATCCCCTACAAGCTGCTGACGATCACCGCGGGGGTGGCGCATCTCAGCCTGTGGGTGTTCATCGGGGCGTCGATCCTGTCGCGGGCCATGCGCTTCTTCCTGGTCGCCGCGCTGCTCTACTGGTTCGGGGCACCGATCCGCGACTTCATCGAGAAGCGGCTGGCGCTGGTTACCAGCGCCGTCGCGGTGGCCGTGGTGGGCGGCTTCCTCGTGATCAAGCTCCTGTAGACCGCGACGCCCGCCGGTCCCGCCTGTTGACCCGGTTCACTGGAACGGAAGGGGCAAGGGCGATGACCCGTGTGGAAGGAGCCGGCGTCGTGCTGGTCGGTGCGTCGAGCGGCATCGGCCGGGCCACGGCCCAGGCCTTCGCGCGCCGCGGGGCGCGGCTGGTGCTGGCGGCACGGCGCGCGGCGCTGCTGGAGGAGGTGGCGCAGGACTGCCGGGCGGCCGGGGCGGAGGCCCACGTGGTGGTGACCGACGTCACCGACGCCGCGGCCGTCCACCGCCTGGCCGACCGCGCCGAGCGGGCGCTGGGCGCCATCGACGTGTGGATCAGCAACGCCGGCGTCGGGGCGCTCGGCCGCTTCGACGAGACGCCGGTGGCGGCCCACCGCCGCGTCATCGAGACGAACCTGCTGGGCCCGCTCCACGGCGCCCATGCCGTGTTGCCGCGGTTCCGCCGCCGGGGACGGGGGGTGCTGATCACCACCGTGTCGGTGGGGGCCTACGCCCCGGCGCCCTACGCCGCCGCCTACGCCGCCGCGAAGTTCGGCCTGGACGGCCTGCTGGGAAGCCTGCGGGCCGAGCTGGTGGATGCGCCGGGCATCCACGTCTGCGGCGTCTACCCCTCCTTCACCGACACGCCGGGCATGATGCACGCGGCCAACCACACCGGCCACGCCATCGAGCCGCACAGCCCGTTCTACGACGACCCCGACGACGTGGCGGACACCATGGTGGCGCTGGTCGAGCGGCCACGCCCGCGCGCGCTCGTCGGGGCGCTGGCACGTCTGGCCCTGCTCGGCCACGCCACGGCGCCGCGGCTGGTGGAGGCCGTGGCCGGGCTGGCCGCGCACCGCCATTTCAGCCGCACCCGCCCGGCCCCGCCGACCGACGGCAACCTCTTCGCCCCGGTGGAGCGGGGCCGCGGCGTCCGCGGCGGCGTCCGCACGCCGCTGCCGGCCTGGACGGCGCCGGTGGCGGTGGCCGCGGTGTCCGTCGCGGCCGGGGCCGCGGTGTCCCTTGCGGCCGGGGCCGTGGTGTCCGTGGCGGCCGGGCTCGCCGGCGCCCGTCGGCGCTGAGCGCCGCCCGATCAGCCGAGCGCGACGATCAGCACGACCGCCACGGCGCCGATGGCGGCGATCGGCAGCAGGTCGATGCCGCCGCGTTCCCAGGTCGGGGCGCGCCGCGTGCCATGGCCGTGCGTCGCCCCCATGGAGGCGGTGTCGTGGCTGGTCGAGGGACGCACCCCCGGGGCCGACACCGCCGGGGCGGCCGGGCTGGCGATGTCGACGACGCCGGCGTCACCGGCACCGCGATCGGCGCGCGGCCGCATCAGCGCGGGGTCGAGCTCGACGTCGATGCCCGCGCCTTCCAGGCGCTCCACCAGCAGCGCCAGGTCGCCGGGCGGCGTGCGGTCGACCGGCAGGACGCGGGCCAGGTCCTCGGTGGTGACCCGGCCGCGCTCCCGGCCGATCTCCTGCAGGCGGGTGAAGGCGGCGTCGTCGATGGCCATCGGTGGCTCCTTTCAGCGTCCTGTGGTGGGTGTCGCGGGATTCAACACCCCGGAGCGGCCAAGGCTCCGTCGCCGACGGCGATTTCCGCGGTCCGGCCGAGCGCGTCCCACCCCGGTGCGGCGGTGCGGCGGTGCGGCGGCGCGGGCTTGCCGCGGCGGCGCGGCGCACCACCTCTCAAGGCACACACCCGACCGATAAGGAGTCGTGCCATGCCGGGGTTCTTCGGCTTGAAGCCCCTGTCCGTCCCCAGCCCGGCCGAGGCCCTGCCCGGCCGCGACACGCCGGTGCGCGCGGGTGAGCGCCACGCCGTCAACGGCCGCCCGCTCGCCCCGCCCTACCCCGCGGGGCTGGAGGTGATCGACGTCGGGCTGGGCTGCTTCTGGGGGGCCGAGCGCAAGTTCTGGACGACGCCGGGCGTCTGGGTCACGGCCGTCGGCTACCAGGGCGGCCACACCCCCAACCCGACCTACGAGGAGGTGTGCAGCGGGCGCACCGGCCACACCGAGGTGGTCCGCGTCGTCTACGACCCGGCCCAGCTGCGGATCGAGGACCTGCTGGCGGTGTTCTGGGAATCCCACGACCCCACCCAGGGCATGCGCCAGGGCAACGACGTGGGCACCCAGTACCGCTCCGCCCTCTTCCTGCACAGCGACGCCCAGCGTGCCGCCGCCGCGGCGACCCGCGCCACCTATGAAGGGGCGCTGGCCGGCGCCGGCTACGGGCCGGTCACCACCGAGGTCCGCGACGCGCCGCCCTTCTACTTCGCCGAGGCCTACCACCAGCAGTACCTGGCGAAAAACCCGCAGGGCTATTGCGGGCTCGGCGGCACCGGGGTGCGCTGCGTGGCCTAGCGGGAAAGGCGCCGCGGGCCGGCGCCTACGCCGCGCGCATGCGGGACAGCAGGGCGTCGGCGGCGCTTTCCAGCTCGCCGGTGCGGCTGGCGATGTCGCCGGCGGCCCTGGTGACGGCGGCGGACGCCCGGCCGATGGCGTGGGCCGTGTCGGCCAGCCCCTCGACGTTGCGGGCCACCGCGGCCGAGCCGGCGGCGGCCTCGTGGACGTTGCGCGCGATTTCCCGGGTCGCCGCCTCCTGTTCATCGACCGCGGCGGCGATGGTCGCTCCGAAGCCGTTCATCTCGCCGATGGTCCGGGCGATGCGGCCCATGGCCTCCACGGTTTCCGCCGACACCTGCTGGATCACCGCGATCTGCGAGGCGATCTCCTCGGTGGCGCGCGCCGTCTGGCTGGCCAGCGCCTTGACCTCGTTGGCGACCACGGCGAAGCCCTTGCCGGCCTCGCCGGCCCGCGCCGCCTCGATGGTGGCGTTGAGCGCCAGCAGGTTGGTCTGGCCGGCGATGTTCTGGATCAGCCCGGTGATCTCGCCGATGCGGCGCGAGGATTCCGCCAGGCGGTCGACGGTGGCGTTGGTGCCGTTCACCTCGCTTTCCGCGGTGCGGGCGATCTCGCCGGAGCGCGACACCAGCCGGGCGATCTCGGCGACCGAGGTCGCCATCTGCTCGGTCGCCGAGGACACCGCCTGGACGTTGGCGCTGGCCTGGGAGGTCGCGCCGGAGGCCGCCGCGGTGCGGCCCGCGCCATCGTCGGCCAGGCCGTGCAGGGTGCCGGCCTCGCCGCGCATGCGGCCGACCGCGTCGGCCAACGCCCCGGCCACGGCGCGAACGGTCGACTCGAACTCGGCGGCGACCGCCAGCAGGCCATCGCGGCGCCGGCGCTCGGCCTCCTGCTCCAGCCGCTCCTGTTCGGCGCCAAGGCGCGTGGCTTCGGCGGCGTGGCGCTTCAGCACGTCGACGGCGCGGGCCATCGCGCCGACCTCGTCGCGCCGCCCGGTGCCGTCGACCGCCACCGACAGGTCGCCGGCCGCCAGCCGGGCCATGGTGCCGGTGAGGGCGCCGACCGGACGGGCCACCGAGCGGGCGGCCGCCCACAGCCCCAGGCACAGCACCAGCACGCCCGCGGCGGACGCCGCGAGCAGCAGCAGGCGCGTGCGCTCCGCGGCGGCGACGACGGCGGCGCGCGGCACCTCCACCACCACGGTCCAGGTCTCGGCCACCCCGGGAAAGGCGACCGGGGCCAGCGCCACCAGCGTGGCCTCGCCGTCGCGGCCCTGGCGCTCCAGGGTCGTCGGGCCGCCGGCGGCGCGCGCCGCCGCCTCCATCAGGCCGGCCTCCGCCACCGGCCGGCCGAGCTTGGCCGCGTCCGGGTTGGCCACCCACAGGCCGCCGCCGCCGATCAGCGACACCGTCCCGGCGCCCAGCGGCCGCAGCGCCCCCAGCTCGCTGGACAGGAAGGCCAGGGCCTGGTCCTCGGTGAGGATGCCGACCGGCCGGCCGTCGCGGCGCACGACGATGCTGGCGGTGGTCATCAGCACCTCCTTGCCGTCGACCGGGTAGGTGTAGGGCGGCGTCAGCAGGCTGCGCGCCTCGCGGATCGGCTTGTCGTACCACTCCTCGGTGCCCGCCTCCTTGGTCATCACCAGCGGCTCGACGGCAATCCCGCCGCCGGTGTGGAAGAAGTACGGCACGAAGCGGCCGGTGTCGTCGGAGTAGGGATGGTCGCGGAAGTCGCCGTCGCGCCCGTCGAGGCCGTCCGGTTCGAAGGCCAGCGTCATGCCGACCACCGTCGTCATCGACGCCAGGGTGGAGGTCACCGCCGCGCCCAGCGCGGTCCGGTCGACCACCCCGGCGGCCAGCAGGCCCTCGATCGTCCGGGCCGCCCCCGCGGTGGCGGCGATCGGCGCGCCGACCTTGGCCGCGACCTCGCCGGCGTAGCGGCCGGCGGCAAGCCCCATCCGCTCCAGCGCGCCGGTCTCGGCCGACCCCATCACCGCCCCGATGCCGATCCAGGAGACGGCGGCGAACGCGGCCAGGGCGATCGGCCCGGCCACCACCAGAAGCTTGTTGCGGATGGCGAGATCGGTGAAGGGCATGACGGCGCTCCCCAGGGTTGACGACTCGCTTCGCTACCACGGCGACGCGACGTTCCCGTGTCACCGGGATGACCCTTTGGCGCGCCGGCGCCGGGGCGCGCGGCGGCACCGCGGGACCGGCCGGCGGGCGGCCGTTGCACCGCGGCGCGGGTTGCGGGTATGGTTCCGCCGGCCCAACCAGGCCGCCCAGGTGGCCCCAGTCGCGAAACCGCCCCTTTGATGACGACGCAAAGAACAGAGCTGGCGACGCCGGCACTCAACCGCCTGCTGGACTTCTGGCTCGGCAAGTGCGTGGCCGGGACTCCGCCGGTCTCCAGCACCATTTCGCCGCCCGAACTGCGGCCATGGAAGGACCACATCGTCATCTTCGAGGTGATCGGAGAGGATGATTTCGTCTACTCCTACTATGGCCGGGCCCTGGCGCAGGCCTGGGGGCATTCGCGCCTCGGCCACACGCTGGACTCCCTGCCCGCGGCGCAGCGCGCCCTGGTGACCGCGGAGTACGAGGCGGCGCTGCGCGAACGGCTGCCGTTGGCGCGGGTCTACACCGCCAGCTTCGACGGCCGCACCCGCACCTTCGAGCGCCTGGTCCTGCCGCTGAGCGGCGACGGCACCGGCGTCGACAAGCTGATGGTCGCCGCCTACGAACTTCCCCCCTGCCCGCCGTCCCCGGCCGCACCCCCGCACCCCGTCGCACCCCCCCGCAGTCCGGGAGCACCGGCATGAAGCCGCGCACGCCCCACCTCACGGCGCCCCTCACCCAGACCGGCGTCGTCACCGCCGACGAGTTCAACCTCTGGTGCGCGCTGAACGGCCGCCCCTTCAACCTCGTGCCCACCGCCCGCCCCGACGGCCGGCCGCAATGGGACGTCGAGGTTCTGCCGGGCACGCCCGGTGCCGGCACCGTCTACTCCACGGGGCTGAGCGAGGAGGCCCTGGCGGTGGTCGCCGGCTTCGCCTTCCTGGCCGGCGTGGACTGGGCGGTCGAGGCGGACCCGGCGGAACCGGCCGCCGCCGCGCCGATCCCGGCCGCCGCCACGCCCCCGGCCGCAATCCCCGATGCCGCCCCCGCGGCCGCCACCGGCGCCGCCCCCATCCCCCCGCCCGCCGCGGTGATGGCCGCGCCGGCCGGCGCCCCGTCGCCCGAGGCGGTTCCCCAGGCCGCCCCGGCGCTGGCCACCCCGGTCCAACCCGCGGTGGCGCCGTCCCACGGCCAGCCCGGCACGCCGACCGCCCAGGAGGCGCTGGACCGGGTGCCGGCCGGCGCCGGCTACCAGTTCCCGCCCATCGTGCTGCTGCAGCCGCCGCCGCCGCGCCCGCAGCAGCAGCACGACGAGGGCGTGCTGGCGCGCAACGCCCGCCAGCTCGAGACGGTGCTGAGGAACTTCCGGGTGCGCGGCGAGATCATGGAGGTGCGCCCCGGCCCGGTGGTCACCCTCTACGAGCTGGAGCCGGCGCCGGGCACCAAATCGGCCACCGTCATCAACCTGACCGACGACATCGCCCGCTCGATGAGCGCGGTCACGGCGCGCATCGCCATCGTCGCCGGGCGCAGCGTGATCGGCGTGGAGCTGCCCAACCCGGTGCGCGAGATGGTCTATCTGCGCGAGATGCTGGAGGCCGCCGCCTTCCGCGACAGCCAGGCCCATCTGGCGATCGCCCTGGGCAAGGACATCGGCGGCGACCCGGTGGTCGCCGACCTCGCCCGGATGCCCCACCTGCTGGTGGCCGGCACCACCGGCTCGGGCAAGTCGGTGGCGATCAACACCATGATTCTGTCGCTGCTCTACCGGCTGCCGCCCGACCGCTGCCGCTTCATCATGGTCGACCCCAAGATGCTGGAGCTGTCGGTCTACGACGGCATCCCGCACCTGCTGACCCCGGTGGTGACCGACCCGAAGAAGGCGGTGGTGGCCCTGCGCTGGGCGGTGCGGGAGATGGAGAACCGCTACGAGGCGATGTCGCGCCTGGGCGTGCGCAACATCGAAGGCTACAACGCCCGGGTCACCGAGATGGCGGCCAAGGGCGAGAAGCTGCCGCCGCGCAACGGCGACACCGACATGGCGCTGCTCGACCTCGCCTCCAACGAGCCGGTGCCGCTGCCCTTCCTCGTCGTCATCGTCGACGAGATGGCCGACCTCATGCTGGTCGCCGGCAAGGAGATCGAGGCGGCGATCCAGCGTCTGGCCCAGATGGCCCGGGCCGCCGGCATCCACCTGATCATGGCGACCCAGCGCCCCTCGGTCGACGTCATCACCGGCACCATCAAGGCCAACTTCCCGACCCGCGTGTCGTTCCAGGTGACCTCGAAGATCGACAGCCGCACCATCCTCGGCGAGGCCGGGGCGGAGCAGCTGCTGGGCCAGGGCGACATGCTGTATATGCAGGGCGGCGGCCGCATCACCCGCGTCCACGGCCCCTTCGTCTCGGATTCCGAGGTCGAGGAGATCGTCCAGTTCGTGAAGGCCCAGGGCGCCCCCAACTACGTCACCGCCATCACCGAGGAGGACGAGGAGATCGTCGCCGAGGAGGAGGAGGACGGCGGTGCCGGCGGCGGCGGCGGCTCGGCCGACGACCTCTACCTCCAGGCGGTCAACCTGGTGGTGCGCGAGCAGAAGGTGTCGGTGTCGTTCATCCAGCGCCAGCTCCAGATCGGCTACAACCGGGCCGCCCGCCTGGTCGAGCGGATGGAGCAGGAGCGCGTGGTCTCCCCGGCCAACCACCAGGGCAAGCGCGAGGTGCTGCTGTCGATCGCCGGTCTGTCGGCCAAGCGCGCAGGGGTGTGAGGCGGCCATGAAGACGCATTTTCAAGAGTTCGCCCTCTACAACCGCTGGGCCAACCGGCGCCTCTACGACGCCGCCGCCGCGGTGCCGGAGGGGCGCCTGTTCGAGGACCGCGGCGCCGTCTTCGGCTCGCTCGGCGGCACGCTGAACCACATCCTGGTGGCCGATCGCATCTGGATGCACCGGTTCGAGGGGACGGGACCGCAACGACCCTCGCTGGACGCCATCCTCCACGACCGCCTGCCCGAGCTGCGCGCCGCCCGCGAGGCCGAGGACGAGCGTATCCTCGCCTTCGCCGACGCCCTGGAACCGGAGCGCCTGGCCGGCACCCTGGCCTACACCACGATGGCCGGCGTGCCCTTCGAGCAGCCGATGACCCAGGTGCTCACCCACGTCTTCAACCACCAGACCCACCACCGCGGCCAGGCCCACTGCCTGCTGACCCAGCTGGGGGTGCCGGGTCCGGTGCTGGATTTCCTCTATTTCCTGCGCGCCGGCAAGGCGTGACGCTGGTCCCGGCCGCGGTGGCCGGGCCGTCGCCCCCGGTTCGTGCTACAGCGTATCGTCGTCGCGGGGCGCGTTGCCGGCGCCCGAGCGGGCCAGACCGTCTTTGGCCCGACCACGCACGGCGCGTGCGCCGCGCGCCTTGAAATACCGTTCCGCCTCGGCCTGGGCGCCGACGCGCGAGGCGAGTGCCACGGCGATGTACTGGTTGAGGCTGACGCCGGCGGCTTCCGCCTGGGCAGCGGCCTGCTTCTTCAGGTCATCGGGAATCCGCAGTGGAAAGCTGCTCATGTTCCAATCCTCCTGAGGGCATCTGCCGGGCGTTCGACGACGATGCCGAAAGCGGCGGCTCCGGCCGCCAAATCAACGATGTTGAATGTGGCGACGACGTCAGCCCCGCCGTTGATCGCGGTCTCCAAGACCAAGTCGTCATCCGGGTCAGCCGCACCAGATCGCCAGCGAAAATCAAAGGCAACCGGTACGCACAGAGCGGCAAGCTCGTCCAGGACGTCGAGAACGTCGTCAACCCCAATGCCAAACTGGTCGAGGTTTCGAGGCCGCGTTAGAACGGCCTCATACTCGACCATCACCGTGGTGGAGAGGAGAAGCTGCGCCTTTCATCCAGCACATCCAGCAGAAGGCGGCGCGACGCGCCTCCAGGACTGTGGAACGCCGCGAACAAGACATCGGTGTCGAGAACGAGCTTCAACATGGGACGTCATATTCGACATCACAGCAGCGGATCATACCGCATGATGCCATATATGGTGTCAACATCCGAATGCCGTCTCGTTCCGCTGAGGGTCACAACTGGCGTGCCAGGCCACCCTCTCACCCGTCGGCGGCGGGGACGGCCGCCGGTTCCAGGGCGTCGGCGTAGAGGTCCACCGCGCGCGTGCCGGCCTCGGTGAGGCGGTAGGTGCCGCGCCCCACCCGTTCGAACCAGCCATAGACGTTGCGCTGCAGGATGGCCGCGGCGTCGCCCGGCGCCCCCGCCGCGCGCAGCGCCTTGAGGGCCGCCGCGCCGGTCCCCAGAAGGCGGGCGCAGCGCAGGGCGTCCTGGCGGTAGGCGGTGACGATGGGGGTGCGGGTGGCGCCGCCCCGGTTGGGGTCGCCGACCCGGCGGGCGTGCTCCCCCAGCAGGCGCGCCGTGCGCTTGCGGTCCTTGCGCGGGCTGTACGGCACGGGGTCGGCCAGCACCTCCACCGCCCCCCGCGCGGCGTCGACCACCATCAGCCCCACCCCGACCCGGCGGCACAGGCGGCGCACGTCCGACCGCTCCGGCGCGTGGGGGCCGGGCCGCCGTCCGGAGCGTGGCACCGCCAAGTAGACGGCGTCGCTGAGCGCCAGCCGGTCCACCCCTTGCAGCACCAGGGCCAGGGTGAAGCGGGTCTTCAGCTCGACAATCACCGGCGGCTCGCCGTCGCGGACGCCGACCACGTCGCAGCCCTGCACCTCGCCCTTCACGTCGTAGCCGAGCGCCTCCAGGAAGGCCTTGACCGGGCCGTAGAGGTCGACCTCCGCCACCGCGGCGACCCGCGCCGCGGCCTCCGCCTCCAGCATCCCGTCCGCCATCACGCCCCACCCGCCCCGGTCATCGCCGTTCCGCCACCGGAATGATAGCCCCGGCGGCGGGCCGGCGGAAGGCGCGGGTGGCGGTCAGGCGGCCAGGCGCTGCTTGCGCAGCATGGCCAGCACCTCGGACGCCGCCTTGGGAATGTTGGTGCCCGGCCCGTAGATCGCCGCGGCGCCGGCCTTGTAGAGGAAGTCGTAGTCCTGGGGCGGGATGACGCCGCCGCACACCACCAGGATGTCGCCCGCCCCCTGGCGGCGCAGCTCGTCGATCAGCTGGGGCACCAGGGTCTTGTGGCCGGCCGCCTGGCTGGACACGCCGACCACGTGGACGTCGTTCTCCACGGCCTGGCGGGCGGCCTCCTCCGGCGTCTGGAACAGCGGCCCGATGTCGACGTCGAAGCCGATGTCGGCGAAGGAGGTGGCGATCACCTTGGCGCCGCGGTCGTGGCCGTCCTGGCCCATCTTGACCACCAGGATGCGCGGGCGCCGCCCCTCCTCGTCGGCGAAGGCCTCGATGTCCTTCTGGATCGCCGCGAAGGCGTCGTCGCCCTCGTAGGCCTTGCCGTAGACGCCCGAAACCGAACGGATCTGCGCCACGTGGCGGGTGAACACCGTCTCCAGCGCGGCGGAGATCTCGCCCACCGTGGCGCGGGCGCGGGTCGCCTCCACCGACAAGGCCAGCAGGTTGCCGGTCTTGTCGGCCGCCGCCCGGGTCAGCGCCTCCAGGGCGGCCCGGCAGCGGGCCTCGTCGCGGGTCGCGCGCACGGTGTTGAGGCGGGCGATCTGGCTCTCGCGCACCGCGGTGTTGTCGATGTCCAGGACGTCGACCATCTCGGGGTTGTCCGGACGGTACTTGTTGACGCCGACGATCACCTCCTCGCCGCGGTCGACGCGGGCCTGGCGCCGCGCGGCGGCCTCCTCGATCAGCAGCTTGGGCATGCCGCTGTCGACCGCCTTGGTCATGCCGCCCATCTCCTCGACCCGGCCGATCAGCTCCAGCGCCGCGTCGGCCAGGCTGTGGGTCAGGCTCTCCACGTAGTAGGAGCCGCCGAGCGGATCGACCACGTGGGGGATGCCGGTCTCCTCGGCGAGGATGAGCTGGGTGTTGCGGGCGACCCGGGCGGAGAACTTGGTGGGCAGGCCCAGCGCCTCGTCGAAGGCGTTGGTGTGCAGGGACTGGGTGCCGCCCAGCACCGCGGCCATCGCCTCCACCGTGGTGCGGATGACGTTGTTGTAGGGGTCCTGCTCGGTCAGCGACACGCCGGAGGTCTGGCAATGGGTGCGCAGGGCCAGGGAGCGGGCGTCCTTGGGGGCGAACTTCTCCTTCATCAGCTTCGCCCACAGCAGACGCGCGGCGCGCAGCTTGGCGATCTCCATGAAGAAGTTCATGCCGATGGAGAAGAAGAAGGACAGGCGCGGCGCGAAGGTGTCGACGGCCAGCCCCTTGGACATGGCGGCGCGCACGTACTCCAGCCCGTCGGCGATGGTAAAGGCCAGCTCCTGGACCGCCGTCGCCCCGGCCTCCTGCATGTGGTAGCCGGAGATGGAGATCGAGTTGAACTTGGGCATGTGGGTCGCCGTGTACTCGATGATGTCGGCAATGATCCGCATTGAGGGTTCCGGCGGGTAGATGTAGGTGTTGCGGACCATGAACTCCTTGAGGATGTCGTTCTGGATGGTGCCGCTCAGCGTGTCCTGGCTGACCCCCTGCTCCTCGGCGGCGACGATGTAGCCGGCGAGGATGGGCAGGACGGCGCCGTTCATGGTCATCGACACGGACATGGTGTCCAGGGGGATGCCGTCGAACAGGATCTTCATGTCCTCGACGGAATCGATGGCGACGCCGGCCTTGCCGACGTCGCCGACCACCCGGGGGTGGTCGCTGTCGTAGCCGCGGTGGGTGGCGAGATCGAAGGCCACCGACAGCCCCTTCTGCCCGGCCTTCAGGTTGGCGCGGTAGAAGGCGTTGGATTCCTCCGCCGTGGAGAAGCCGGCGTACTGGCGGATGGTCCAGGGCCGGAAGGCGTACATGGTGGCGCGCGGCCCGCGGGTGAACGGCGCGAAGCCCGGCAGGGTGTCGAGCTCCATCCCCTCCAGGTCGGCCGCGGTGTAGAGGGGCTTCACGGCCAGGCCTTCCGGGGTCTGCCAGGTCAGGTCCTGGAGCGAGCCCTTGGCGCCGATGTCCTTGGCGGCCAGCGCCTCCCAATCGGCGGGCGTCTTCTTCGGAAAGTCGGTCATGGAACCCTCATTCGGCGTCGGGTCTTGCGTGGTCGGGTCTTGCGTGTCGCGGCCGAGCACCGCCCCGCGCGCGGGGCGGGCTGACGTCCGATTTGTACCACAGCGGTGGCGGCGTCCCTTGATCCACCGCAAGTGGCCGCCGTTCTCAGGGGCTGCGGCGCACCGCCAGCGACCAGGCGCCCTGCATCAGAACCGCCCCCAGCGCGGTCTTCAACAGGGAGGCGGCCCAGAACGGCACCAGCCCGACGGCGACCGCCTTCTCCGGCCCGAACAGCACGGCCAGCCAGGCGACGCCGGGCACGAACAGCAGGGCATGGCCCGCCGCCATGGCGGCCAGCGCGGTCAGCGGCCCGCGGTCCCAGCCGCGCTCGGCCAGCCGGCCGGTGGCCCAGGCGCCGAGCACGAAGCCGGCGAGGTAGCCGGCGGTCGGCCCGGCCATGTAGGCCGGCCCGGCCCCGGCGCCGGCGAACACCGGCAGCCCGGCCAGCCCCTCGGCCAGGTAGAGCAGCACGGTCGCCGTCCCCAGCCGGCTGCCGTAGGCCATGCCGAGCAGCAGAACCATCATGGACTGCATGGTCATGGGCACCGGCCAGAACGGCACCTGCACCTTGGCGGACGCGGCGAGCAGCAGGCTGCCCAGGACCGCGGCGGCCACCGCCTTGGCCGCGCCGCCGCGGGGCAGCACGGTGTCGAGCAGGGAGGCCGGGCGGCCGGCGAGAGCCAGGTCGTGGATCATCGGGAGGAACCTCTCGTGGGGGTGGAGCGCCGGGTCAGGCGAATTCCAGGATCGTCTGGTCGACCGACAGGCTGCTGCCGGGCGTGGCGTGGACCTTCGCGACGGTGCCGTCCCGGGTCGCCCGCAGCACGTTCTCCATCTTCATCGCCTCGACCACCGCCAGGACTTCGCCGGACTTCACCTCCTGCCCTTCGGCGACCGCCAGGCTCACCAGCAGCCCGGGCATCGGCGACAGCAGGAACTTCGACATGTCCGGCGGCGCCTTGACCGGCATCATCGCGTCGAAGGAGGCGGCCCGCGGCGTCAGCACCTTGGCCACGGCCTGGGCGCCGTTGTGGATCAGCCGGTAGCCGACCCCGACGCGGTCGATCTGCACGCAGAGGTGCTGGCCGTTGACGGTGCCGCGGAACAGCGGCTCGCCGATCCGCCAGTCGCTCCACACGGTGTGGTGCTGGCCGTCGATGTCGACCAGATAGCCGATGCGCCGCGGGCTGTCGGAGGTCGGCTCGACCCGCACCGGGTGGAGGGTGCCGTCCAGGACGACCACCCAGTCGGCCCGCACCGTGGCCCGGGCGCCGGGCATCTTGCCGCTGATCTGGATGTCGCGGTCGTTGACGCAGCGGTGGATCACCGCGGCGATGGCGACCAGACAGGCGGGGTCGTCGGGCGGCAGGTCGGCGGCGTGGAAGCCGTCGGGGTATTCCTCGGCGATGAAGTTGGTGGTCAGCCGCCCCTCGACGAAGCGGGGATGGGCCATCAGCGAGGCCAGGAAGGGGATGTTGTGGCTGACGCCGCGGATGTAATACTGGTCCAGCGCCTCGCGCATGCGCCGGATGGCGCTGTCGCGGGTCGACCCCCAGGTGCACAGCTTGGCGATCATGGGGTCGTAGAACATCGAGATCTCGCCACCCTCGTAGACGCCGGTGTCGACCCGCACATGGGGGTCCTCGGCCGGCGGGACGTAGTGGGTGAGGCGTCCGGTGGAGGGCAGGAAGTTGCGGAACGGGTCCTCGGCGTAGACGCGCGCCTCGATCGCCCAGCCGTGCAGGCGGACCTCCTCCTGGCGGATGGTCAGCGCCTCGCCGGCGGCGACGCGGATCATCAACTCCACCAGGTCCAGCCCGGTCACCAGTTCGGTCACGGGATGCTCGACCTGGAGACGGGTGTTCATCTCCAGGAAGTAGAAGTTGCGCCCGGCGTCGACGATGAACTCCACCGTGCCCGCGGATTTGTAGTTCACCGCCTTGGCCAGGGCCACCGCCTGCTCGCCCATCGCCTTGCGGGTGGCGGCGTCGAGGAAGGGCGAGGGCGCCTCCTCGATGACCTTCTGGTGGCGGCGCTGGATCGAGCATTCGCGCTCGCCCAGGTAGAGGGCGTTGCCATGGCCGTCGGCCAGGATCTGGATCTCGATGTGGCGCGGCTGCTGGACGTACTTCTCCAGAAACACGCGGTCGTCGGCGAAGCTGGAGCGGGCCTCGTTCTGCGCCGAGACGAACCCTTCCCGCGCCTCCTGGTCGTTCCAGGCGATGCGCATGCCCTTGCCGCCGCCACCGGCCGACGCCTTGATCATGACGGGGTAGCCGATGTCGCGGGCGATGGTCGCCGCCTCCTCGGCGTCGGCGATCACCCCGAGATAGCCCGGCACCGTCGAGACCCCGGCCTCCTTGGCCAGCTTCTTGGACTCGATCTTGTCGCCCATGGCGCTCATGGCGTGCGCGTCGGGGCCGATGAAGGCGATCCCCGCGGCGGCCAGCGCCGTCTGGAACGCGGGCTTCTCGGACAGGAAGCCGTAGCCGGGGTGCACGGCCTGGGCACCGGTCGCCCGGCAAGCCTCGACGATGCGGTCGATCTGCAGGTAGCTCTGGGCCGAGGCGGCGGGACCGACGTGGACCGCCTCGTCGGCCATCTCCACGTGCAGGGCGGTGCGGTCGGCGTCGGAATAGACCGCGACCGTCTTGATGCCGAGGCGCCGGCAGGTGCGGATGACGCGGCAGGCGATCTCGCCGCGGTTGGCGATGAGGATCTTGGTGAACATGGTCGCCGGCCTCACAGCGGGATGTTGTCGTGCTTGCGCCAGGGATTCTGGAGCGCCTTGTTCTTCAGCATGGCCAATGCCTTGCCGATGCGGCGCCGCGTCCCGTGGGGCATGATGACGTCGTCGATGTAGCCGCGCGAGGCCGCCACGAAGGGGGTGGCGAACTTCTGCCGGTACTCCTCGGTGCGCGCCTCGATCTTGGCGGGGTCGCCGATGTCGGCGCGGAAGATGATCTCCACCGCGCCCTTCGGCCCCATCACCGCGATCTCCGCCGACGGCCAGGCGAGGTTGACGTCGCCGCGCAGGTGCTTGGACGCCATCACGTCGTAGGCGCCGCCATAGGCCTTGCGCGTGATCAGCGTCACCTTGGGCACCGTGGCCTCGGCGTAGGCGAACAGCAGCTTGGCGCCGTGCTTGATGATGCCACCGTACTCCTGGGCCGTGCCCGGCATGAAGCCGGGGACGTCGACGAAGGTGACGATGGGAATGTTGAAGGCGTCGCAGAAGCGCACGAAGCGCGCCGCCTTGCGCGCGCTGTCGATGTCGAGGCAGCCGGCCAGCACCATCGGCTGGTTGGCGACGACGCCGATGGTGGAGCCGTTCATGCGGGCGAAGCCGATGAGGATGTTGCGGGCGTAGTCGGGTTGGAGCTCGAAGAAATCGCCTTCGTCGACGACCTTCAGGATCAGCTCCTTCATGTCGTAGGGCTGGTTGGGATTGGCCGGCACCAGGGTGTCGAGGGAGGCGTCGGAACGGTCGGGCGCGTCGGCGCAGGGCCGCTCGGGCGGCGCCTCCCGGTTGGACGCGGGCAGGAAGTCGAAGAAGCGGCGCAGGTTGAGCAGCGCCTCGACATCGTTCTCGAAGGCCAGGTCGGCGACGCCGGACTTGGCGGTGTGGGTGACGGCACCGCCCAGCTCCTCGGCGGTGACGACCTCGTGGGTGACGGTCTTCACCACGTCGGGGCCGGTCACGAACATGTAGGAGCTGTCCTTCACCATGAAGATGAAGTCGGTCATCGCCGGGGAGTACACGGCGCCGCCGGCGCACGGCCCCATGATCAGCGAGATCTGCGGGATCACGCCCGACGCGGTCACGTTGCGCTGGAACACCTCGGCGTAGCCGCCGAGCGACGCCACCCCCTCCTGGATGCGCGCCCCGCCGCTGTCGTTCAGACCGACCACCGGCGCCCCCACCTTCATCGCCTGGTCCATCAGCTTGCAGATCTTCTCGGCGTGGCTCTCCGAGAGCGAACCGCCGAACACCGTGAAGTCCTGGCTGTAGACGAAGACGAGGCGGCCGTTGACCGTGCCGTAGCCGGTCACCACGCCGTCGCCGGGCACCTTCTGGGATTCCATGCCGAAGTCGATGCAGCGGTGCTCGACGAACATGTCCCACTCCTCGAAGGACCCCTCGTCGAGAAACAGCTCGATGCGCTCGCGCGCGGTCAGCTTTCCCTTGCCGTGCTGCGCGGCGACGCGCGCGTCGCCGCCGCCCGCGCGCGCAGCCGAGCGCATGGCTTCCAACTTCGCCAGGATCTCTTGCATCAGCGATTTCCCAAGAATTGACGTCCGGCCGGTGGCAGCGCCCGCGCCCCCTGTCTTGTGCGCAGGGTGGCGCGGGCGCTTGCGGCGCGTTCCCCCCGGAACGAGGCGAATTATTCACAAGATTCACAATGGGGCAACGCCGCGAATGCATAAAACGTGCGAAGTTGCAAACTCCTTCGCAATCGCGGAAGATGGCTTGCGACGTTTGCGAAGGCGGGGCCCGTGCAGAAGAAGCTCTATCTCGGCTACAAGCTGCGCCGGCTGCGCGAGCAGCGCGGCCTGACCCAGGCGGCGCTGGCCACCTCCCTGGGGCTCTCGCCCAGCTACCTGAACCAGCTCGAGAACAACCAGCGGCCGCTGACCCTGCCGGTGCTGCTGAAGGTCACCAACACCTTCGAGGTGGAGCTCACCGCCTTCGTCGAGGACGATGAGGCGCGGCTGGTCGCCGACCTGCGCGAGGCGTTGGCCGGGCCGCTGCTGGGCGGGGCGCCACTCGGCATGGCGGAGCTGCGCGGTGTGGTCAACGCCTCGCCGGAGCTGGCGCGCCGCGTGCTCGGCCTGCACCAGGCCTACCAGAAGATGCACGAGCGGGTGCAGTCGCTGGCCGACAGCCTGAGCCATCCCGACGTCGGCGGCGACCCCACGGGCGCGCAGTTCCCCTACGAGGAGGTGCGCGACTACTTCCACTACTGCAACAACTACGTGGGCCCCCTGGACGAGGCGGCGGAGCGGCTGTGGGAGGCGGAGGAGCTGCGGTCGGGCTCGGGCGAGCTGACCGCCGACCTCGCCGCCTACCTCAAGCGGCGCCACGACGTGCGGGTCACCGTGGTCGCCGACGAGCGCAGCGACACCGCCATGCGCGCCTACGACGAGCGGACCGGGACCATGGGCCTCTCCGCCCTGCTCAACGGCCCCAGCCGCGCCTTCCAGCTGGCCCACCAGATCGCCCTGCTGGGCTACGGCGACCTCATCGAGGGGATCATCGGCAAGGCCCATTTCTCCAGCGAGGACGCGCGCTCGATCTGCCGGGTGGGGCTGGCCAACTACTTCGCCGGGGCGCTGGTCATGCCCTACCGTGCCTTCCTGCACGAGGCGCGCGCCCTGCGCCACGACGTGGAGCAGCTGCAGAGCCGGTTCGGCGCCAGCTTCGAGCAGGTCTGCCACCGCCTGTCGACCCTGCAGCGGCCGGGGGCGCGCGGCGTGCCCTTCTACTTCGTGCGCGTCGACATGGCCGGCAACATCACCAAGCGCCACTCCGCCACCCGCTTCCAGTTCGCCCGGTTCGGCGGCGCCTGCCCCTTGTGGAACGTCCACGAGGCGTTCGCCCAGCCCGGCAAGATCCTGGTCCAGTTCGCCCGGATGCCCGACCGCACCACCTACATCGGCATCGCCCGCACGGTGACCAAGCGCGGCGGCGCCTATCTGCGGCCGTCGCGCCGCTTCGCGGTCGGGCTGGGCTGCGAGGCCAGCCACGCCCACGAGCTGGTCTACGCCGCGGGCATCGACATCACCGACGAATCCGCGGCGGTGCCGATCGGCGTCAACTGCCGCATCTGCGAACGCACCGACTGCCAGCAGCGCGCCTTTCCGCCCATCGGCAGCGAAATCTCGGTGGACGAGCGCCACCGCAGCTTCGTGCCCTATCTCTTCACCCAGAACGGCACCGCGCCGGAGGGATGACGGCGATGACTCAGACGCCGGCGACGGCCCGGGTGGTGGCACCGATCCTGCCCGTGCGCGACGTCCGCGCGGCGCTGGAGCACTACCGCGCCCTGGGCTTCACGGGGCACGCCTACGAGGACGGCACCGGCGGCGCCCCGATCTACGGGTTCCTCAGCCGCGACAGCGTGACGATCCACCTCGCCCATGTGCCGGATCTCGACCCCACGGCGTCCCTGTCGGCCTGTTACCTCTACGTGTCCGACGCCGACGCGCTCCACCGGGCGTGGCGCGGGGCCGGCATCGCCGGCCGCCTGACCGAGCCGGCCGACACGCCCTACGGCCTGCGCGAGTTCGCCCACATCGACCCGGACGGCAACCTGCTGCGGATCGGCGCGCCCCTGCCCGCGGCCCCGTCGGAGTAGCGCGCCGGCGGGCGCGGCACCCGACGCCGGTTCGTGTGTTTAAGGGGCATGGACCGGCAGACCGCGCATTCCCTGGACGACTACAACGCCCGGCGCGACTTCCGCCGCACCGCCGAGCCGGCGGGCGAGGCGGCGTCGGCGGGCGGCGACTCCTTCGTCGTGCAGAAGCACGCCGCGCGGCGCCTGCACTACGATGTCCGGCTGGAGCTGGACGGCGTCCTCAAGAGCTGGGCGGTGCCCGAGGGGCCGAGCCTGGTGGCCGGGCGCAAGCGCCTGGCGGTGCGCACCGAGGACCACCCCGTCGGCTACCGCGACTTCGAAGGCACCATCGCGGAGGGGGAGTACGGCGCCGGCACGGTGATGGTGTGGGACCGCGGCCGGTGGGAGCCCGAGGGCGACCCGGCCAAGGGCCTGAAGACAGGGCATCTCGCCTTCCGCCTGGAGGGCGGCAAGCTGACCGGGCGCTGGCACCTCGTGCGCATGCGCGCCAAGCGCGGCGAAACCCAGGAATCCTGGCTGCTGATCAAGGCCGAGGACGAGGCGGCGCGCGGCGAGGACGCCGCGGACGTGCTGGCCGAGGACCGTTCGGCCATCAGCGGCCGCACCATGACGGCGATCGCCGCGGGCCGGAAGGGGGCGCCACGGCGGGCGTCCAAGGTGGCACCCTCGAAGTTCCTGGCGCCGATGCTGGCGACCCTGGCCGAGGAGGCCCCGGCAGGCCCCGGCTGGGTGCACGAGCTGAAGTTCGACGGCTACCGTCTGCAGGCGCACGTCGCCGATGGCCGGGCCCGGCTGCTGACGCGCTCCGGCCTCGACTGGACCGACCGCTTTCCCCTGCTGGCCGAGGCGCTGGCCGCCCTGCCGGTCGAGGACGCCGTGCTCGACGGCGAGGCGGTGGTGGAATCCGCCTCCGGCCACAGCGATTTCGCGGCCCTTCAGGACGCGCTGGCGACCCGGGACCCGGCGCGGGTCCGGCTGATGCTGTTCGACCTCCTGCGCCTGGACGGCGCCGACCGGCGCCGCGCGCCGCTGGTGGAGCGCAAGGCGGCCCTGGAGGCGCTGCTGAAGGACCAGCCGGCCGGCGGCCGGCTGGCCTACAGCGAGCACCTGGAGGAGGACGCGGCGCGCATGGTGCGCCACGCCTGCCGGCTGGGGGCGGAGGGGATCATCGCCAAGCGCGCCGACGCGCCCTACCGCGGCGGGCGCGGGCGCGACTGGCTCAAGGTCAAATGCACCGACCGGCAGGAGTTCGTGGTGCTGGGCTACCAGCCCTCGACCACCCGCGCCAAGGCCGTGGCCTCGCTGCTCATGGGGGTGAACGGCGCCGACGGGCTGGTTCCCGTCGGCAAGGTCAACACCGGCTTCAACGCCCGCGACGCCGCCGCGCTGCGCCGCCGGCTGGAGCCCCTGGAAACCGCCAGACCGAAGGGTCTGGCCGGTCCCGCCGGGGTGCGCTGGCTGCGCCCGGAGCTGGTGGCGGAGGTGGAGTTCCGCGGCTGGACCGGCGACGGGATGATCCGGCACGGGGTGTTCAAGGGCATGCGCGAGGACAAGGAGGCGGGCGAGGTGGTGGCGGAACGGGCGATCCCGGCGGCGACCGGCGGTGGTGGCGCAGCGGAGCCGGAGGGCACGGTGGCGGGCATCACCCTCAGCCACCCCGACCGGGTGCTGTGGAAGGGACAGGGCGTCACCAAGCTGGGGCTGGCCGAATTCTACGCCGGCATCGCCGACTGGGTGCTGCCCCATCTGGTCGACCGTCCCCTCAGCCTGGTGCGCTGCCCCGGCGGGTCGGGCAAGCCCTGCTTCTTCGCCAAGCACGCCCTGGCCGGGCTGGACGAGGCGGTGCGCCGGGTCGACGTCAGCGACCCCGGGGAGGACGCGGACGACGGCGACCGCTACATGATGGTCCACGACCTGCGCGGGCTGGTGGCGCTGGTCCAGATGGGGGTGCTGGAGCTGCACCCCTGGGGCGCCACGGCCGCCGACCTGGAGCGCCCGGACCGCCTGGTGATGGACCTGGACCCCGGCCCCGGGGTCGGCTGGGAGGCGGTGGTGGAGGGGGCCCTGCTGGTGCGCGACCGACTCGCCGACCAGGGCCTCGCCAGCGTCGTCAAGACCACCGGCGGCAAGGGTCTGCACGTGGTGGTGCCGCTGACGCCACGCGACGGCTGGGACCGGGTCAAGGGCTTCGCCCACGACCTGGCCAAGGCGATCGCCGCCGACCAGCCCGACCGCTACACGGCGACCCTGGCCAAGAAAGCCCGCCAGGGGCGGATCTTCATCGACTACCTGCGCAACGGCCGCGGCGCCACCGCGGTGGCCGCCTACTCCACCCGGGCGCGGGAGGGGGCGCCGGTGGCCACCCCGGTGACCTGGCAGGAGCTGGAGGCCGGGGTCACGCCCTCGGCCTTCACCGTGGCGACCCTGCCGCGCCGTCTGGCCGCCCTCGACCGGGACCCGTGGGCGGATCTCGCCACCACCCGGCAGACCCTGCCGCGCGCCACGGCGCCGCGCCGGCGCAAGAGTGCGTGAGGAGGAGCGGACATGGCGGCACGCGCGTCCTGGAAGGGGCATCTGCGGGTGGGGAAGATCGCCTGCGCCGTCACCATGCACGTGGCCCAGTCGGACCGCGACAAGGTCAGCTTCAACCTGCTGAACCGCAAGACCGGCCACCGCCTGCGCCAGCAGATGATCGACGAGAAGACGCACAAGCCGGTGGAACGCGACGACGCGGTCAAGGGAATCGCCGTGGCCAAGAACCGCTACGCCCCCTTGAGCGACGAGGAGCTGGAGACGATCCGCGTGGAAAGCACCCACACCCTGTGCATCGAACGGTTCGTGGCGCGCGACGAGGTCGAGCCGGAGCGCGCCGATGGCGTCCATTACCTGGCGCCCGGCGACACGGTGGGCCAGCAGCTGTTCGCCCTGCTGCGCGACGTGATGGACGAGCGTGATCTCTGCGGCATCGGCCGGGTGGTGCTGTCGACGCGCGAGCGGCTGGTGGCGCTGCGCCCCCACGGGGCCGGCATGCTGGTGGTGACGCTGCGCTGGCCGGACCAGTTGCGCAAGGCCGAGGAGGTGTTTGCCGACGTCCCCGACGACGACGCCGACGACGAGATGCTCGACCTTGCGACGCACATCGTGGAGCGCAAGCGGGCGGCCTTCGACTTCGACGCCTGCGAGGACGAGTTCGAGGAGGCGGTGACCGACCTGATCCGCGCCAAGCAGGAGGGGCGCGCGCCGACACCGCGCGCGGCGCCGCGGCCGGAGCCGGTGTCGGACCTGCGCGCCGCACTGCTGGACAGCGTCAAGGCCGAGGGGGGCGCGCCGTCCACGGCCAAGCGCCGGCCGCCCCGCACGACGCGCCGCGCCGGCGCCGCCTCCAAGCGCAAGGCGGGCTGAGCGATGGCCCGGCACCGCAAGATCCCGCGTGGCGACAGCGGCCGCCTGTGGCGCGGATACCTCAAGCTCAGCCTGGTGAGCTGCGCGGTCGCCGTGATCCCCGCCGCCCACGAGGCGGAGCGGGTGAGCGTCCACACCCTCAACGCCGGCACCGGCAACCGGCTGCGCCGGCGCTTCGTGGACGGCGAAACCGGCCGTGTGGTCGAGCCGGACGATCAGGTCAAGGGCTACGCGGTGGCCAAGGACACCTATGTCCAGGTCGAGGACGAGGAGCTCGAGGCACTGCGCCCGGAATCGACCCACACCATCGACATCCGCATGTTCACCGAGGCGGAGCGGATCGACCCGGTGTGGCACCGCGCCGTCTATTTCCTGGTGCCCGACGACACCGTCGGCCTCGACGCCTACGGGGTCATCCGCGACGCCATGGAGGAGACCGGGCTGGTCGGGGTCGGCCGGGTCACCATCCAGAGCCGCGAGCGGCGCTGCCTGATCGTCCCGCGGGACAAGGGGCTGATGCTGACCACCCTGCGCTACCCCTACGAGGTCCGCGACGGCGCCGACGCCTTCGCCGCCGTGGAGGCGGCCCCCGAACTGCCCGCCGACGCCCGCGCGCTGGTGCGCAAGGTGGTGCAGGAACGCGAGGGACCGTTCCGCCCCGGCGACTTCCGCGACCGCTACAAGGCGGCCCTGCTCAAGCTCGCCCGCTCCAAGGACAAGGGGGGGCCGAAGCCGGCGCCGCTCAAGGGACCGAAGCCGCCCGCGGACAACGTCGTCAACCTGATGGACGCGCTGAAGGCGTCGTTGAAGGCGGACAAGCGGCGCGACCGATGATTGCGCGTGACCCGGCGGACGATCGGCACTCGTCCGGTCCGGGCGACACCCGGGGCCAGGCGCGGCATGTGGGAGGAGAAGCAGTCTTTCGCCCCATATGCTGCACGTACGGTTCGTCATCAAACGGACTCGGCGCGTGTGGCGGCCGGCCGTTGCCTGGGTAAATGGTGGGTGCCAGGGCAACAGCCGAGCACCCCGATCGATGCGCCACACCGTGTCCGCCGCCCTTCTGGCGATCGCAAGATGGCCCTGCCGGCCGTGGCCCGGGCCGGCGCCAACGCCCCCTATCCCGGCGACACCGTTCCCGCCCCTCCCGGGCTGTGGAGCGTCGCCGCCTACGCCATCCACCGCGATCAGGAAGGACCCTACCGCCGCGGACGGCCGCAGACCGACACCACATTGCGGACCCGCATCGGCGCCCTGCGACTCGCCCGCACGTTGAGCATCGGCGGCGTCACCGTGGCGCCGGCGCTGGCCTTCCCCTGCGCCAGCGTCCGCAGCGACACACCGCTGGCGCCGGAGAATGGGCTGCGCATGCGCAGCGAGCTGGCGCTGCGGATCGTGCAGTTCTTCTGACCGTCACCCGCCCGCCCCGACCGCGGCGTCGACCAGGACACGCACCGCCCCATCGGCGGTGGCGGGCAGCAGGAGGCGCAGGTTGGCCGCGGCCGCGGCCGCGTCGCCACGCCCCGGACGCAGGCCGGAGAGGGCGTGCAGGCGGTCCTGCTCGATCCGCTCGGCCGCCAGTTCCAGCCGCTTGACCTCCTCGCGCAGAGCCTGGGCGTCGGGCTCGCCCTTCAGGCGGCGGCGCACGCCGCGCAGCGGACCGACCACCCCGGCCTGCCAGGGGGCGGCGGCGGCGCACAGCCGCTCCAGCTCCCCCGCCGTCAGGGTCGCGCCGCAGGCCGCGCCCGCCCACAGGGCGAACAGCACGAGGTTGACGTCGGCGCCGTGGCGGTCCTGGAGGTCCAGGCACGCCGCGGCGACGCCGGGGCGGTCGTAGAGCGCCAGCGAGAACGCCCAGAAGGGGGTCTCCGCCACCGCCCGGCTCAGTCGCCCAGGCTGATGCCCAGGCCGCGCGCCGTCTTGACCAGCGTGCCGTCGAGTTCCACGCAGGAGTAGCGGGCGATCGCCTCCTCGATCGGCACGTCGACGACGCCGCGGTTGGACCACGCGACCATGCGGTCGAACTTGCCCTCGGCGATCAGGTCGACGGCGTGGACGCCGAAGGCCGCCGCCACCAGGCGGTCGCGCGGGCTGGGCGGGCTGCCGCGCTGGACGTGGCCCAGCACGGTGACCCGGGTCTCGGCACCGGTCGCCTTGGCGATGCGCTCGCCGATGTAGTCGCCGATGCCGCCGTAGCGCTTCTCGCCGCCCTCGTAGACCTTCTGGATCTCGCCGCCGCCCTCGGTCTTCACCGCCTCCGACACCACCACCAGGCCGAAGTTGCGGCCGGTGGAGCGCACCTGCTTGATCTTGGCGGCGATCTTCTCGATGGAGTAGGCGATCTCGGGGATCAGGATGACGTCGGCGCCGCCGGCGATGCCGGCGGAGAGCGCGATGTGCCCGGCGTCGCGGCCCATCACCTCCAGCACCATGACCCGGGCGTGGCTGGCCGCCGTCGGCTGCAGCCGGTCCAGCGCCTCCACCGCCACGCCCACCGCGGTGTCGAAGCCCACCGACACCTCGGTCAGGCCGAGGTCGTTGTCGATGGTCTTGGGCACGCCCACCAGCTTCAGCCCGCCCTTCTCGGCCAGCTTGCGCAGGATGGCGAAGCTGCCGTCGCCGCCGATGCCGATGACCGCGTCCAGCCCCAGCTCGCGGTAGCCGCCGAGGATCTCGTCGGAACGGTCCTTGGTGGTGCCGTCGCCCATGGGATAGGCGAAGGGGTCGCCGCGGTTGGTGGTGCCGAGGATGGTGCCGCCCATGCGCATCATGTTGCCGTCGACCATGGGCAGGTCGAGCACCTGATACTGGGCGGGGCGGTGCAGCAGACCCTGGGTGCCTTCCTTCAGACCGAGCACCTGCCAGCCGTAGGTGAGCACGGCGCGGTGAACGACGGCACGGATGACGGCGTTCAGACCGGCGCAGTCACCGCCGCTGGTCAGGATGCCGATGCGCTTGGCAGGAGTCATGTGGGGTTCCCGTTTCGCGTGGACCTGTACACTGGTACAAGAGATACCAGAATGCTGCGGCACCGCAATGGCATGCGTGCGGCCGACGGGCCGCGGCGCGGCCGTTTCGTCGTACCGCCGGGCGCGGAATCTGCTATGATCCGGCTCGCGTTTCAGCCCTTGCGCCGGCACGATGAACGAACAGGAAATGTTGAGGCAGAAGCTCGCGGCCCTCAAGAGCGAACACCGCGATCTCGACGACGTGATCGCACGACTCGTGGAGCGCGCCCCCTTCGACCAGCTTCAGATGCAACGTCTGAAGAAGCGCAAGCTGTGGCTCAAGGACCAGATCACCCACCTGGAAAGCCGGCTGCTTCCCGACATCATCGCCTGACCTCACACCCCCTCGCGACGGCGATGGCCGGCACCCCTGGACAACCCGCGCGTGCCTGCGCATTGTCCCGGGCACGAGGCGGGTCCACCCGGGGGCATCCATGTCGGTTCTGCGCACGCTGCTGATCCTTCCACCCCTGGCCGCCGGCGTCGCGCTGGTCGCCGTCGCCGCGGCCAACCGCCCGGCGCCGGCCCAGGTCGCCGCGCAGGAGCGCACGGTGGTCGCCCGCTACATCACGGTGGAGCCCACCGCCTTCGTGCCGCGGGTGGTCGGCTACGGCACCGTGGCGCCGGCCCGCACCTGGACCGCCGTGGCCCAGGTCGGGGGCCGGCTCGAGGAGGTGGCGCCGGAGTTCGTCCGCGGCGCCTTCGTGGAGAAGGGCACGGCGGTCGCCCGCATCGCCCCCGACGATTTCACCCTGGCCATCGCCCAGGCCGACGCCAACATCGGCGCCACCGAGGCCAACATCGCCGAGTTGCAGGCCACCGCCGAGGCCACCTCCCTGTCGCTGGAGATCGAGCGGCAGGCCCTGCAGCTCGAGCTCCAGGACCTGGAGCGCCAGCGCACGCTGCTGGGCCGCGGCTCGGCCTCGGCGGCCACCGTCGACCAGAAGCAGGGCGAGGTGCTGCGCCAGCGGGCGAAGATCCAGGACCTGGAGAACAGCCTGGCCCTGGTCCCGTCGAAGCTGCGGGCGCTGGAGCAGCAGAAGGCGCTGAACGCGGCCAACCGCCGGATCGCCGAGCTGAACCTGGAGCGCACCGTCATCCGCACCCCCTTCGCCGGGCGGGTCGCCGCGGCCAACGTCGAGTCGACCCAGTTCGTCGCCGTCGGCACCGTGCTCGGCACCATCGACGGCACCGGGGCCGCCGAGGTCGACGTGCAGATCCCGCAGACCGACATGCGCGACTTCGGCCGGCTGGTCGCCCTCGGCGCCACGGCGCCGGGCGGGGCGGCGCCGGGCGGGGCGGCGCCGGGCGGGGCGGTGCACGTCACCACCGAGGACGTGGGCGGGCGGCTGCAACTGCCCGCCACCGTGCGGCTGCGGGTCGGCGAGGGCGCCATCGAGTGGCGGGGGCGCGTCACCCGGATCAGCGACACGGTCGACCCGCGGACCCGCACGGTCGGCGTCATCGTCACCGTCGACGACCCCTATGCCGGCGTCGTGCCGGGCGAGCGGCCGCCCCTCATCAAGGGGATGTTCGTCGAGGTCGAGGTGCGGGGCGGGGCGGTCGCCGGCAGCCTGGTGGTGCCCCGCGCCGCGGTGAGCGACGGCCTGGTCCATGTGATCGGTGACGACGAGCGGCTGCAGGCGCGCAAGGTCCGCGTCGCCTACACCTTCCGCGACGCCGCGGTGATCGCCGAGGGGCTGGCGGCGGGCGACCGGGTGGTGGTCAGCGAGATCGTTCCCGCCCTGCCCGGCCAGCGCCTGACCGCGGTGCCGGACGACGAGCGGGCGCAACGCCTGCAGGCCGTCGCCGCGGGTGGGGGGACGGCGCGATGATCCGCTACTTCGCCGGCCACCCCACCGCCGCGAACATCCTGATGCTGATGTTCTTCGCGCTGGGGCTGCTGACCCTGCCGACGCTGCGCCGCGAGACCTTTCCGCGGATCGAGCCGCGCGAGGTGGAGATCAGCGTGCGCTACCCCGGGGCCAGCCCCGAGGACGTCGAGCGCAC
The DNA here is from genome assembly GCF_059703765.1 of Azospirillum sp. NS33. NCBI lineage: Bacteria > Pseudomonadati > Pseudomonadota > Alphaproteobacteria > Rhodospirillales > Azospirillaceae > Azospirillum > Azospirillum sp. NS33. Next base: position 73,039 of record NZ_BAAKJB010000008.1, on the reverse strand, counting down.
CGTCTGCCGGCGCATCGAGGACGCGGTGGAGGGCACCGAGAACCTCGCCGAGGTGATCTGCGACGCCCGCGCCAACCGCGCCGTGGCCTCGGCGGAGATGGTGGCGGGCCGCGACCTCGACCAGTTCCTGTCCGACATCCGCACCGCCATCGACGGCATCGACGACTTTCCCGACATCGTGGAGACGCCCATCGTCACCCAGCGCGGCCGCACCGAGTTCGTGGCCTCCCTGGTGGTCAGCGGGCCGGCGCGCCCGACCGACCTCAAGGCGCTGGCCGAGGACGTCAAGACGCGGATGCTGCGCTGGGGCGGCATTCCCAAGGTCGACATCACCGGCTTCTCCGACCGCCAGGTGCGCATCGAGATCCCCGAGGTGATGGCCCGCCGGCTCGGCGTCAGCCTCGCCGACGTGGCCGCCGCCGTGGAACGCCAGAACGTCGACCTGCCCGCCGGCGAGATCGAGGCGGCCGACGGGCTGGTGCGGCTGCGCTTCACCGACGAGCGGCTGACCCTCGACGCCTACCGCGACCTGGTGGTCGTGTCGGGCGAGCTGGGTGGTCAGATCCGCCTGGGCGACATCGCCACCATCACCGATCGATTCGAGGACGACGAGGTCAAGACCGTCTACAACGGCCGGCCGGCCGCGGTGCTCAACGTCTCCAAGACGGCCAACGACGATTCCCTCGACGTCATGGCGGCGATCCAGGCCTTCCTCGACGCCGAGCGCGCCACCGCGCCGCCGGGGGTGGACCTCACCATCTCCAGGGACGTCTCCTCCATCGTCGCCGACCGCCTCGACCTGCTGGTGTCCAACGCGCTGCAGGGCCTGGCCCTGGTGTTCGCCACGATGTGGCTGTTCTTCGGCGCGCGCCAGGCCTTCTGGATCGCCATGGGCCTGCCCACCTCGTTCCTCGGCGCCATCGCCGTCATGGCGGCGCTGGGCTATTCCCTCAACATGCTGACCATGGTCGGGCTGCTGATCGTCATCGGCATCCTGATGGACGACGCCATCGTCCTGTCGGAGAACATCGCCAGCCATCGCGCCCGCGGCAAGACGCCGATCGACGCGGCGGTCGACGGCACCCGCGAAGTCGCCTCCGGCGTCGCCTACTCCTTCCTCACCACCGCCGCCATCTTCGCGCCGCTGGCCTTCCTGGCGGGCGATCTGGGCGAGCTGCTGCGGGTGATCCCGGTGGTCATGGTGGTGGTGCTGACCTTCTCGCTGGTCGAGGCCTTCCTCATCCTTCCCAACCATCTCAGCCACGGCGCGCCGGCGGCGCCGGGCCGGGCGGCCCGCGCCGCCGAAGCCGCGGTGGCGTGGGCACGCGACCGGCTGGTGGCTCCGTCGGCGCTCGCCGCGGTGCGCTGGCGCTACCTGACCCTGGGGGTCGGTGCCCTGGTCTTCCTGGTGGCGCTGGCGGTGATGGCCGGCGGCGGCGTCAAGTTCGAGGCGTTCCCCGATCTCGACGGCGACGTGCTGGAGGCGCGCATCCAGATGCCGCCCAGCGCGACCCTGGCCGACACCGAGGCGGCGGTGCGCCGCGTCGTGGCGCCGCTGGAGGCCCTGGCCGCGGACTGGACCGCCGCCGAGCCCGGCGGCCAGCCGGTGATCCGCGGCGTGCTGGTGCGCTTCAACGAGAACGAGGACGCCGGCACCGTCGGCCCGCACCTGGCGACGGTGGTCGTCGACCTGCTGAACGCCGAGGTCCGCGGCGTCGACAACGCCACCATCCTGGGGGCGTGGCGGTCCGCCCTGCCCGCCGACCTGGCGGCGACGCGGGTCAACCTGACCGAGGCGGTGCTGGGGCCGGCGGGGCGGCCCCTGGAGTTCCGGCTGGCCGGCGACGACACCGCCGCGCTGGACCGCGCCGCCGACGAGCTGAAGGCGTGGCTGGAGCGCTACCAGGGCGTCGTCAACGTCGGCGACGACCTCAACCCGGGCCAGCGCGAGCTGCGCATCCGCCTGCGCGACGGCGCCGGCAGCCTCGGCCTCGACGCCCAGGCGGTGGCCGGCCAGATCCGCGCCGCCTTCCAGGGCACCATCGCGGACGAGATCCAGGTGGGCGGCGAATCCTTCGAGGTGGACGTGCGGGCGGATCTCGGCGACCGCGACGGCGTCGACGACTTCGACCGCTTCGTCATCCTGACGCCCGGCGGCGGCCACGTGCCGCTGAGCGCCGTGGCGGAGATCGCCGAGGGCCGCGGCCACGCCCGCATCCGCCGCATCGACGGGCGCCCGACCGTGACCGTGGAGGGCGACGTCGACACCGCCGTCGCCAACGCCGCGGAGATCGTCAAGGACACCCGGGCGCGCTTCCTGCCCGAGCTGGAAGCGCGCCATCCCGGACTGACCATCACGGTCGAGGGGGCGACGCGCAACGCCGCGGAGACGCAGGCGTCCATGGTGCGCGGCCTGGCCATCGGCGTGATCGGCATCTTCCTGCTGCTGAGCTTCCAGTTCCGCAGCTACGCCGAGCCGGTGGCGGTGATGGTGGTGATCCCCTTCGCGCTGACCGGCGCGGTGCTGGGCCACCTGGTCATGGGCATCAACTTCGCCATGCCCAGCGTGCTCGGCACCGTGTCGCTGGCGGGCATCGTCGTCAACGGCTCGATCCTGATGATCGAGTTCATGAAGGACCATCACCGCCCGGACGAGCCCGACATCGCGGTCGCCGCGTCGCGCGCCGCGGCGTCGCGCTTCCGCGCCATCCTGCTGACCACCGCGACCACGCTCGCCGGCCTGTTCCCCATGCTGTTCGAAACCAGCCTGCAGGCGCAGACCCTGATCCCGCTGATCACCTCGATCGCCTTCGGCCTGCTGGCGGCGACCCTGCTGATCGTCTTCGTCGTGCCCGCCTTCTACGCCATCCTCCACGACCTCGGCCTCACCGCGCTGGCGGCCCAGCAGCGGGCGGCCCGCCAGCGGACGGCGGCGGATGGGCACGCGCCGGGCGTGGCGTCGGACGCGGCGCCGGGCTGAACCGGCCGGGCGCCGCCACGTAGCGGCTGGACTCCGGCGCGCCGCTTCCTATAATGCGCCGCTTTCCGGAACCCTTTGGGAAGCCACGACGCGTGTCCGCCGAATCCCCGCCCGCCGCCGCGCCGCTGGTCGGCATCATCATGGGCAGCCAGTCGGACTGGCCGACCATGAAGCACGCCGCCGACACCCTCGCGGTTCTGGGCGTCCCCCACGAGGTGCGCATCGTCTCCGCCCACCGCACGCCGCAGCGCCTGGTGGAGTACGCCGGCACCGCCCGCGGCCGCGGCCTGAAGGTGGTCATCGCCGGGGCCGGCGGCGCCGCCCACCTGCCGGGCATGGCGGCCTCCATGACGCCCCTGCCGGTGTTCGGGGTGCCCATCGAGAGCCACGCGCTGAAGGGCATGGACAGCCTCCTGTCCATCGTCCAGATGCCGGGCGGCGTGCCGGTCGGCACGCTCGCCATCGGCAAGGCCGGCGCGATCAACGCCGCCCTGCTGGCCGGCGCGGTCATCGCCCTCCAGGACGAGGCCGTCGCCGCGGCGCTGGACGCCTGGCGGGCCCGCCAGACCGCCGCGGTGGCCGAGGCCCCCAGCGACGAGGCGCCGTAGCCCGATGCTCGCTCCCGGCTCCACCATCGGCATGCTGGGTGCCGGCCAGCTCGGCCGGATGACCGCGCTGGCCGCCGCGCGCCTGGGCTACCGGGTGCACGTCTACGCCCCGGACGCGGCGGACAGCCCGTGCGCCCAGGTGGCCGCCGCGGCGACCTGCGCCGCCTGGGACGACCGCGCCGCCCTGGCGGCCTTCGCCGCCGCCGTCGACGTGGTCACCCTGGAATGGGAGAACATCCCCGTCGACACCGTGGAATTCCTGGCCGCCCTGGTGCCGGTGCGCCCTGGCGCCGGGGTGCTGGCGGTGACCCAGGACCGGGTCGCCGAGAAGACCTTCGCCAACGGGCTGGGCATCGCCACGGCCCCCTGGCGGGCGGCGACCGGGCCGGACGACCTGGCCCGCGCCCGCGCCGCGATCGGGCCGCGCTGCGTCGTCAAGTCGAACCGGCTGGGCTACGACGGCAAGGGCCAGGCGCGGATCGACGCCGGCACCGACCCGGCCGCGGCGTGGGCCGCCGTCGGCTCCGACTCCTGCATCGTCGAGGGCTTCGTCGACTTCGCCTGCGAGGTCTCGGTGATCGTCGCCCGCCGCCCCGACGGTGCCATGGCGGCCTTTCCGACGGTGGAGAACATCCACAGGAACGGCATCCTCGACCGCACCCTGGCCCCCGCCCGCGTGGCCCCGGACACGGCGGCCGAGGCCGAGCGGGTCGCCGCCCGGCTGGCCGAGGCGCTGGGCGTGGTCGGCCTGCTGGCGGTGGAGATGTTCGTCACCGCCGACGGCCGGGTGCTGGTCAACGAGATGGCGCCGCGTCCCCACAACTCCGGCCACTGGACCATGGACGCCTGCGCCACCAGCCAGTTCGAGCAGTTCGTGCGCGCCGTCTGCGCCCTGCCCCTGGGGCCCACCGAGGCCCTGATGGACGCGGAGATGGAGAACCTGATCGGCGACGGCGTGGAGCGCTGGGCGGCGATCCTGGCCGAGCCGGACGCCCGCCTCCACCTCTACGGCAAGGCCGAGGCGCGGCCGGGGCGCAAGATGGGCCACGTCAACCGGGTGGCACCGCGCCGGCGCTGAGCCCCACCGGCGCCTTCCCGCTTTTTTCCCCCGGACTTCCCGGCTACTCTCGCATTTGAAGGAAATCGCCGCGACCGGGCGGTTCCCGTTCCTCTCCGATGAACCTTCCGGCGTGCGGCATGGACCCCTTGGCACCCAGCATGGACCCGACCGCCGCCCGCCCGCCCCGCCCGCCCCGGGCCACGGAGCGCCGGGCCGCCGCGGTGCCGTCCAACCGCGACCGCGACCGCTTCGTCGGCTTCGCCTTCGCCGCCGCCGACCTGCTGATCGAGACCGACGGGCAGGGCACCATCCTGTTCTGCGCCGGCGCGCGCTGCCGCCTGACCCACGGCGACGTCGCCACCCTGGTGGGCCGCAACCTGGCCGAGCTGGTCGCGGTCAGCGACCGCCGGTACCTGCGCGTGCTGCTCGACCGCGTGGTGGAGCGGACCCGGATCAAGCCCGCCCGGGTGATCTTCGAGGGCGTGGATGGGCACCGCTTCCCCGCCCTGCTCGGCGGCTGCCGACTCGACTCCTGCCCCGGCTCCCTGTTCCTCACCGTGCTGCTGGCGTCCGGGCCGCACGGCCCCCAGGCCGCGGCGTCGTCCGACGGGCAGCTGCTGGACGGCCACGGCTTCCTGTCGGTGCTGGAGGACCGCATCGTGCGGGCCCGGGAGAAGGGACTCGACCACGGCCTGACCCTGCTGCTGGTCGAAGGGCTTCAGGCGATGGTCGACACCCTCCCCGCGGGCGCCGCGGCGGAGGTCCGCCAGGGCATCGACGCCTATCTGCGCGGCATCTCGGCCGACGGCGAAAGCGCCGGGCAGCTCGCCGCCGACCGCTTCGGCATCGTCCACGCCTGCGATGTCGACAGCCAGGAGGTGCAGAACCACATCGCCCGCATCGTCGCCGAGGCCGGGGGCGCCCTGGGGGGCGGCGTCCGCACCTGGGACATGGACCTCGACCACAGCCCGCTGGACGCCGGCGACGCCGCGCGGGCCCTGGTCTACACCGTGCAGGCGTTCGCCACCGCCCAGAGCGGCGAATTCACCATCGCCAGCCTGGAGGACGGGGCCAAGCGCATGATGTCGGGTGCCGTGGAGCGCATCACCCGCCTGCGCGCCACCATCGAGAAGCGCGAGTTCGCGGTCGTCTACCAGCCCATCGTCGCGCTGGACACCGGCGCGGTCCACCACCTCGAGGCGCTGACCCGGGTCGACGGCATGGCGTCCCCCATCGACTTCATCACCTTCGCCGAGGATGTCGGCCTGATCCACGACTTCGACCTGCTGCTGACCCAGTCGGTGCTCGACACCCTGCGCGCCCACCAGAAGGAGACGCGGCTGCCCGACGTCGCCATCAACCTCTCGGCCAAGACGCTGATGAGCCCGCTGTTCCTCACCCAGTTCCAGGCGGTGACGCAACCCTACGGCGAGCTCGCCCGCAAGTTGCTGATCGAGGTGACGGAGACCGTCGTGGTCACCGACATCGCCCGATTGAACGGGGTGCTGCAGACGCTGCGCCAGGAGGGCTACCGGATCTGCCTCGACGACGTCGGTGCCGGCTCCACCTCGTTCCAGTCGCTCTACGGGCTGCAGGTCGACTTCGCCAAGATCGACGGCTCGTTCGTGCGCGGCGCCGCCGGCAACCCGCGGGACATGGCCATGCTGCGCTCCATGGTCGACGTCTGCCGCCAGCTCGGCCTCGCCCTGGTCGGCGAACAGGTGGAGGAGCCGGACCACGCCCAGCTGCTGGTCGATCTCGGCGTCGGCTACGCCCAGGGGTTCCTCTACGGCCACCCCAGCCGCGACTTCGCCTATTTCACCCGCGCCAACGCCGCGCTGGGCGGCCGCGGCGGCAAGACGCTGCGGCGCTGACCGCGCCGCGCCGGCCGGCGCCGGGCCGGCCAGCGCGTCCCTACCGCGGCCCCCCCTTGCCCCGCTCCTCCAGGGCGTCGGTCTGGGCACGGATCGCCACCTCCGTGCCCGAGAGCACCTGGCGGCGCACCAGGATGGCGACCACGGCGGCGCTGCCGACCGCGAAGGGGATTGGGCCGAACACCCAGCCGAGCGCCGCCAGGGCGAAGTAGTACGCGCGGAGGCCTCCGTTGAAGGCGGTCACCGCCAGCGTCATCGATTTGGACAGATGGACCGCCATCCCCGCCCGCTCGTCCCCGGGCAGCGGCGGCAGCGGTGCGGCGCCCATCAGCGCGCAGACGTAGTTGTACTGGCGCAGCGCCCAGGTGAACTTGAAGAAGGCGAAGGTGAAGATGCCGATCAGGGTCAGCATCTTGATCTCGAAGAACTCCCGCGACACCCGCACCGCGAAGCTCAGCTCGCCGACGATGCCGTGGGCCAGGTCGATGGCGCCGAACGAGCCGATCAGCCCGGCCATCACCAGCATGGTGGTGGAGGCGAAGAAGGTGCAGCTCTGCATGGTGTGCCCGACCAGGGTCGAGTCCATGATGCGGTTCTCGCGCTCCAGCATGCGCTCCATCCAATGGCGCCGCAGCACCTTCATGTGCTGGTTCAGGGTGCCGCGGCCGTGCAGCAGGTGGTCCTGCCACAGGTTGAACAGCACCCAGACGCCGAAGAACCAGGCGAAGGCGAAGACGTCGAGCGCGGTGATGTCGGCGGGCAGCGATGCAGGCACGGGGCTCGGCCCTCCCGGCGGCGAACGGAGACGGGATCCCCGTGTAGCCCCGCCGCCCCCGGCTGGCAAGCCGCTCCGCGCCGCCGCGCCGGCCCGCCATCCGCCGCGGCCGGGGATTTCCTGTTCCCTCGCCGGAGTGCCCGGGTACACTGGGCCGCGGGATGCACCACAAGGGACAGCAGCCATGCCCACCGACGTCAACGCCACCGGCTCCGCCCGGCTCCCCGGCGAGCTCACGGCCGAGGAACGGCGCCTGAAGACGATGGTGATGATCGTCTACGGCCTCTACATCGCGTCCCTGTTCGTCGGGTTCACCAGCGTCATCGGCGTCATCATCGCCCACGTGAAGAAGGGCGACGCCGCCGGAACCCTCTTCGAATCCCATTTCCGCAACCAGATCTCGGTGTTCTGGATCGGCCTTCTGGTCGGCATCGTCGGCGGCATCACCACCATCTTCCTGGTGGGCTGGCTCCTGCTCGCCGCCGTGGTGGTCTGGAGCCTCTACCGGACCATCAAGGGTCTTATCCGGGCCAACGACGACAAGGCGTACGCCTAGTGGGCGCCGCCCTGCGCCGACTGCCGGCGAGGCTGCTGCTCGTGGCGGTCGCGGCGTCCGCCCTGGTTGCCGCCGCCGCGCCCGCCCGGGCGGAGTGGGACGCCTTCCGCGACCGCCCGCCCTACGAGGAGCGGGAGTGGCTCGACACCTACAGCCGCTACGTCTTCACCTTCAACCAGTGGGTCTACAGCGCGCTGAACGGCCAGCCCGGCGCGGCCGACGCCGCGCCGGAGCCGGCCCCGCAGCCCACCGCCGAGGCCGCGGAGCCGGCGCCGGCCGCGCCGTCGGCGCTGCTGACCGGCATCGGCCACATGGCCTCCAACGTCGTCAACGAGCCGATGTCGTTCCTTGCCGCCGCCGTCTCCGGCGACGGCGGGGCGATGGCCCGCTCGGCCGGGCGGTTCGCCGTCAACAGCACGGTGGGGTTGCTGGGCTTCTACGACGTGGCCAGCGGCTGGGGGCTGGAGCCCTACCACACCGACCTCGGCTTGGCACTGTGCGCCCATGGCGTGGCGGAGGGGCCGTACCTGGTGATCCCCTTCATCGGGCCGCGCACCCTGCGCGACGGCGTGGTCGACGTGCTCATCACCAACGCCGTGCTCTACTCCATGTTCATGCCGCTGATGCCGGCGGGCTCGGGGCTGGAGACCATCCTGGTGGTGGAGGGCATCGAGATCGTCGCCGACATCGCCGCGACCCGCCAGATCGACCCGCGGGCCAAGGCGATGCCCTTCGACGATTTCACCCGCATGCGCGAGGCCTATCTGAGCCAGCGGCGCGAGCGCTGCTCCGATCTGGTGGCGGAACGCGCCGCCCAGACGACGGTGGCCGAGCGGCCGGGGCCGGCCGCCGAACAGCGCTGAGGCCCCCCGGCCGGCCGGCTACCCCGCGCCCCCCCCCGGAACGGCCGTCGCCCGGGCGCGGAAATGGCGCAGCACGTGGACGCGGATGGCGCTGGACAGGTTGCCGCCGCGTCCGGCGTCGATCTCCTCCACCAGCGCGTTCAGGGACACGCCACGCGCCTCGGCGATGACCCGCAGGGCCTCCCAGAACTCCTCCTCCAAGGACACGCTGGTGGAGTGGCCGGCGATCAGGACGGACCGCTTCTTCATGGGCGGCCCGTCCGGCCCCGCCTCACCCGGCCGCGCGCCACCGCAGCACCGGCTTGCGCGCCGCCGTGGTCTCGTCGAGGCGGCGGCGCGGGGTCAGCCGCGGGGCGGCCTGGAACCACGCGGCGTCGCCGCCCTTGGCCCGCTCCGCCAGGGCCCGCAGGGCATCGACGAAGCCGTCGAGGCCGGCCTTGGACTCCGTCTCCGTCGGCTCGATCAGCAGCGCGCCGTGGACGACCAGGGGGAAGTACATGGTCATGGGATGGAACCCCTCGTCGATCAGCGCCTTGGCGATGTCGAGGGTGGTCACCCCGGTGCCCTTGAGGAAGCGGTCGTCGAACAGGCACTCGTGCATGCACGGCCCCTCGAACGACGCCGTCATCACGTCGGCGAGCCGCGCCATGACGTAGTTGGCGTTGAGCACGGCGTCACCCGACGCCTGCCGCAGCCCGTCGGCGCCGTGGCTCATCATGTAGGCCAGCGCCCGCACGAACATCCCCATCTGCCCGTGGAACGCCTTCATGCGGCCGAAGGCGGCGCCGTCGCCGTCGCCCGTCCCGGCGCCCGTCCCGGCGCCGGCCTCCTCCACCAGGCGGAAGCCGTCGCCGTCGTGGACCACGTAGGGCACCGGCACGAAGGGCGCCAGGGCCGCGGAGAAGACCACCGGGCCGGAGCCCGGTCCGCCGCCGCCGTGGGGGGTGGAGAAGGTCTTGTGCAGGTTGATGTGCATGGCGTCGACGCCGAGGTCGGCCGGCCTCACCCGGCCGACGATGGCGTTGAAGTTGGCGCCGTCGCAATAGAAGTAGGCGCCCGCCGCGTGCACCGCCTCGGCGATGGTGCGGATGTCGCGCTCGAACAGGCCGCAGGTGTTGGGGTTGGTCAGCATGATGCCAGCCACGTCCGGCCCCAGCTTGGCGGTCAGCGCCGCGGTGTCGACCCGGCCGTCCGGCGCGCCGGGCACGGGGTCGACGGTGAACCCCAGCGCCGCGGCGGTGGCCGGATTGGTGCCGTGGGCGCTCTCCGGCACCAGGACGCGCCGGCGTCCGGTCTCGCCGCGGTGCTCCAGCGCGGCGCGGATGGCCATCATGCCGCACATCTCGCCGTGGGCGCCGGCGGCCGGGGCCAGGGTGACGGCCGGCATGCCGGTCAGGGTCTTCAGCCAGTGGGCCAGCGTGTCCATCAGCTCCAGCGCCCCCTGCACGGTGGCCGTGGGCTGCAGCGGGTGGAGGTCGGAGAAGCCGGGAAGCCGCGCCATCTTCTCGTTGAGGCGCGGGTTGTGCTTCATGGTGCACGAGCCCAGCGGGTAGAGGCCGCTGTCGATCGCGTAGTTCTTCTGCGACAGCCGGGTGTAGTGGCGCACCACCTGGGGCTCCGACAGGCCGGGCAGGCCGATGGCGCCGCGCGGCGCCACGGCGCCCAGGCGCAGCGGCCGGTCGGCCGGCTGCGGCAGGTCGACGCCGCTGAGGCCGGGCGAGTCCTGCTCGAAGATCAGCGCCTCCTCCATCTGGAGGCCGCGGTTGCCGGTCACGGTCTCGGTCGGACCGGCGCCGGGGTGGGGGTGGGCGGCGGTCGGCCGCCCCTGGGCGTTCATCGTCATCGCAGCACCTCGGCCAGGCCGTTCGCCAGGGCGTCCATGTCGGTGTCGGTGGTGGTCTCGGTGGCGGCCACCAGCAGGAGGTCGGGGTGGTCGCCGGCGAACAGCCGCGACACCGGAACGCCGGCCAGCACGCCGCGCGCCGCCAGGGCGTCGACCACCGCGGCCGCCGGCTTGGCCAGACGCACCGTGAACTCGTTGAAGAAGCCGTCGTTCAACACCTCCACCCCGGGCACCCCGGCCAGCCGGTCGGCCAGCCGCACGGCGGCGGCGTGGTTGAGGCGGGCCAGCCGGGTCACCCCCTCCTCGCCCAGCAGCGCGAGGTGGATGGAGAAGGCCAGCGCGCACAGTCCGGAGTTGGTGCAGATGTTGGATGTGGCCTTCTCGCGGCGGATGTGCTGCTCGCGCGTCGACAGGGTCAGCACGAAGCCGCGCCGCCCGTCGGCGTCCACCGTCTGGCCGCACAGGCGGCCCGGCATCTGCCGGACGTATTTGTCCTTCACCGCGAACAGCCCGACATAGGGCCCGCCGAAGCCCAGCGGGTTGCCCAGGGACTGGCCCTCGGCGGCGACGATGTCGGCGCCCATCTCGCCGGGCGGGGTCAGCAGACCCAGCGACAGCGCCTCGGTGACGACGACGATCAGCAGCGCCCCCTTGGCCTGGCACAGGGCGGCGAGGTCGCTGTGGTCCCGGACGTGGCCGAACACGTCGGGGTTCTGGACGACCACGCAGGACGTGTCGTCGTCGACCCGGCCCGCCAGGTCCTCGCCGCCGGTCGGCGCGGCCGGCATCACCACCGTCTCGAAGCCGATGAAGCGGGCGTCGGTGGTGGTGGTGTCGCGGTAGTGCGGGTGGAGCCCGCCGGACAGCACCGCCTTCTTGCGGCGGGTCAGGCGGTTGGCCATCATCACCGCCTCGGCACACGCGGTGGCGCCGTCGTACATGGAGGCGTTGGCCGCGTCCATGGCGGTGAGCAGCGCCACCTGGGTCTGGAACTCGAACAGCACCTGCAAGGTGCCCTGGCTGATCTCCGGCTGGTAGGGCGTGTAGGCGGTGAGGAACTCACCGCGCTGGATCAGGTAGTCGACGCTGGCCGGGACGTGGTGGCGGTACGCTCCGGCCCCCAGGAACGAGGGCACGCTGCCGGCCGGCACGTTGCGCCCGGCCATCGCGGACAGCGCCCGCTCGACCTCCAGTTCCCCCATGTGGGCGGGCAGCCCCTCGATGGGGCCGGCGAGGCGGGCCGCCTCCGGCACGTCGCGGAACAGCGCGTCGACCGACCCGGCGCCCACCGTGTCGAGCATCGCCCGCCGGTCGGCGTCGGTCAGGGGCAGGTAGCGCATCAGTGCTGCCCCTCCACGAAGTCCTTGTAGGCGGCCTCGTCCATCAGCCCGTCCAGCTCGGCCGGATCGCTGAGGCGCAGCCGGTAGAACCAGCCCTCGCCCTCGGCCGCGGAGTTGACCAGCGACGGGTCCTCGACCAGGGCGGCGTTGCCCTCGGTCACCTCGCCCGACACCGGGGCGTAGACCTCGCTGGCCGCCTTGACCGACTCGACGACGGCGCTCTCGGCGCCCCTGGCCAGGGTGCGGCCGGGCTCCGGCACCTCGACGAAGACGACGTCGCCGAGCTGGCTCTGGGCGTAGTCGCTGATGCCGACCGTGCCGACGTCGCCCTCGACGCGGATCCACTCGTGGTCCTTGGTGTACTTGACCGTGCTCATCCCATCCCCTCCGGAAAAAGCGTGTGTGTCGATGCGTGTGTTTCGGGCGGCGTTCAGCCGCGGTGGTAGCGCTGCGGCACGAACGGCATGGCCGCCACCTGGGCGCCCAGCGGCTTGCCGCGCACCATCAGGCCGACCGCCGTACCGACGGCGGCGTGGCCCGCGTCGACGTAGCCCATGGCGACCGGGCCGTTGGTCGTGGGGCCGAAGCCGCCGCTGGTGACCGTGCCGATGCTGGTGCCGTCCGCGTCGACGACGCCGGCTCCCTCGCGGGCCGGCTGCCGGCCCTCGGGGCGCAGGCCGACGCGCCGGCGCGCCGCGCCGGTGGCGAGCTGGTCGAGGATCACCGCGGCGCCGGGGAAGTCGGCCTCCTGGCGGCGGCGCTTCGACAGCGTCCATTCCAGCGCCGCCTCGACCGGCGTGGTCTCCTCGGTGATGTCGTGGCCGTAGAGGCACAGCCCGGCCTCCAGGCGCAGCGAATCGCGGGCACCGAGGCCGATGGCCTCGACCTCGGGCTCGGCCAGCAGGGTGCGGGCGATGGCCTCGGCGTCGGCGGCGGCGCAGGAGATCTCGTAGCCGTCCTCTCCGGTGTAGCCGGAGCGGGTCAGCAGCACCGGCACCCCGTCGACGGTGGCGGGCAGGTAGCTCATGAAGCGCATGGTGGCGGCCTCGGGCACGAAGCGCGCCAGCACCCCCGCCGCGTCCGGCCCCTGCAGCGCCATCAGCGCGGCGTCGTCCAGCGTCTGCACCTCGGCGCGCCCGGCCAGGCCGGCGCGCAGATGGGCGACGTCGTGCGCCTTGCGGGCGGCGTTGACGACCAGGAACAGGTGGTCGCCGGCGTTGGTCACCATGAGGTCGTCGAGGATGCCGCCGCGCTCGTCCAGGAACAGGGTGTAGCGCATCCGCCCCGGCTTCAGGCCGCGGATGTCGCCGGGCACCAGGGCCTCCAGCGCGGCCGCCGGGTCGTCGCCGGTGAGCCGCACCTGGCCCATGTGCGAGACGTCGAACAGGCCGGCGCGGGCCCGGGTGTGCTGATGCTCCTTGAGGATGCCCATGGGAAACTGCACCGGCATGTCGTAGCCGGCGAAGGGCACCATCTTGCCGCCCAGCTCGCGGTGCAGGGCGTTGAGGGGGGTGGTCTTGAGGGACTCCGGCGCCTGGGTCACACGATCCTCCGACAGGTTTGCCCTCCGCGCAGGGGCTGCGCGGATTGGGGGCCCCCTCTGTCTTGGACCTGAGAGATTCACCGGCCGGGCCCGGGGCCCGCTTCACCGGCTTACTCCTTCGGTGAGGCCCCGGCCGCGGACGGCCGGGAACCTGCTTTCCAGAGCGCCTTTCCCGCGCGGTCCATTTGCCTGAGAGTTTCCGGGGCGGTTGCTCCTTCGGCGCCGCCCGGCCGGTGCCTCCCGGTCCAGGGACCGTCAGGCGCCGCGGCGGTCTCTCCCGCGAGGGATCGTCAGCGTGGGGTTTAAGCTACCCGGCCCGGCGGGTTTGTCAATCCGGGCTTCCGGTGGGCGAACAACGGATAGGTCCCTGTTCCTAACTAGGAAACTTTTCTGTTGCGTTCTGCGCCATAGGCTGATAGTCCTTTCCTTGCCGGCCGAGCGGTGTGGCGCCGCCGCAACCGGCTCCATTCCCACATCTATTCTCTCCAGTCGGAAGGACTTCAGTCATGCCGGTCCAGAGTTTCAATCCCACCAACCTGTCCCAGAGCACCGCCAACTGGGCCGTCGCCCAGCGCATCGTCGGCCCCTTCGCTCCCCATGCCCAGGTGTCGCCCAACATGACGGTGGCCCTCGACCCGGGACACCTTCTCGCCGGCACCGACCTGACCGAGGTCAACGCCCAATCCACGCCGGCCCTGGTTCCTCCGTCGTCGGGCTTCCGCATCGACCGCGTGGTCGTCGACCGCTCGAATGGCGCCGCGCAGGTCGTCGCCGGCACGCCCGACAGCCTGACGCCGCCGGCGATTCCCGCCGGCACACTGCCGGTGGCCCGCGTGTTCCTGGAGAGCACCACCACCACCGTCACCAATGATCTGATCGTCGATGAGCGTGCGCTGTGTGACCTGGCGCCTATCCCGCAGACGGTGGTCTGCAGGGCCTCGCTCGGCGGCACGAACCAGACGGGATTCCCCGCCCAGACCCTGACAAAGGTGACTTTGACCACCGCCTCTATCGACGTTGGAGACGGCTTCGACGCCGCCAACCACCGCTTCAAGCCGTCGACCCCCGGGAACTACCTGATCAACGGGCTGGTGACCGCAGTCATGTCGGAGCAGGGCCATGTGGTCGCCGCCGTCTACAAGAGCGGGGCGGAGACCGCCGCAGCGTCCTGTGCAGCGCCCAATATCGGAAACTGGTGCTGCTGGATCAGTGACATCGTCCAACTCGACGGCGTGTCAGACTACGTCGAGCTCTACGGCGCCCAAATCGGCGGGGGCACGCCCACGTTCAGCGGCAATCCCGCCCGCACCTACCTGACGGCACAGCGCATCGGCTGATCGACCTCCGGCTTGTCTTCTCCACGCCCACCCGTGCATGGTGTGCAGGATCGATCGACGTCCTGCACACCATGCACGCAGGAACTTCCATGCCCAGCACCCTTCGGCACAAATCCTGGAAAGGCGACGTGGCGCGGGTCATCGCCGCAGCGTCCGACCTGCTGGGCGGCGACACGGACAGGGCCATCCTCTGGTTCCACCACCGGCCGCTTGCCGGTTTCGACGACCGGACCGCCGAAGAACTGGTCTCCACAGGGCACGCGGACGCCGTGCTCACTCCGTCGTCGGGCTTCCGCATCGACCGCGTGGTCGTCGACCGCTCGAACGGCGCCGCGCAGGTCGTCGCCGGCACGCCCGACAGCCTGACGCCGCCGGCGATTCCCGCCGGCACACTGCCGGTGGCCCGCGTGTTCCTGGAGAGCACCACCACCACCGTCACCAATGATCTGATCGTCGATGAGCGTGCGCTGTGTGACCTCACGCCGCCGGCGGCAGCCGGCACCGCCTGCCGCGCGCACCTGAACAACGTGAACCAGGCCGGGGTTCCCAGCGGCGCCTGGACGAAGGTGAAACTGACGGCCACCGACTTCGACGTCGGTGAGGGTTTCGACGCTGTGACCCATCGGTTTCGCGCTGAGGCCGCCGGCTTTTATTCCGTTACTGGGGCGGTCTCCATGAATCTTGGCGTCGACACCAACGTCGCCGCCGGGATCGCGAAGAACGGGAACATCGTCTCCGTCTGCCGAGCCGGCAGTGCTGCAACCGCCGGCTTGTTCAATTCACTCGTTCACGACGTGATATACCTGGACGGTTCGGGCGATTACATCGAGCTCCACTGCCATCACCAGAATGGCACAACGGCCTCGATCGCGGCGAATCCGTCCTGGACATTTCTGGCGATTATCCGCGTCACCTGACAGCGTGGTCGCACGGATTTCGGCAATCGGGCACCCCCGATTGCCGAATTCGGACGCGGCGCCGGGCATGGTCAGTCGGCGGAGCGGACGGGCTCCGCCGGGGGGCGCGGCCGCCGCAGACGGTCCACCAGGCGGCGGCGGGGCGCGGCGGGCGGGGTCACGGCGGGAAGCTGCACGTCGGTGCGCTGCCGGGTCGGCGCCATGCCGATGGCCAGCAGGCGGTCCTCGTAGAGGCGCCAGTACCGCTCCGCCACCCCGGCCTCCTCCATCGGCAGCAGGAACTCGCTGGTCCACAAGGTCGCCCCCGCCGGCACCGCGCTGTGCGCCTGGCCGTCGCGGATCTCGTGGAGGTTGGAGAAGGCGACCACGTCGAAGGTGTCGTAGTAGAACAGGATGTTCGCGCCCTCGTTCAGCTCCCCCTTCGGGATGCGCTCGTGGAAGCCGAAGCTGCCCTCCCAGAAGTAGGAGATGAACTGCACCTTGAAGTCGTGGAAGTGCGGGCGCAGCGCCGGCGGCAGGTAGTCGATGGTGCTGGCCCAGTGCAGCTTGGCGGTGAAGGCGAGGTCGCCGTCCACGATGTCGACGATCCAGCGGTGGTGATCGTAGCCGCTGCCCGTTTCCAGGGGGTGGGACCGGGCGCACTCGCGGAACCGCGTCGGCACCTCGATGTAGCCTCGCTTGGCCACACGGTTGAGCTGCCGGCACACGAAGAGGGGGTCGCGGACGTCCTCCAGCAGGTGCGAGCAGATCACGCAGTCGAAGAACTTGTCGGGAAACCGGCTCCACACCTCCGGGCTGTTGACGTCGCCGATGACCCAGGTGTCCGCGGAGAAGTTCTCCGCCTCCCCGGTGTGGTTGCGCCGCGTCTCGTAGGGCGCAAGGTCGATGATCCAGTCGGCGCGGGGGAAAATGTCGTTCCAGGCGCCGATGTCCAGCACCACGTCTCCGGGCTGGATGCGGTCGAGGACCGCGGAGCGATCATTCATCATCGCTATCGTACCTTGAGCGTGTGGTTCGGTCCAGAGAGACGACCGGACGTTTAGCACACCCCCGGCTTAGGGCCAATAATCCATATGTACTCGGCCGATTGTGCCGCCTGCCCCTTCCTTTTTTCCGCGCGCCGGCGCAGGAATGCGCGCTGCCATGCTCGACCAGCTTCTCGCCATCCTGCTGCCTGTCTTCGCCATCGCCGGCATCGGCTATGGCTGGGTGCGGCTGCGCCAGCCCTTCGACTCGGCCACCCTGTCGGCGCTGGTCACGACGGTCGGCGTGCCGGCGCTGCTGCTCTCGTCGCTGACGCGCTCCCCGGTGACCCTGGCGTCGCTCCTGGAGATGCTGGCGGCCGGTGCCCTGGCGCTCACCGCCTTCGCGGCCATCGGCACGGCGGCGCTGCTGGCGATGGGCGTGACGGTGCGGCGCTACCTGCCGGCGCTGATGCTGCCCAACACCGGGAACCTCGGTCTGCCCATCGTCTTCTTCGCCCTGGGCGAGCCAGCGATGCCCTACGCCGTCGCCTTCTCGACCCTGGTGCAGATCGCCCACCTCACCGTGGGCATGGGGCTGGCCTCCGGCACCATGGCGCTGCGCACCCTGCTGACCACCCCGGCGATCTGGGCCTTCGCCGTGGCGCTCGGGCTGCTCGGCACCGGCACGCCGCTGCCCGGCTGGATCGCCGAGGTGGCGCGCATCCTCGGCGGCATGGCGGTGCCGGTCATGCTGATGATGCTGGGGGCATCGCTCGCCACCCTGTCCGTGCAGACCCTGTGGCGGCCGCTGCTGCTGTCGGCGCTGCGGGTCGGCATGGGGTTCGGCGTCGGCCTCGCCGCGGCGCGGCTGGCCGGGCTGGACCATGCGGCGGCCGGCGCCCTGGTCCTGCAATGCGCCATGCCGGTCGCGGTCTTCAGCCACCTGTTCGCCGTGCGCTACGGCGGCCCGGCGAACGAGGTGGCGGCGATGATCGTGCTGTCGACCCTGATCAGCCTCGCCGCCCTGCCGCTGATGCTGCGGGCCGTGCTGTAGACGGCCCGCAGCCCGGTCAGCGGCCGAAGACGGCGCGGTTGTACTGGAGCTGGTCCGGCGTCATCTGGAAGCCCAGCACCACCTGCCAGTCCTTGGCGTTGGCGTCCGCCCCCACGGGGATGGCGACGGCGACCTCCTCGGACGCGGACACCCGCGCCGCACCCGACTCGAAGGCGAGCGTGGTCTCGTAGATCGCCTTCGTCGCCGGCTCCGCTTCGCCGGGGCGCATCACGGCGATGAAGTAGGGAAACGTGGCGGTGTCGCCGTCGAGGGCCGGCCCACGCTCGGCCAGGAAGGCGACGGTGACGTTCACCGTCACGCCCTTGCTGTCGTACTCGCAGTTGCCGGAGAAATCGACCAGGGCGGCGCGGGCGGCGACGTCGGTCAGGTCGCGCCCACCGGCGCGGAACTGGGTGACCTCGTGCAGGCTGCCGATGATCGACACGGTCGGGCAGGCCAGCGCCAGGTCGGCCGGCGTGTCGGACTCACCGAGCCCTGAGCAGCCGGCCAACGCCAGGACCCCGGCCGCCAGCGCGGCGATGGCGAAGCTTTTCCCGGCGGGGGTTCCTATATTACGGTCGCGGCGCGGAGTCATGCGGGTGCCCGAATTCGTGGTTGCGTGCTGTGGGCCGCGACTCTAGAGAAGCGGCCGCAGCCGCGGACTGTAGAGAAGCGGCCGCAGGCGCACAAGCGGCGGGCGACCGCCGTGCGCGCACCTCCGCCATCCGCACACCCGCCGCCGGCACGCGCGCCGTCGGCCCAAGCGACGGAACCCGGCATGACCAAGGCGCCCCTGACCATCCTCCTCGCCGCGCCGCGCGGCTTCTGCGCCGGCGTCGACCGCGCCATCCAGATCGTCGAGACGGCGCTGGAGCGCTTCGGCGCCCCCGTCTACGTCCGCCACGAGATCGTCCACAACCGCTTCGTGGTGGAGAGCCTGGAGGCCAAGGGCGCGGTCTTCGTCGACGAGCTCGACCAGGTGCCCGACGGCGTGCCCGTGGTGTTCTCGGCCCACGGCGTGCCCAAGGCGGTGCCGGCCGAGGCGACGCGCCGCGGCCTGTTCTATCTCGACGCCACCTGCCCGCTGGTCAGCAAGGTGCACCGCGAGGCGGAGCGCCACCACCTGGAGGGCCGTCAGGTGGTGCTGATCGGCCACGCCGGCCACCCCGAGGTGGTCGGCACCATGGGCCAGCTGCCCGACGGCAGCGTGGTGCTGGTGGAGACGGTGGAGGACGTCGCCACCCTCGCCGTCGACGATCCGCAGCGCCTCGCCTACGCCACCCAGACCACCTTGTCGGTGGAGGAGACCGCCGGCATCCTGGCGGCGCTTCAGGCCCGCTTCCCGGCGATCGCCGGGCCGCGGCGCGAGGACATCTGCTACGCCACCACCAACCGCCAGCAGGCGGTGCGGGCGATCGCCCCGGGGGTCGACGCGGTGCTGGTGCTGGGCGCCCCCAACTCGTCCAATTCCAAGCGCCTGGTGGAGGTCGCCAAAGGCGCCGGCTGCTCCCGCGCCCAGCTCGTCCAGCGCGCCGCCGACGTCGACTGGACGGCGCTGGCCGACGTCCGCCGCCTCGGCATCACCGCCGGGGCCTCCGCGCCGGAGGTGCTGGTCGAAGAGGTGATCGCCGCCGCCCGCGAGCGATTCGCCGTCACCATCGACGAGGTGCGCACGGCGCACGAGGACATTGTCTTCAAACTGCCAAAAGCCTTGGCCGACGAGGCCCCTCCGGCCGCTTGAGCGTGGCCGGAGTGGTCGGCGGAACACAGGTCGCCGGCCGCGAACCGCCGCCCCGCCGCCGCGCGGTTGACTTTCGCCGGTCGGCGCTTCACGTGTTTTGCGCGGCCGGGCGTCGGCGCGCGCCGTTCTTCCGTGACCGCACACACGATCATGGCCCGCATTCTTCCTCGGCCGGCGCGCTGGCGCTGACCCGCCCCTTCCGGAACTGCGCTCAGGATTCCCGATGACACCCACAGGCAGCCCGTTCCGCCGCTTCCGCCGGACGAAGATCGTCGCCACGCTGGGCCCCGCCTCCTCCTCGCCGGAGATGATCCGCGCCCTCTTCGAGGCCGGGGTCGACGTCTTCCGCCTCAACTTCTCCCACGGCTCCCACCAGGACCACGGCGAGCGGCTGGCCACCATCCGTGCCCTGGAGGAGGAGACCGGCCGGCCCATCGCCGTGATGGCCGACCTGCAGGGACCCAAGCTGCGCATCGCCCGCTTCGCCGAGGGGCCGATCAGCCTGGAGGCCGGGCAGCGCTTCCGGCTCGACCTGTCGCTGGAGCCGGGCGACCACACCCGCGTCGGCCTGCCCCACCCGGAGATCTTCGCCGCCCTGGAGCCGGGCGCCGAACTCCTGCTGGACGACGGCAAGGTCCGCCTGAAGGTCGAGAGCTGTGGCAGCGATCACGCCGACACCCTGGTGATCAGCGGCAGCCGCCTGTCCGACCGCAAGGGGGTGAACGTGCCTGGTGTCGTGCTGCCGCTGTCGCCGCTGACGGAGAAGGACCGCGTCGACCTCGCCTTCGCGCTGGAGCAGGGGGTCGACTGGGTCGCCCTGTCCTTCGTGCAGCGCCCCGAGGACGTGGCCGAGGGCCGGCGCCTGGTGGCCGGGCGTGCCGCCCTGCTGTGCAAGCTGGAGAAGCCGTCGGCCATCGATCACCTCGACGCCATCGTCGAGATGTCCGACGGCATCATGGTGGCGCGCGGCGACCTCGGGGTGGAGATGCCGGCCGAGGACGTGCCGACCATCCAGAAGCGCATCATCCGCGAATCCCGTGCCGCGGGGAAGCCGGTGATCGTCGCCACGCAGATGCTGGAATCGATGATCTCGGCCCCCGCGCCGACCCGGGCCGAGGCGTCGGACGTGGCGACCGCCGTCTACGACGGCGCCGACGCGGTGATGCTGTCGGCCGAGACGGCGGCCGGCGCCTACCCTGCCGAGGCGGTGTCGATGATGGACCGCATCGCACGCCGGGTGGAAAACGACCCGCTCTACCGCACCATCGTCAGCGCCCAGCGCCCGGAGCCGGAGCACACCGCGGCCGACGCCATCACCGCCGCCGCCACCCAGGTCGCGCACACCATCCAGGCCGCGGCCATCGTCACCTACACCACCTCGGGATCGACCACCCTGCGCGCCGCCCGCGAGCGGCCGGAGGTGCCGATCCTGTGCCTGACGTCGAGCCGCGAAACGGCGCGCCGGCTGGTGCTGGCCTTCGCCGTCCATCCCGTCCACACCGAGGACATCCAGAACTTTTCGGAAATGGTGCTGAAGGCGGTCAAGACCGCCTACGACGACGGTCTGGCCCTGGAGGGGCAGCGGCTGGTGATCACCGCCGGCGTCCCCTTCGGCACGCCGGGCAACACCAACATCCTGCGCATCGCCTGGGTCGAGGCGTAGGACACCCCCCGCCGGGGGCGCCCCCCTACTCCGCCGGGGCGGCGCCCGGGCGGGGATGGTGGGCGTGGTCGGCGGGCGGCGGCTCGCCCTTCACCTCGGCCACCCACAGGGCGTGGTGTTCGCGCGCCCACTGCTCCTCCACCTGGCCGCTGCCCATGGCGGCGAAGGCGCCCTCCATGCCGATCGAGCCGATGTAGATGTGGCCGATGATGACGGCGGCGAGCAGCAGCGCCGTGGCGGCGTGGATGACCTGGTAGAGCTGCATGTCGGCCAGGCTGCCGAAATAGAGCGGGAACAGGAGCTGCACGCCGGTGAAGCCGAGCACCACGCCGCCGCCCACCGTCGACCAGAACACCAGCTTCTGACCCGCGTTGAACTTCTTGGCCGGGGGGTGGACTCCGCGGGAGAACAGGCCGCCGGCGCACAGCATCCACTTGATGTCCGTGCGGTCCGGCAGATTGTGGCGCACCCACGCCAGGAAGATCATGACGACCCCCAGCATGAAGGCGAAGCCCAGGAAGTTGTGCGCGCTCTTGCCCCAGGCGGTGAGCAGGGAGAACGGCTCCGGCCCGATCAGCGGCAGCAGGGTGTAGCGCCCGTACAACACGTTGAGGCCGGTCACCGCCAGGACGATGAAGCTGCCGGCGGTCAGCCAGTGGCCGGCCCGCTCCAGCGTGTTGAATCGCTCGATGGTGCGGCCGGTCTTCGGCCCGTCGATGCGGATGCGCCCGCGCAGCAGGAAGAACAGCGCCAGAATGGCGACCACCCCGCCGATCGCCCACGCCCCGTAGGTGGCGACGGGACCGTTGCGCACGCTGCGCCACAGCTCGCCCTCGGACTGGACCAGCATGCCGGCGTTGGGACCGCGCGCCGTGGTGACGCCGTCCTCGCCCTGGCGGATCGCCCGCCACATGTCGGTGACGTCCTGGCCGGGGGCCTGGGTGGCCGGCGGGGGCGGGGGCGGCCCGCCCTCGAGGCGGATCGACGAGGACTGCGCCGACGCCGGCGACGCCGGCAGCGCGGCGACCGAGCCCGCCACCAGCAGCACGGCCAGCGCCGTCTTGAACCAGGACGTCATGTCTCGCTACCTCCCTGGATGCGCATCGTCTGGACGGCCTCTCAGAAACTCTGGATGTGGGTGCGCGCGCGCAGCTCGTCGCGCTGCTCCTCGCTGAGCGGCGTGTCGGGCCGGCCGGAGTAGGACCCCTTCTCGAACTGGAGCGCCCGGTCCTGCTCGTTCTCGTCGCATCCCGCCAGAAGGGTGCCCCCGAGAAGCAGGGCAAGGGACAGGGACAGGCGGCGGACAGGTCTGTCGGTCATGCGCGGGGCACTGCCTCATCATCGGAAATCACGAAGGTGGGGGGCTCCCGGCCCGGCGGACCGGGACGGAAGCCCCCCGCACCCCATCGGGCGTCAGGACCCCGCCTTCATCTGGTAGGCGGTGCCCCAGCCCCAGGCGCCGGCGCCGAAGCCGCGGGCGACCACGCGCTCGCGGTAGATGTCGGACACCATGTCGCCGTCACCGGCCAGCAGCGCCTTGGTCGAGCACATTTCCGCGCACAGCGGCAGCTTGCCCTCGGCCAGGCGGTTGCGGCCATACTTCTTGAACTCGGCGTCGGTGCCGTCGGCCTCCGGGCCGCCCGAGCAGAAGGTGCACTTGTCCATCTTGCCACGGGAGCCGAAATTGCCGGCCTGCGGGTACTGCGGCGCCCCGAAGGGGCAGGCGTAGAAGCAGTAGCCGCAGCCGATGCACAGGTCCTTGTTGTGCAGGACCACGCCCTCGGCGCTCTGGTAGAAGCAGTCGACCGGACAGACGGCCATGCACGGCGCGTCGGAGCAGTGCATGCAGGCGACCGAGATGGAGCGCTCGCCGGGCTGGCCGTCGTTCAGGGTGACGACGCGGCGCCGGTTGATGCCCCAGGGCACCTCGTTCTCGTTCTTGCAGGCGGTGACGCAGGCGTTGCACTCGATGCAACGGTCCGCGTCACACAGGAACTTCATGCGGGCCATGGTTCATTCGCTCCTAAGCTCAGGCCGCCGCGATACGGCAGAGGGTGGCTTTGGTCTCCTGCATCTGGGTGACCGAGTCGTAGCCGTAGGTCTGGGCGGTGTTGCAGGCCTCGCCCAGCACGATGGGGTCGGCGCCCGACGGGTACTTGCCCCGCCGGTCCTCGCCCTGGAACCAGCCGCCGAAGTGGAAGGGCATGAAGGTGACGCCCTTGCCCACCCGCTCGGTCAGCATGGCCTTGACCTTGACCTTGCCGCCCTCGGGGCCGTGCACCCACACCATCTGGCCGTCCTTGACGCCCATCCCGTTGGCGTCGAACGGGTTGATCTCCACGAACATGTCCTGCTGCAGTTCGGCCAGCCAGGGGTTGGAGCGGGTCTCGTCGCCGCCGCCCTCGTACTCCACCAGCCGGCCCGAGGTCAGGATCAGCGGGAAGTCCTTGGACACGTCCCGATCCTGGACCGACTTGTAGAGGGTCGGCACCCGCCAGAAGTCCTTGACGTCGGCGTAGGTCGGGTAGGCGGCCACGAGGTCGCGGCGCGGCGAGTACAGCGGCTCGCGGTGCAGCGGCACCGGGTCGGGGAAGGTCCACACCACGGCGCGCGCCTTGGCGTTGCCGTAGGGGGCGCAGCCGTGCTTGATGGCGACGCGCTGGATGCCGCCGGACAGGTCGGTCTTCCAGTTCACGGTCTCCGGCTTGGCGCCGCCGACCGCCTTGATGGCCGCCATCTCGGCCTCGTTCAGGTCCTGGTCCCAGCCCAGCTTCTGCAGCATGGCCATGGTGAACTCCGGATACCCGTCCTTGATGTCGGAGCCGACGGGGTAGGAGTTCTCGGCCAGCAGGTTGGTGCCGTTGCGCTCCACGCCGAAGCGGGCGCGGAAGCCCATGCCGCCCTCGGCCACCGGGATGGAGATGTCGTAGAGGTTGGCGGAACCGGGGTGCTTCATCTCCGGCGTGCCCCAGCACGGCCAGGGCATGCCGTAGAAGTCGCCATCGCACGGCCCGCCGTTGGCCCGCAAGGTGGTGCGGTCGAAGGTGTGCTGGTTGTCCATGTGGGCGCGCAGGCGCTCCGGCGACTGGCCGGTCATGCCGATGGTCCACATGCCGCGGTTCCACTCCCGCGTCACGTCCTCGACCAGGGGCTCCGTCCCCTCGACCTTGATGTTCTTGAACATCGCCTCGGCGAAGCCGAACTTCTTGGCGAACAGGTAGACGATCTCGTGGTCGGTCTTCGATTCGAACAGCGGTTCGACGACCTTCTCGCGCCACTGGATCGAGCGGTTGGACGCGGTCACCGAGCCGTAGGTCTCGAACTGGGTCGCCGCCGGCAGCAGGTACATGCCGTCCTTGCGGTCCTGCATCACCGCCGTCATCGTCGGGTAGGGGTCTATGACGACCAGCAGCTCCAGCTTCTCCATCGCCTTCTTCATGTCGGGAAGGCGGGTCTGGCTGTTCGGCGCGTGGCCCCAGAACACCATGCCCTTGATGCTCTCGGGCTGGTCGAGGTTCTCCTTGGGCTCCAGCACGCCGTCGAACCAGCGCGACACCGGGATGCCCGTCTTCTCCATCATCTCCTTGGAGGCGAAGTTCACCGCCAGGTCGTCGTAGCCGACCTCCCAGACCCGCGCCCAGTGGCGCCAGGAGCCCTCGGCCAGGCCGTAATAGCCGGGCAGCGTGTCGGCCAGCACGCCCAGGTCGGTGGCGCCCTGCACGTTGTCATGGCCGCGGAAGATGTTGGTGCCGCCGCCCGACACGCCGACATTGCCGAGCGCCAGCTGCAGCACGCAGTAGGCGCGGGTGTTGTTGTTGCCGTTGTGGTGCTGGGTGCCGCCCATGCACCAGACCAGGGTGCCCGGCTTGTTCGAGGCGAGGGTGCGGGCGACCCGCTTGAGCTGGCTGCCGGGCACGCCCGACACGCGCTCCACCTCCTCCGGCGTCCACTTCGCCACCTCGGCGCGGATGTCGTCCATGCCGTAGACGCGCTGGGCGATGTAGTCCTTGTCCTCCCAGCCGTTCTCGAAGACGTGCCAGAGGATGCCCCAGATCAGGGCGACGTCGGTGCCCGGACGGAAGCGGATGTACTCGTCGGCCTTGGCGGCGGTGCGCGAGAACCGCGGGTCGGCGACGATCAGCGGCGCGTTGTTCTCCTCCTTCGCCTTGAGGATGTGGAGCAGCGACACCGGGTGCGCCTCGGCGGCGTTGGAGCCGATGAAGAACATGCTGCGCGACTTGTGGATGTCGTTGTAGCTGTTCGTCATGGCGCCGTAGCCCCACGTGTTCGCCACGCCGGCGACCGTGGTGGAGTGACAGATGCGCGCCTGGTGATCGACGTTGTTGGTGCCCCAGAAGGCGGCGAACTTGCGGACCAGATAGGCCTGTTCGTTGGAGTGCTTGGCCGAACCGAGCCAGTAGACAGAATCCGGGCCGGATTTCTGCTTGATGTCGAGAAGCTTGCTGCCGACCTCCTCGATCGCCTGGTCCCAGGGGATGCGCTGCCACTTGCCGTCCACCAGCTTGACCGGGTAGCGCAGGCGGCGCTCGCCATGGGCGTGCTCGCGCACCGAGGCCCCCTTGGCGCAGTGGGAGCCCAGGTTGAAGGGGCTGTCGAAGCCCGGCTCCTGACCGATCCACACGCCGTTCTGGACCTCGGCGACGACGGTGCAGCCCACCGAGCAGTGGGTGCACACACTCTTCACCGTCTTGATGACGCCGCCCCCCGCAGCGGGCGTCGCCGCCTCGGCCTTGCGGACCCGGCCCAGCGGCAGGGTGGCGGCAACGGCGGCGCCGCTGGCGGCGATGCCCGAGGTGCGCAGGAACGTCCGCCGGTCCACGGTGTTCCCGGTCAGGCCGGAGAGCGCCTTGGCGAGCCGGGGCCCGGCGGCGGACGTGGCCTTCTTCTTGGTCAACATGGGGTGCCCTCCTTAGAACCGGCTGGTCTCGTACGCCTTGCGGACGTGCTCGGTGTCGCGGTAGCCGGACGCGACGGGCGCCGCCGCCTCGGCCTCGGGCGCGGCGGCGGAGAGACCGACCGCGGCGGCGCCCAGCGCCCCGGCACCGGCGCCGGCGGCACGGAACAGGTCGCGCCGTCGAAGTGTGCTGTTGTCCTTCTGGTCCGTCATCGTCGTCACCCTTTCCAGCGAAACCCGTGTTCCAGCGAAACCCTATCCCCGCGCCGCGGTGCGGCGCGGGCGCCCACTACGCGGCCATGGCGAACGCCTGGCCCTCGACCTCCAGGAAGCGGCGGCCGACCGTGCCGACCGCGCGGTAGAAGCCGGCCGACGGCGTGGTCTCCAGATCGGCGAAGAAGCGCGCCGCCCAGGGCGCGATGTGCCGGTCGAAGAACGCGCGCTGCTCCTCCAGCGCGGCGGGGGCCGCGAAGGCGCCGGCGATCAGCCCGGCCATCATCTCGCACAGGGCGGCGATGTGGTCCTCGGGGTCCTTGACCTCCTCGGCCCGGGCGATGCCCAGGCGCGCCATGTCGTCGCGCAGCGCGGCCAGCGGCTTCTCGTTGAGGAATCCCGTCATGTAGTAGGAGCCGTAGGGGGTCATCTCGCTGCCGCCGACGCCGATGAACAGCACCATGTGCTCCTCCGCCACCGTCGTGGGCGATGCGCTCCGGGCGGCGGCGGCGAGGGCCGCGAAGGCCGTGCCGAGCGGGCTGGCGTCGCCATCGATGGCGGCGACGGCGGACAGCAGATCCGCACCCGGCGGCTGCGCCATCAGGCGCGCCAGCAGGGCGTAGGTCTGCGCCCGCAGCATCTCTTCGTCCGGCAGATCCATGGCGGCGGCGGCGTCCGAAGACACGATGCGGCCACCGTCACCGTGCGGCGACATGGTTGTCCTCCCCAATACGGCTGCTCCGTTCCGCTCCCACGCTCACGGAGCCGTCATCGGCGGCTCTTCCGGCCACCTTCCCGTCAGCCGCGGGCGTCGCCGGGTGGACCGGCCCTGCCCGCGCCTCTCTGCGCCATGGTGCAACCGCGAAAAACCCGAGTGGGAACAGGTCTTTAATCGCAGCGCCCCTTCATTTAAGGGGCAATTTGCCGCGATGTCAACATCCAGTGGTCGGACCACTTCGAGTGCCAAGTCCAGTCACAAGAAAGGCGTTATGTTTTTGCAAACATAACGCCCTTGGACTGATGCCGCGGTCTTGGCTTGACGGGTCAGCTTTCAGTGGACGTCCCGACCTTGTTCTCGGCGGTGCCGGCCAGGGACTGTTCGTTTTCATGAGAGTTATTCTCATTCGCGCCCCCGGTCGCACCGGGATCGCCGGCCTCCGGTGCCGGAGAGGGGCCGGCGCCGGGCATCGTGTCCGCGCCACCGTCGAGCGCGGCGGCCTCCGCGGCCTCTGCGGCGTCCTCGTCACGGTCCACCATGCCCTTGCCGACGCGGAACAGCGTGTTGACCACGTCGGTCCTGGCGAACACGGCGTGGTAGTCGTCGGCGTAGTCGACAAGCCCGTCGAGATTGGCGAGCACCGGGTCGGAGGTCCACAGCTTGCGCAGGGCCTGGCGTTGCAGGGCCGCCGGCACGCCGTCCCGCAGGAACCCGGTGAAGTCGGAGCCGGCGTGAAGACCGTCGACCGGCGGCAGATCGGCGGTGACGTCCGGCGCCCCCTCCTCCGGACCCGCGCCCGGCGGCGTGCCGGCCGGACCGGCGACCGGAATGGCCGCCGGATTGTCTGCCGGATTGGCCGCCGGATTGGCGAGGTGGGCGTCGGGCGGCCCGTCGGGCCGCTCCGGCGCCGGCCGGGGCGTGGCGCCGCCGCGGCCCGGCCGGGTCTCCGTGCGCTTCAGGCGGGACCAGCGGGAGAGGAAGGTTTCGTCGCTCATCGGGGAATCCCTCGGCCGCCCGGCAGCGGCCGGCCCGGCTCCTCAGGGGTGTGGCGCTTGCGTTGGCGCTTCTCGAACGGCACGTCGACGTGGTGCTGGGCCACGAAGTCGGCGACCAGGGCCAGCACCTCCGGCGGCATCGCCACCGGCTCGACGATCTCGGTGCCGCTGACCTGATAGGCCTCGGCCTCGTGGGCGGAGGCGGTGACGAAGAACGGCACCATGCCGTCGCCCGCTGCGCCGTCGCCCGCTGCGCCGTCGCCCGCTGCGCCGCCGCCCGCCGCGTCCGGCCGGAGCACCACCCACAGGCGCGGCGGCTCCTGGGACAGGTTGACCTTGTAGCCCTCGGTGTCCGACCGGAACAGCTCCAGGGTCAGCGTGCCGGCGTGGAAGCGGGTCCAGCCGTCGCCGGCGCCGATCACCGGCCACGCGCCGTCCACCGGCGCCGCGCCGGGGATCACCCCCACCGGGCGCCACACCGTGGCCTGCCACGGCGTCACCCCGGCGCGGCGCTCCAGCACCACGCCCAGGGCCATGGTCTCGACCCGGTCGAGCCCGCTGCCGCCGACCGCCGTCACGGCCGCGGCCCCCCGCCCCGCCCCCGGGCCAGCAGGCGCTCCGCCTCCTCCAGATCCTCGGGCCGGTTGGTGTTGAAGAAGGGGTCGACGGGATCGCAGACGAATTCGGCCACCGCCAGGCGGTGGCGGGCGGTCCACACGTCGACCTTGCGCATCTCCTCCTCCACCATGGCCCGGCGCAGGTCGTCGGCGAGGCGCACCGGCCACAGCCCGAACACGGGATGGTCGCGCCCGGCGGAGCGCGCGCAGGCGAGGTCCGCCCCCTCCTCCGCCACCGCACGGCGCAGGCGGGCCACCAGGTCGCCCGGCAGGAACGGCGCGTCGGTGGCGAAGCTCGCCACCCAGCGCGCCTCCGGACAATGGGCGCGGGCCCACTCCAGCCCGGTCAGCACCCCGGCCAGCGGCCCGGCGTAGCCTTCCACCACGTCGGACACAACGGGCAGGCCGAAGGCGGCGAAGCGGGCGGGATCGCCGTTGGCGTTGAGCACCAGCGCGTCGACCTGCGGGCGCGCCGCGGCGACGATGCGCTCCAGGATGCTGCGCCCGCCCAGGGTGCGCAGGCTCTTGTCACCACCGCCCATGCGGCGCGACAGCCCGCCGGCCAGCAGCACCCCGGCAACGGGACCGGCACCAACGGGACCGGAGGCCGGCGCGTCACTCATCGTCGCGGCTCCCCTTGCGCTGGTGGCGGCTGGGCTCGTCGCCGGCCGTGGCCGGGTCGGCGTCGAAGTCCAGCCGCTCCTCGCCGGCCAGGGCGATGAAGCGCCGCCCCTTGGCCCGGCCGACCAGGGTGAGGCCGGCCTGGCGGGCGAGCTCCACCCCCCATGCGGTGAAGCCGGAGCGCGACACCAGGATCGGGATGCCCATCTGAACGGTCTTGATCACCATCTCGCTGGTCAGCCGGCCGGTGGTGTAGAAGATCTTGTCCTCCGCCGCCACGCCGTGCCGGTGCATGTAGCCGCGCACCTTGTCGACGGCGTTGTGGCGGCCGACGTCCTCCATGTAGAGGAGCGGCCGGTCCTCCCGGCACAGCACGCAACCGTGGATCGCCCCGGCCTCCAGGTAGAGGCTGGGGGTCAGGTTGATCGTCTTGGACAGCGCGTAGATCCACGACGTCTTGAGCCGGGCGTCCGGGTTGAGGCAGATGGTCTCGAAGACCTCCATCACGTCGCCGAACGCCGTGCCCTGGGCGCAGCCCGAGGTCAGGGTCTTCTTCTTCAGCTTCTCCTGGAAGTCGGTGGCGCGCTCGGTGCGCACCACCACCGTGTCGGTCTCCTCGTCGACGTCGACGGCGGCGATCCGGTCGTCGCGCCGCAGCATGTTCTGGTTCAGCAGATAGCCGACGGCGAGGTACTCGGGATAGTCGCCGATCGTCATCATCGTGACGATCTCCTGCCCGTTGAGGAACAGGGTCAGCGGCCGCTCCACCGTCACCGCGGTCTCGACGGGGCGGTTGTCCTGGTCGACGCCGGTCACCCGGCGGGTCAGGCGCGGGTCGGCCGGATCGGGCCGGATGGCGAATTCCTGAATGTCCATGGCGCAAAGCATGGTGGCAATCCCGCCAGACGGCAAGGGCGCCGGCGCCGGCCGGGTGGCCTTGTAACCCATGCAGGAAAACGGCATAAAGACGCAGGGGCACCGGAGACGCACCATGCACGAATTCGGGCACGCCTTCGCCACGGCGTTCCACCTCATCGGCACCCTCGATCCCGACCTCATGGAGATCGTCGGGCTGTCGTTGCGGGTGAGCCTGTCGGCGGTCCTGCTGGCCTCGCTGATCGGCCTGCCGCTGGGCGCCGCCGTGGCGGCCTTCGCGTTTCCCGGCCGGCGCGCCGTCACCGTGCTGCTGAACGCCATGATGGGCCTGCCGCCGGTGGTGGTCGGGCTGGTGATCTACCTGATGCTGTCGCGCTCGGGACCGCTCGGCGTGTTCGGGCTGCTGTTCACGCCCGAGGCGATGATCCTGGCCCAGGCCACCCTCATCACCCCGATCGTGGCGGCGCTGGCGCGCCAGACGGTGGAGGACCTGCTGGTGGAATACGGCGAGCTGCTGCGCGTGGTCGGCGCCGGCCGCCTGCGCACCGTCGCCACCCTGCTGTCGGAAGGGCGGGCAAGCCTCGCCACGACCGTGCTGGCGGGGTTCGGCCGCGCCTCCGCCGAGGTCGGCGCGGTGATGATCGTCGGCGGCAACATCGACCACGTCACCCGCGTCATGACCACCGCGATCGCCCTGGAGACCAGCAAGGGCGACCTGCCCCTGGCGCTCGGCCTCGGGGTCATCCTCATCGCCCTGTCGCTGGTGGTCAACGCCGGCGTCGCCGCGGTCCGCGAGCGGGCCCGCGCCCGCGTCGTCTGACCGCCCCGTTCCCGTCACCCGACACGACACCAAGAAAAACCAAGGAGGGATCTCCAGCCATGTTCCGACGCAGTTTCCTGGCCGCCGCCCTGGCCGCCGCCGCCGCCCTCGCCCCGCTGGCCGTCCACGGCCCGGCGGCCGCGGCGGACAGCTTCATCACCGTGGCCTCCACCACGTCGACCCAGGACAGCGGCCTGTTCGATTCGATCCTGCCGAAGTTCACCGAGAAGACCGGGATCGAGGTGCGGGTCGTCGCCAAGGGCACCGGCCAGGCCATCGACATGGCGCGCCGCGGCGACGCCGACGTGCTGTTCGTGCACCACAAGCCGTCGGAGGACAAATTCGTCGCCGAAGGCTTCGGGGTGAAGCGCAACCCGGTGATGTACAACGACTTCGTGATCGTCGGCCCGGCCTCCGACCCGGCCGGCGTCAAGGGCATGAAGGACGTCTCCAAGGCGCTCGGCATGATCGCCGACACGAAGGCGGCGTTCGTCTCGCGCGGCGACGACAGCGGCACCAACAAGGCGGAGCTGGCCCTGTGGAAGGCCGCCGGCGTCGACCCCAAGGGGGCCGGCGACTGGTACAAGGCGATCGGCCAGGGCATGGGCGCCGCCCTCAACACCGCCGCCGCCAGCAGCGCCTACACCATGAGCGACCGCGCCACCTGGCTCAGCTTCAAGAACCGCGGCGACCTCCAGGTCCTGGTCGAGGGCGACAAGCGCCTGTTCAACCAGTACGGCGTCATCCTGGTGAACCCGGAGAAGTTCAGCCACGTCAAGACGGAGGCCGGCCAGACCTTCGTCGACTGGGTGACCTCGGCGGACGGCCAGAAGGCGATCGCCGACTACCAGGTCGGTGGCGAGCAGCTGTTCTTCCCCAACGCCGAAGACGCCGGCGCGTGATCCCCGGCGCGTGATCCCCATCCCCGTCCCCGCCGCCCGTCCCCGCCGCCGCGCCGGGGACGGGCATGGGGACGGGCGGCGCATCACGGCCCGTTGAACCGCACCGCCCCGGTCTGCGACAGGTCGTAGCCGCCGAGCTCCCCGGCCCGTCGCCGGAAGGCGTCGCCGCGGGCGAAGGCCAGCAGGGCCTGCATCGGTGGCTCGAAGCACTCGCGCCGCCGCATCACCAGATCGAACCGCTCCTCGGCCAGCGGGATGGCGTCCAGGCGCAGTTGCCGGCCCACCGCCAGGGCGCCCAGACCGGCGTCGGCCCGCCCTTCCAGCACCGCCAGCCCAAGGTCCATCTCGGTCCGCGCCACCGGCGCCACCGTCGCCAGATCGCCCATCGCCAGCCCGGCCGTGGCCAGCAGATGCTCCAGCAGGACCTGCGCCCCGGCGTCGGCCTGGCGGCGCACCACCCGCGCCCGCCGCGCCGCCAGGTCGGCCAGCCCGGTGATCCCCAGCGGGTTGCCCGGGGCCAGCAGCAGCGCCTGGGTGCGGGTCGCCCAGGCGAGGGCCACCACGTCGAGGCCGGGCAGCCCCTGCTCGATCATCGGCACGTTGTAGGCGCCACTCGCCGGATCGACCACGTGCAGGCCGCACACCGCCGCCTCGCCGGCGGCCAGCCGGCGCAGCCCGTCCAGGCTGCCGTCGGCCCGCACCGCCAGGCCGCTGCCCGATTCCCGCACCGCCCAGTCCAGCAGGGGGTCGGCGGAGCCGGCGACCACCGGCGGCGGGACCGGCCGGTCGCGGCGCACGCCGGCCGGCGCCATCTCCGCCCCGTCGGCCACCCAGCGGTCGATCAGGGCCTTGGGAAACAACCATTTTCCGGTGACGCGCGAGCACGGGATGCGGCGGGCGGCGACGAGGTCGTAGACCTTGCGCTCCTTGATGCGGAGGTACTCCGCCACCTCACGGGTGTTCATCATCTCCGGCATGGTCGGCGCGGCCTTTGAAAAGGGTCCGGTGAAAAGATTCCGGTCGCCAAGAACGGCGCGCCCCAGATATAGCGGACGGAAGGCATCAGGGGCGACGCGGATTCGCGGGCCCGGGGTTTCGAGGAGTCCGACCATGAAGATCGCCGGCCGCACCGTGATGGTGTGCGATTGCGGCCGCTCCATGCCGCTCGACGGGACGGAGCTGGCCGCGGCCTGCGGCGCCGGGGGCGCCGCCACCGTCCACACCCAGCTCTGCCGCGCCGAGCTCGGCCGGTTCGAGGCCCAGGTCAAGGCCGGCGGGGGGCCGCTGCTGATCGCCTGCGGCCAGGAGGCGCCCCTGTTCGCCGAGATCGCCGGGGCGGCCGGGTCCGACTCCGGTCCCGGCGTGGCGCTCGGCTTCGTCGACCTGCGCGACCGCGCCGGCTGGTCGGACGACGCCGCGGCGGCGCTGCCCAAGATGGCGGCGCTGATCGCCGAGGCGACGCTGGACGTGCCGCCGACGTCCAGCATCACCCTGACCTCGGAGGGGGTGTGCCTGGTCTACGGCCGGGACGAGAGCGCGATCGAGGCGGCCCGCCGCCTCGCCGGCCGACTCGACGTCACGGTCCTGCTCGACCGGCCCGACGACGTGCTGCCGCCGCGCGTCATGGACGTGCCGGTGTTCAAGGGCACGGTCCGCACCGCGCGCGGCTGGCTCGGCCGGTTCGAGATCGTGGTGGACGACTACGCCGCCGCGGTTCCCTCGTCGCGCGGCGCGCTGCGCTTCGACGCGCCCCGCCACGGTGCCGTGTCGCGCTGCGACATCATCCTCGACCTCACCGGCGGCGCCCCGCTGTTTCCCGCCCACGGCCGGCGCGACGGCTACCTGCGGCCCGACCCCGGCGACCCCGCCGCCGTCGCCCGCGCGGTGTTCGAGGCGGCCGACCTGGTCGGCGAGTTCGAGAAGCCGCGCTACGTCGACTTCAAGGCCGATCTCTGCGCCCACTCCCGCAGCCGCCAGACCGGCTGCACCCGCTGCCTCGACGTCTGCCCCACCGGCGCCGTCGCGCCCGCCGGCGACCACGTTGCCATCGACCCTCATATCTGCGCCGGGTGCGGATCCTGCGCCGCGGTCTGCCCCACGGGTGCGGCGACCTACGCCCTGCCGCCCCAGCAGACCCTGTTCGAGCGCCTGCGCACCCTGCTCGGCGCCTACGCCCGGGCCGGCGGCGCGGCGCCGGTGCTGCTGGTCCACGATCCCCGTCACGGCGCCGACCTGATCGCGCTGATGGCCCGCCTCGGCCGCGGCCTGCCGGCCCGCGTCCTGCCCTTCGCGGTGCACGAGGTGACCCAGCTCGGCCTCGACCTGTTCGCCACCGCCTTCGCCTACGGCGCGGCCCGGGTCGTCGTGCTGACCGGTCCGGCCAACACCGGCGAAACCGCCGGGCTGGCCAGCCAGATCGGCCTGATCGAGACGGTGATGAGCGGGCTCGGCTACGGCTCCGGCCGTGTGTCGGTGATCGACGGCCGCGACCCCGACGCGGTGGAGGCCGCCCTGTGGGACCTGCCCGCCGTGACCGCGCCCGCCGCCGCGTCGTTCCTGCCCATGGGCGGCAAGCGCAGCGTGGCGATGCTGGCGCTGCGCCACCTGCACAAGGCGGCGCCCGCGGCCCCCGCGGTCCTGCCGCTGCCCGCCGGAGCCCCGTTCGGCCGGGTGGCCGTCGACGCCGCCGGCTGCACCCTGTGCCTAGCCTGTGTCGGCGCCTGCCCGACCGGCGCGTTGCGCGACAACCCGGACAAGCCGGCCCTGAGCTTCGCCCAGGACGCCTGCGTGCAGTGCGGCCTGTGCCGCACCACCTGCCCGGAGTCGGTCGTCTCGCTGATCCCCGAGCTCGACTTCCGCGACGTCGCCCGGGGCGCGGTGACGTTGAAGGAGGAGGAGCCGTTCTGCTGCGTGCGCTGCGGCAAACCCTTCGCCACGGCGTCGTCGATCGAGAAGATCGTCACCGCCCTGTCCGGCAAGCACTGGATGTTCGCGACGCCGGAGGCGGCCAACCGCATCCGCATGTGCGAGGACTGCCGGGTGATCGACCAGGTCGAGCGCGGCGACGACCCCTTCCGGATGGGCGGTCCGCGGGTGCCGCGGACCACCGACGACTACCTGCGCGAGCGGGCCGAGGGAGCCGCCGAGGGGGCCGCGGAGGACACCGGCGGCGGCAACGGCCGCGGCAACTCCTGAGCCGCCGCGGCCGCGGCACGGCCGGAGGGGGCGGCCCGGCCGCCCCGCCTCCGGCGAACGTTTTGATCGCCGTCACCTTCCCTTGTATCGCCAGCCCCGAAACAAAAAGCCAATTGGCTTTCTTGTCGATTGTTATTTCCTCCAGCGTTGGCATGCGGAGTATTTTGTTAATGTCCTGACGCCGAAATGAGGGACGCCTCGCTCTTTTGGTTCAGGAATACCCCATGCTTCTTGCGATCTCTCTGCGCGCACGCCTCCTTTTCCTCGCCCTGCTGGCCGCCGGCGGGTTGCTGGTTCTTGGCACCGTCGACCTGATGCACATGCGCGACACGCAGCTTGCCGGCTACCGGACCATGCTGCGCAACGTCGTCGACACCGCCCACAACACGCTCGCCTACTTCCACGGGGAGTGGAAAGCCGGCCGCCTCACCGAGGACGAGGCCAAGACACGGGCGCGCGACGCGCTGCGCGGCTTGCGCTACGCCGGCAAGGAGTACGTGTTCGTGCTCGACTACGAGGGCACGCGGGTCGTCCAGCCGCAGAATCCCAAGTCCGAATACGACACCAGCATTCCGCCCGCCCGCGACCCGAACGGCGTCGACATCACCTTCGGCATGGTGAAGGCGGCCCGTGCCGGTGGCGGATTCCTCGAATACCATTACCCGCGCCTGGGTGAGACGGAGCCCTCGCCCAAGCTCAGCTACGCCGCGCCGTTCGATCCCTGGCAGTGGCTGGTCGGCACCGGCGTCTACGTCGACGACGTGGACGCCGCCTTCTGGACGGGCGTGCGGAACCTGGCCGGGGTGCTGGTGGTGCTGGTCGCCCTGGTGGCGGGCGGCGCCCTGCTCATCGGGCGCCAGGTGTCGCGCACGGTCGACCGCTTCGCGACGGTGATGCGGCGTCTCTCCGAGGGCGATCTCGACGTGGAGATCCCCGACCAGGGTCGCCGCGACGAGTTCGGCACCATGGCCGCGGCGCTGCGGGTCTTCAAGTCGGCGACGGTGGAGAACCGGACGCTGCTGGCCGAGCAGGAGCGCCTCAAGACGGAGGCCCGCGAGAAGGAGAGCCGCGCCCTGCTGGGGATGGCCGACGACGTCCAGTCGCGGGTGCTGACCGTGATCGCCCGCATCGCCGACGAGACCCAGCGCCTCACCGGCGCCGCCAAGGGGCTGTCGGTGAGCGCCGAGGAAACCCGTCAGCGCAGCGCCAGCGTCGCCGCGGCGACGGAGCAGACCACCGCCAACGTGGAGACCGTGGCCGCCGCGACCGAGCAGCTCTCCGGCTCCAGCCGCGAAATCGGCCAGCAGGTCGAGCAGTCCGCCGCGACCGCGCGCCGCGCCATGGAGGAGGCCTCCGACACGGTCGCCGCCGTGCGCGACCTCGCCGAGGCGACCAAGCGGATCGGCGAGGTGGCCGACCTCATCACCGGGATCGCCAGCCAGACCAACCTGCTGGCGCTCAACGCCACGATCGAGGCGGCGCGCGCCGGGGAGGCCGGCAAGGGCTTCGCGGTGGTCGCCCAGGAGGTCAAGAGCCTGGCCAACCAGACCGCGGGGGCGACCGAGGAGATCACCCGCATCATCCAGTCGGTGGCCAGCGGCACCCAGGCCACGGTCGGCGCCATCGAGCGCATCGAGGACACCATCCGCGGCATCAACGACGCGACCACGGCCATCGCCGCAGCGGTCGAGGAGCAGAACGCCGCGACCGGCAACATCGCCGGCAGCGTCCAGGAGGCCGCCACCGGCACCCGCCGCATCGCCGCCGAGATCGGTGCGGTGAGCGCCAGCGCCCAGGGCACCCAGCGCACGGCGGACGACCTCTCCCGGGCCAGCGTGATGCTGGAGGGCGAATCGACGTCGCTCAAGGGCGAGATCGAGACGTTCCTGCGCGAGCTGCGCTCCACCGCCGAACGCGCCGCCTGAGCCGCCGGCCCCGGTGCGATCACACCGGCCCGGGAGGTGACCGGGCCGGGGGCCGCTCCGCATGGCGCGGCCCCGGACGGTAGTGGACGCGCACGGCCCCCGTCTCGGGGCAGCGCTCCACCCCGGCGTCGACGCCGAACACCTCCCGGATCCGTGGCCCGGTGAGGACCGCCGCGGGGCTGCCCGAGGCGACGATCCGGCCGCCCTGGAGGACGATCAGGGAATCGCAGAACATCGCCGCCAGATTGAGGTCGTGCAGCGCCACGATCACCGTCGCCCGAAGCTCTCCGACCAGCGCCAGCACCTCGAGCTGGTGCCCGATGTCGAGATGGTTGGTGGGTTCGTCGAGCAGGAGTTCGCTCGGCGACTGGGCCAGGGCGCGGGCGATCTGGGTGCGCTGGCGCTCCCCGCCGGACAGGGTGTGCCACAGCCGGCCGCCCTTGTCGGCCATCGCCACCCGGGCCAGCGCGCGCTCCACCGCCGCCGCGTCCTCCGGCGTCCACGGCGTGAAGGGCCCGCGGTGCGGTGTGCGTCCGAGCCGCACGACGTCGGCCACCGTGATCTCGGCGTCGGTCGCGGTCTGCTGCTCGACGAACGCCACCCGCCGGGCGACGGCGCGGTGCGGCAGGGTGGCGATGTCCGTGCCGCCAAGCGTCACCACGCCGGAGGTCACGCGCCGGAGCCGGGCGAGCAGCCGCAGCAGGCTCGATTTCCCGGAACCGTTGGGCCCGATCAGGCCGGTGACGGCGCGCGGCACCACGTCCATCGACACGCCGTCGAGGATCATCCGCCCGCCACACCGCCAGCGCACGTCGCGTGCGGCGACGGTCATCGCGACCGCCGCGAGCGCAGGAGGATGACGGCGAACGCCGGCGCCCCGACCAGGGCCGTGACCACCCCGATCGGCAGCACCCGCTGGGGGACGATGACGCGGGACAGCAGGTCGGCGAACACCATGAAGACCGCTCCCATGAGGAACGCCGCCGGCAGGAGCCGCGCGTGGCCGCCGCCCGCCAGGAACCGCGCCGCGTGGGGGACCACCAGG
This sequence comes from Azospirillum sp. NS33, assembly GCF_059703765.1. Classification (NCBI taxonomy): domain Bacteria; kingdom Pseudomonadati; phylum Pseudomonadota; class Alphaproteobacteria; order Rhodospirillales; family Azospirillaceae; genus Azospirillum; species Azospirillum sp. NS33. The sequence goes on along the minus strand of NZ_BAAKJB010000008.1, from coordinate 35,078 downwards.
CCGACAAAGCCGATGCACCCGACGATGCCGACCATCGTCGCCGTCATCGCCGCGGTCGCCGCGAACAGGGCGAGGCGCACCCGGGCGACGGGGATTCCCAGGGCCGCCGCGGCGTCGCTCCCGAAGGTGAAGGCGTCGAGGGCGCGGGCGTGGACCATGCACAGGGCCGAGCCGGTCAGGGCCGCCAGGGCGGCGAGGTGAACGTCCGGCCAGCGCACGCCGCCGAGGTTTCCCAGCAGCCAGAACAGGACGCCGCGCGCCTGCTCGGCGTTGGCGGCGGTGGTGACGAGGTAGGAGGTGATCGCGTTGAACAGCTGCGATCCGGCGACGCCGGCCAGGATGATGCGGTCCAGGCCGCTGCCGGCCCCGGCCGCCAGCGCGGCGACCAGGGCGCAGGCGGTCACCGCGCCGAGGAAGGCCCCGCCCGAGAGCGACAGCGCCCCGCCGCCCAGCCCGGCGATCATCACCGCGACGGCGCCGGTGGAGGCGCCCGCGGAGAGACCCAGCAGGTACGGCTCCGCCAGCGGGTTGCGCAGCACGGCCTGCAGGACCGCTCCGGAGACGGCCAGCGCGCCGCCGCAGCTCGCCGCGACGAGCGCCCGGCTCAGCCGGTAATCCCAGACCACCCCTTCCTGGATCGGGGTGACCGGGAAGCCGGTGCCGAGCAGGCCGTTGCTGAGCGCCATCGCGGCCGTGGCCACGTCGATCGGCATCTCGCCGACCGCCACGGCCAACGTGATCGCCAGCGCCAGGGCGGCGAGCGACAGGAAGAGCAGGACGCCGCACCGCCGCCACGGCCGCCCGGACGCGCGCGTGTCCATCACTTCAGCAGGCCAAAGCGGGTGACGGCCGCGGCCAGCGCCTCGATGCCGTCGACGGTGCGGATGGAGGGATGCATGGCCTCCACATCCATCACCACGAAGCGGCGGTGTCGGACCGCGTCCAGCGTGCCGACCACGGGGTCGGTCCGGAGAAAGCGGAGCTTGGTGGCGGTGTCGTCGGCGGCATACCGCCGCCGCGCCATCCCGGCCATGACGATCACCATCGGATCGGCCGCGGCGATGCTCTCCCAACTGGTCAACGGCCACTCGTCCTCGACGGTGATGACGTTGCGGACGCCGATCGCCTTCAGCAGATAGGCGGGCACGCCGTTGGCGCCGGCGACGAAGGCGTCGCCCTCGACCTCCTTGCTGGAGAACCAGACCACGGCCGACGCGGCCCCGGCGTCGAGGCCCGCCACCGACGCGACGGCGGCGGCTTCCCGCCGGCGGAGGTCGGCGATCAGGGCCTCGCCACGGTCCTGCACGTCGAAGATCGCGGCGAGGTCGCGAATCTCCCGGTGCACGAGATCCATCGAGAACGGCGCCTTGCGGGTCCCGTCGCCGCCGGTGGAATTGTCCTTGGCGCAATCGGCCGGCGAGACGTAGCTGGGGATGCCCAGGTCGGCGAAGCGCTCCCGCGTCGCGACGGAACCGTGCGGACCGACGTGCCACGCGAACTGCGCGGTCACCAGGTCGGGCGCGCGGGCGACCACCGCCTCGAAGCTGGGATCGTTGTCGGCCAGCCGCGCGATGCCCGCGTTCGCGTCCGCGAAGGCGGGCAACACCGGGCCGAACCACACGGCGGTGCCGACCATCCGGTCGGCCAGCCCGAGGGACAGGAGGATCTCCGTGCTGCTCTGCCCGATGGAGACCACCCGTTGCGGCGCGCGGGCGACGGTCACCGCCCTGCCGCAGTTCTCCAGAACCAGCGGATAGGCCGTGCCACCGCCGGCACCGGGGGCGGCGGCGGCGGCGGGACCAAGCGCGGCGGCCCCGGCCGCGGCGGCGAACAACAGCGCGGCGGCGCGGGCGCGAAGGGTGGCGGGTTGGGTGGCGGGTCGGGTGGCGGGCATCGGCGGGTCCATGGCGGGAGAAATGTAATGTTATAACATAACGTTTTGAGCATGGCGGTGGCCTGCCCACCCTGTCAAGAGGGGACGCCGTCCGTCCGTTTCCGGGGGCGGGGCCGCCGCGGTGGCGCGTTGCGCGCTTGCGTCTGGTCAAGGACGACCGCCCGATGCCATGGTGGGGTGAGCGGACGGTTCCGAGGGGCGAAATCCCCGGCGGATGTCCTATATGATCAGATCCGGCCGTGGTGGCGTGGACCGCCCGCCGCCCCAACCGCCGGCCGAACGACGAGGAGACAGGCCCGATGACCGCGACCACGACGCAGAGCGCGACCGCCGCCCAGGCTCCGCTCGCCCCGGCCCCGCTGGTCGATCCGTTCGGCCGCACCGTCGACTACCTGCGCATCTCGGTCACCGACCGCTGCGACTTCCGCTGCGTGTACTGCATGGCCGAGGACATGAGCTTCCTGCCCAAGGCCGAGGTGCTGACCCTGGAGGAACTGGACCGGCTGGCCACGGCGTTCGTGCGCCTGGGGACCCGCAAGATCCGGCTGACCGGAGGCGAGCCCCTGGTGCGGCGCAACATCATGGATCTGATCCAGGCGCTGGGCCGCCACGTCGCCTCCGGCGCCCTCGACGAACTGACCCTGACCACCAACGGCTCGATGCTGTTCAAATACGCCGTGCCGCTGGTCGACGCCGGGGTGCGGCGCATCAACGTCTCCCTCGACACGCTCGACCCGCACAAGTTCCAGGCGATCACCCGGTGGGGCCGGTTCGACAAGGTGATGGGCGGACTGGATGCGGCGGCCGCGGCGGGGTTGGCGATCAAGATCAACTGCGTGGCCCTGAAAGGCGTCAACGACGACGAGCACGACCGGATGGTCGCGTGGTGCGGCGAGCGCGGCTTCGACCTCACCTTCATCGAGGTCATGCCCATGGGGGAACTCGGCGACGTCTCGCGGCTCGACCAGTATCTGCCGCTCTCCATGGTGCGGGCCGACCTGGCCAAGCGCTGGACGCTGGACGAGACCGACCACCGCACCGGCGGCCCGGCGCGCTATGTGCGGGTGCGCGAGACCGGCTGCCGCATCGGCTTCATCACGCCGATGACCCACAATTTCTGCGAAAGCTGCAACCGCGTTCGCCTGACCTGCACCGGCACCCTCTTCATGTGCCTGGGGCAGGAGGACGCGGCGGACCTGCGCACCGTGCTGCGCACCAGCGACGACGAGGCGGTGCTGGAGGGGGCGGTCCGCGAGGCGATCGCCCGCAAGCCCAAGGGCCACGACTTCGTCATCGACCGCCGCCACGCCGCCGCCGCGTCGCCGCGCCACATGAGCGTCACCGGGGGCTGACGGGCGTTCGCGGCACTGTCGCCCCAGCGCGACCTGCGCTATGGTCGGCGCGCCATGACCGACGCCCTCGCCTCCGTCCGCCTGCCCCAGGAACCGCTGCACCTGTCCTTCGTGTGCGCCAACACCGAGGAGGCGCGCGGCGCCCGCACGCGTCTGGTCCACCGCTATGGCCACATCCCGCCCGAGGACGCCGACGTGGTGGTCGCGCTGGGCGGCGACGGCTTCCTGCTGGAGACCCTGCACGCCGGCCTGCGCCGCAACCCCAAGGCGCCGACCCCGGTCTACGGCATGAACCGCGGCTCGGTCGGCTTCCTGCTCAACGCCTACCGCGAGGAGGACCTGCACGCGCGGGTCGAGCGGGCCCAGCGGGTGACCCTGCACCCCCTGCGCATGCGCGCCCAGCGGGTCGACGGCGACGTGGTCGACGCCGTTGGCATCAACGAGGTCTCGTTGCTGCGCGAAACCCGCCAGGCGGCCAAGCTGCGCATCAGCGTCGACGGCAGGGAACGGCTGGCCCAGCTGATCTGCGACGGCACCCTGGTGGCGACCCCCGCCGGCAGCACCGCCTACAACTTCTCCGCCCACGGGCCGATCATCCCGCTGGGCGCCGGGGTGCTGGCGCTGACGCCGATCTCCGCCTTCCGGCCGCGGCGCTGGCGCGGCGCGCTGCTGCCGCACACCGCCCAGATCCGGTTCGAGGTGCTGGAGGCGCCCAAGCGCCCGGTCAGCGCGGTGGCCGATTCCACCGAGGTGCGCGAGGTCGAGAGCGTGACCGTCGCCGAGGCGCGCGACATCTCGCTGACCCTGCTGTTCGATCCCGAGTTCAACTTCGAGGAGCGCATCCTCAAGGAACAGTTCGAGCCCTGAGGGACCGGGCCGCCCCCGGCGCCGGGGGCTATTCCGCCGCCTTCTCCGTCTCCTCGACCGCCGTGCGCCCGGCCGTGCGCTCACGGGCGAAACGGCAGATCTCGGCGGTCAGGGTGTCGATGGTGCCCTGCAGGGCCGGCCATCCCGCGCTCTTCTCCAGGGTCTCCTCGTCCATGTAGAGGGCGCGGTTGATCTCGACCTGGATGGCGTGGCGGCCGCGCGCCGGGTTGGCGTAGCGACCGACCAGCTCGACCCCCTTGTAGGGATCGTTGACGGTGACGCTGTGGCCCAGGCGGCGCAGCACGCCGACGACGAAGGCGACGAACGCCGGGTCGCTGGTGGTCCCGTCGCGGTCGCCGATCACGAAGTCGGGCATGCCCCGCCCGCCCGGCCCGGTCGACGGCATGGAATGGCAGTTGACGTGCCACACCGCCCCGAACCGTGCGGCCAGCCCGTCGAGGATGCCGGCGAGCTGGAAATGATAGGGCCGGTAGTAGCGGTCGATGCGCTCGGCCACGGCGGCGACCGGCAGGCGGCCGTCGTAGAGCGGCATGCCCGGCCGGCACAGGGTGCGGATCAGGCCCATCCCGGCGGCGCTCTTCTCGGTCGGGCGCAACGGCTCCGGCCACGGCCCGTCGAGGATGTCCGGGGCGACGTCGTCGACCGCCCGGTTGACGTCGATGTACGTGCGCGGGAACAGCGCCAGCAGCAGGGTGGCCCCCCGCTCCGGCACAGACGCGTACAGCTCGTCGACGTAGGAGTCCTCGGCCTGGCGCAAGGCCGGCAGGGGGCAGGCGAAATCGAAGTCGCGGGGATAGGCCGCGCCGCTGTGGGGCGAGTCGAACAGAACCGGCACCCGCCGTCCGATCGGGTCGTGCCGGACGAGGACGTCCTCGATCACAAAGCTCATGACCCTGCCCGGCTTCCCGTCTTTCCCTGGAGCGGCGCGGCGGTCCGCCCAGCCCCAGGTTCGGGGGGCGCGCCGGGCCGCCGCGCATGGCGGTGCATATAAACGAGTTGCCGGCGGGCGTCGACGGAAAACTGTCACAACAGCCGCCCCAGGATTGTCCGCGGGCGCAACCCCGCCGGGCCATGGCGGGGGTAGCGCGCGACCGGGCGGTTCGCCATACTCGCAATTTGTGGCGTGCTCGCCGCATCCTCGCACCCCGGGCCCTCGGACACGTCGTGACCGACCATTTCGCGATCGAGATCACTCCGCCGGACATCAGCGCGTACCGGCATGGCAACACCGGAATCGACTACGTCACCACCCTGGACAGCGGCGAGCCCGGCCCCCACGCGGTCATCAACGCGCTGGCCCACGGCAACGAGGTCTGCGGCGCCGTCGCCATCGACGCGCTGTTCCGCATCGGCGTACGGCCACGCCGCGGCCGGCTGAGCCTGTGTCTGGCCAACGTCGCCGCCTACCAGGCCTTCGACCCCGCCGCACCGTTCAACTCGCGCTTCGTCGACGAGGATTTCAACCGCCTGTGGTCGGCCGACGTGCTCGACGGGCGGCGGTCCAGCGTCGAACTGCGCCGGGCGCGGCAGCTCCGCCCCGTCTACGACCGCGCCGACGTCGTGCTCGACCTCCACTCCATGACCAACGACACGGCGCCGCTCATACTGTGCGGCCGGACGTCCCGCGGCCGTGCCCTGTCGCGCGACCTCGGCCATCCCGCCTGGATCGTCGCCGACGCCGGGCACGCCGGGGGACGGCGGTTGATCGATTACGACGGCTTCGCCGCCGCGCACGGCCACCGCACCGCCCTGCTGGTGGAATGCGGCCAGCACTGGCGCGCCGAGACCGCCGCGGTGGCGGTCGAGAGCGCCCTGCGCTTCCTGCTGGCCCTCGGCATGGTCGACACCGAGCTGGCCCGGCCCCGGCTGCGCCGCCACGTCGAGCCACACCGCACCGTGGAGGTGACCGACACGGTGACCGCCGCCACCGACGCCTTCGCCTTCGTCGCCCCGTTCCGCGGCCTGGAGACGCTGCCGGCCGGGGCGCCGATCGCCCACGACGGGGACCGGACCATCCGCGCGCCCTACGACGGCTGCGTCCTCGTCATGCCGGCGCGGCGGGTGCGCGCCGGCCAGACCGCCGTGCGCCTCGGCCGCCTGGAGGGCTGAGGCGGTGCCGCCCACCACCGGCCGGCCGGGCGGCGCCGTGGCGCTGGGCCGGCTGGCGCTCGCCCTGGCCGTCGGCAGCGCCGGCGGCGCGCTGTTCGCGTGGTTCCACCTGCCGCTGGCCTGGATGATCGGCGCGATGCTGGCGACCACCGCGGCGGCCATGGCGGGGCTGCCGGTGGCCGTGCCGGCGGGGCTGCGCACGGCCATGATCATGGTGCTGGGCATCATGCTGGGCAGCGCCTTCACCCCGGCGATCCTCGGCCGTCTCGGCGACTGGGCGGTGACGCTGGCCGGGCTGGCGGTCTACATCGCGGTGGCGACGCTGGCCGGCGTCGTGTTCCTGCGCCGCGTCGCCCGCCTCGACCCGGTCACCGCCTTCTTCACCGCCACCCCCGGCGGCCTCAACGAGATGGTGCTGATCGGCGGTCAGATGGGCGGCGACGACCGCACCATCTCCCTGGTCCACGCGCTGCGGGTCATGCTGGTGGTGCTGCTGGTGCCCTTCACCTTCCAGTGGCTGGGCCTGTACGACCCGGCGCAGCGCGGACCGCTGGGCCCGCCGCTCACCGGGCTGGCGCCGCGCGACCTCGCCCTGCTGGCGGCCTGCGCCGTCGGCTACCCCATTGCCCGCCGGCTCGGCATCCCCGCCGCGCAGATCGTCGGGCCGATGCTGTTGTCGGCGGGCATCCATCTCGGCGGGCTGACCACCGGCCATCCCCCGGGGCCGCTGGTGGCCGCGGCCCAGGTGGAGGTGGGGGCGGCCCTCGGGTCCCGCTTCACCGGCCTCTCGCCGGCCCGCGTCGGCCGCTGCGCCGTGCTCGCGGTCGGGCTGACCGCGGTCATGCTGGGGATCACCGTCGCCGCCGCCGGGCTGCTGGCCTGGGCCACCGGGCTGGGGCTGGCCGGCGTCATCCTCGCCTACGCGCCCGGCGGCCTGGCGGAAATGAGCCTGGTCGCGCTGGCGCTCGGCAGCGACGTGGCGTTCGTGTCGACCCACCACATCGTGCGGATCGTCATCATCGTCACCCTGGCGCCCTCGGTCTTCCTGCTGTGGCGCCGGCGGACGACGCCCCCGCCCGTTCCCCCGCCCGTTCCCCCGCCGGGAGGCGGCTGACGGCCGGCGGGTCATCCCGTTCCCGCCGAACACAACATCCCATCTCAACAGCGACTCAAATGTGTCCGAACATCGGAACGATGAAGACCCATTGACGAACAGAAAAAAGGCGCCGGATTTCTCCGGCGCCTTGCGAGTTTTAGGGAGGAACGCAACCAAGTTGCAGGTCGTTTATAGGGCCGAACTTCTTAAAGTGGCGTAAACGGCGGCGAGTTTTTCGCCGCCTACCACTTTTTCGAAAAAACGCCGAAAATCACCGCCGCCGGATCACGCTCCACAGGGTGACGGCGATGAACAGGCCGATCGCCGCGGCGGCGGCGGCGCCGCCCCATTGGCGCACCGCCAGGTCGTCCAGCAGCACCCCAGCGGTGCGCGCCGCCACCCCCAGGTGCAGCGCCGCCAGCGGCAGGTAGAGGCGGCGGCCGAAGGGCAACGCCAGCCGCAGAACCGCGGGCAGGACGATCGGCGCGTGCCCGAACACCATGGCGAAGACGAAGCCGAGGAAGACGGCGTGCAGCACGGCGTCGTAGAGCACCCCGCTGGCCGGGGCCGGCGAGGCGGCGGCCAGGACGCCGGCGACCAGCAGCCACCCGTAGCCCGACAAGAGGCACAGCGCGACGAAGCGGGGCAAGCCGGCGACCCGCACGGTCCGGCGCACCACGTCGTGGCGGACCAGCCACAGCGCCAGCCCGGCGAGCCCCACCCCGGTGAGGCGCAGCCCGGCGTCGGGCGCCACGGTGCCCAGGGTGGCGCCCGCGACCAGCACCCCGACGACCAGCGCGAACCCGGGCGCCGACCAGCGGCCGGGGGGCCGGAACCGGCTCAGCTCCAGCCGCTCGCCGGCGATGGTCAGCACCAGGAACAGCATCCACCAGCCGATCGCCGTCCACACCGGGATGCCGGCCAGCCACGTCGCGTTGGCCACCAGCCAGCACGCCGCCGCCCCCGCCAGGGTGGCGGTGAACCCGGCCCGCTGGCCCGCCCACACCCCCACCGACGCGATCGTCAGCACCGCCGCGCCCAGCGTCATCAGGGCCGCCCCCAGCGCCTCCGGCCCGCCGAAGGCGAGCAGCAGGCCGCCGCCGCCGGTCGCCAGGGGGCCCGCGAACACCCAGGGACGCCCCAGCGCCGCCGCACGCTCCAGCCCGATCACCGTGCCGAAGAACCCCGACACCATCAGCGGCCCGTGCAGCAGCGTCGCGCCGTCGTGCGGCAGCGGGGCCGCCAGACCGAGGCGGGCCAGCCCGGCCAGCACCCCGACCACCAGGGACACCGCGCCCAGCGCGAGCAGCGGCAGACGGTGGGCCCGCACGGCGGCCCCCATCGCGGGAACGGCCACGCCGGCCGCGGGCGACGCCGCGGCCATGGCTAGGCCTCCGGCCAGCCGAGGTGGCGGCGGGCCTCGGCCGACAGCCGGGCCGGCGTCCACGGCGGGTCGCGCAGCAATGCCACCCCGACCGCCGGCGCCGCCGGCACCGCGGCGCGGATCGCCGCCTCCGCCGTCTCGCGCAGGTATTCGCCCAGCGGGCAGGCCGGCGAGGTCATGATCAGGCGCACGGCGACCGCGCCGTCGGCGGCCACGTCGATGCCGTCGACCAGCCCCAGTTCGACCACGTCGATCCCCATCTCGGGGTCGATGACGGCGCGCAGGGCGTCGCGCACGGAGTCGGCACAAGCGGACATGGGTTCCTCCCGATGGCGGGCGCCGGCCGGGCGGCACGGCGCGCTCACCGCGACGGTAGGACCGGCGGCGCGGCGCGGTCTTGACCCGGGTCAAGCCACCGCCACGGCGCGCCCGCGGCGGCCATCCCCCTTGATCCCGGTCAATTCGCCGCACCCCCCTCGTCCGCTAGGGTCCGCTCCGCCAGATTGCGAAGCGTCAATCCCCACCAGGACCGCACCATGCCCGATGGCAGCACGTCGACCCCGGCCCCCCAAGGGGACAGCCTTTACGAGTCCCACAAGAAGATCCATCCCCGCGCCGTCTCCGGCCGCTTCCGCCGCCTGAAGTGGCTGGCCCTGGCGGTCCTGCTGGGGATCTTCTTCGTGGTGCCGTGGCTGCGCTGGGACCGCGGACCGGGCGCCCCGGGTCAGGCCGTTCTGTTCGACCTGGAACAGGCGCGATTCTTCATTTTCGGCGTCGAGATCTGGCCGCAGGAGATCTACTACCTCACCGGGCTGCTGATCGTCGCATCCATCGGCCTGTTCCTGGCGACGGCGCTGGCCGGGCGGATCTGGTGCGGCTTCGGCTGCCCCCACACCGCGTGGACCGACCTGTTCATCCGCATCGAGCGGCTGTTCGAAGGCGACCGCGCCGAGCGCATCCGCCTGGACCGGGCCCGCTGGTCGGTCCGCAAGCTGCTGCGCAAGGGCGCCAAGCACCTGTTCTGGACGCTGGTGGCCGCCGTCTCGGGCTTCGGCTTCGTCGCCTATTTCACCGACGCGCCGACCCTCGCGGTCGACATCGCAACCCTCGACGTGTCGGGCAACGTGCTGACGTTCCTGGCGCTGTTCACCGCCGGCACCTACGCCATGGCGGGCTACGCGCGCGAGCAGATGTGCCAGTACATGTGCCCGTGGCCGCGCATCCAGACGGCGATGCTGGACGAGCACAGCCTGGTCGTCACCTACCAGGCGCACCGCGGTGACGCCCGCGCGCCCAAGCGCAAGTCGGAAGGCTGGGACCAGCGCCTGGCCCGTGGGGTCGGCGACTGCATCGCCTGCGACCAGTGCGTCCAGGTCTGCCCCATGGGGATCGACGTGCGGACCGGCGCCCAGGCCGACTGCATCAACTGCGGCCTGTGCATCGACGCCTGCGACCGGATCATGGACTCCGTCGGCCGGCCGCGCGGCCTGATCGCCTTCGACACCCTGGCCCGCCAGGCCATGGTCGGCGCGCCGCCGCCGCCTTCCGCCACCGCCACCGCCACGGCCACCGCCACGGCCAGCCACGGGTGCGGCGGGTCCGGCGGCTGCGCCACCGCCACCGGCTGCCCCTCGGCCGCCGACGCCTACCGCCTGCCGCTGATCCGCGCCCGGGTCGTGGTCTACCTCGTCGTCATGGTGCTGGTGGGCGCGCTGATGGCCGTCACCTTCACCAACCGCGCCCGCTTCGAGGTGTCGGTGCTGCGCGACCGCGCCCCCCTGTTCGTCACCCTGCAGGACGGCTCGCTGCGCAACGCCTACACCTTCAAGGTGGCCAACAAGACCCGCACGCACCGGGCCTACCGCCTGGAGGTCCGCGGCGTCCCCGGCGCGGCGCTGTCGGCGGCGGGGGGCGCCGGCGACGCGGGGATCGTCACCATCGAGGCGGACCCCGACAGCGTCGCCACCCACCGCATCTACGTCACCGCGCCCAAGGGGGCGGTGGCCACGGCCTCGACGCCGCTCACCTTCACCCTCACCGAAGCCGGCAACGGCGACCGGAACATCCACGAATCGGTGTTCCTCGGTCCCGCCCCGTGAGTGAGCCAACCACCCACAGCCAACCACCCACAGCCAACCAGGAGTGACCGGATGACCACGCCGGGACGCCACCGCCCCTTGCGCATCGGCATCGTCACGGTGTCCGACCGCGCCAGCCGCGGCATCTACGAGGACAAGGGCGGACCGGCGGTCCGCGCCGAGCTGCAGCGGCTGATCGCCGGCCCCTGGCTGCCGGTGGCCCGGGTCATCCCGGACGAGTTGGAGACCATCGCCGCGACCCTGGAGGCGCTGACCGACGCGGAGGGCTGCGACCTCGTCGTCACCACCGGCGGCACCGGGCCGGCGCCGCGCGACGTCACGCCCGAAGCGACCGAGCGGGTGTGCACGACGATGATGCCGGGCTTCGGGGAGCTCATGCGCACCGTCAGCCTGCGCGTCGTGCCGACCGCCATCCTGTCGCGCCAGACCGCCGGCATCCGCGGCACCGCGCTGATCCTCAACCTGCCGGGCAAGCCCTCGGCGATCCACGACTGCCTGATGGCGGTGTTTCCCGCCATCCCCTACTGCCTCGACCTGATCGGCGGCGCCTGGATCGACACCGACCCGGCGGTGTGCGTCGCCTTCCGCCCCAAGGGTTAGGGTCCGCGGCGCGATGGTCACCGCCGGAACGGTTGCGATCGGCGCCGGGCTGCGGTAGCTCAAGCGCTCCTTACCTTCCCCGGCTCTTCGTGGCATCGTGCGGACCATGACACCTGTGCTGACGACGCCCCTCGGGCACCTCCACGAAGGCGACTGCATCGCCACGATGCGCAGCCTCGACGCCGGGACGGTGGACCTGGCCTTCGCCGATCCGCCCTTCAACCTGGGCAAGCAGTACAGCTCCCGGATCGACGACCGGCGCGCCGATCACGAATACATCGCCTGGTGCCACGCCTGGCTGGATGAAATGGTGCGTGTGCTCAAGCCCGGCGGTTCCCTGTTCCTGTGGAACCTGCCGAAATGGAACCTGCACCTTGGCGCCCATCTCGGCGCCAGCCTGACCTTCCGTCACTGGATCACGGTCGACATCAAATATTCCCTGCCGATCCCGAAGCGACTCTATCCGGCCCACTATTCGCTCCTGTACTTCGTGAAGGGGGACAAGCCGGCGATCTTCCATCCCGACCGCCTGCCCGTCGCCTGCTGCCGCCATTGCGGCGGCGAGCTGCGGGACTATGGCGGCTACAAGGACAAGATGAACCCCAGGGGGGTGAGCCTGACCGACGTGTGGACCGACATCCCGCCGGTGCGCCACACCAAGTACAAGAAATGGGCGGCCAACGGGCTGGCCCTGAAGTTGCTGGACCGTGTGCTGGCCATGGCCAGCGACCCCGGCTCGCTGGTGCTCGACCCCTTCGGCGGCTCCGGGACCACCTTCGTCGCGGCCGAGCTGACGGGGCGGCGCTGGGTCGGCTCCGACCTCCATTGCGGCGCCATCGTGGAACGCTTCGCCAACCTCGAGGACGACCGCCGGCACCTGGCGGAGATCCACGCCAACAAGAACACCCTGTTCACGCGCGCCGACATCGAGCGCCGGCGCAAGACCGGCAAACCGCTGTCCAAGGACTACCGGATCGCCGACCCCGGCCCCGACCCGGACACCGAGGCGTGCACCTGCCCGCCGGAAGAGGCGGCGGCGGAATAGCCGCCGCACGCCGGCCCCCGTCGTGTGCGTCTACATGCCCGGGTAGTTCGGCCCACCGCCGCCCTCGGGCACCACCCACTGGATGTTCTGGGTGGGGTCCTTGATGTCGCAGGTCTTGCAGTGGACGCAGTTCTGGGCGTTGATCTGCAGCCGCGGGTTGGTGCCGTCCTCGTTGCGGACGATCTCGTACACGCCGGCCGGGCAGTAACGGGTCTCCGGCGCGTCGTAGAGCGCGAGGTTGACGCGGATCGGCGTCTCGGCGTCCTTCAGCCGCAGATGGGACGGCTGGTCCTCTTCATGGTTGGTGTTGGACAGGTACACCGAGGACAGGCGGTCGAAGCTGACGGTCCCATCGGGCTTGGGGTAGTCGATCCGCGGCGCCTCGCTCGCCTTCATCAAGGTGGCGTGGTCGGCGTGGCGGTGGTGCAGCGTCCAGGGCGACCGGCCCCGGGTGGCGGTTTCCCACGCGGCGTTGGCCAGGCCGGCCCACAGCCCCTTCTGGAAGCCGGGGCGGATGTTGCGCACCGCGTGCAGCTCGCTCCACACCCAGGACTCCCTCAGGCGCTCGGGATAGGACGCCGCCTCGCGGTCCTCGCCGCCGGCGCGCAGGTGCTCGAACACCGCCTCCGCCGCGACCATGCCCGACTTCATGGCGGTGTGGTTGCCCTTGATCTTCGGCACGTTGAGGAAGCCGGCGGCGTCGCCCACCAGGACGCCACCGGGGAACACCAGCTTGGGGATCGACTGCAGGCCGCCCTCCGACAGCGCCCGCGCCCCGTAGGCGATGCGCCGCCCGCCCTCCAGGGTGGGGCGGATCGCCGGATGGGTCTTGTAGCGCTGGAACTCCTCGAACGGGCTGAGGTTCGGGTTGGCGTAGTCCAGGCCGATGACGAAGCCGACCGACACCAGGTTGTCGGCGAGGTGGTAGAGGAACGAGCCGCCGTAGGTCCGGGTGTCCATCGGCCAGCCGATGGTGTGCACGACCAGACCGGGCCGTGACTGCGCCGGGTCGATCTCCCAGACCTCCTTGATGCCGATGCCGTAGGTCTGCGGGTCGGCGCCGTCGCGCAGGTTGTACTTCTGCATCAGCTCCTTGGACAGGGACCCGCGGCAGCCCTCGGCGACGATGGTCTGGCGGGCGTGCAGCTCGACGCCCGGGGTGTGGTTGGGCGTGGGCCGGCCGTCCTTGCCGATGCCCATGTCGCCGGTGGCCACGCCCTTGACCGCGCCGACGTCGTCGTACAGCACCTCCGCCCCGGCGAAGCCGGCGTAGATCTCCACGCCCAGCGCCTCCGCCTGCTCGCCCAGCCATTTGCCGAGGTTGCCCAGGGAGATGATGTAGTTGCCGTGGTTGTGCATCTGCGGCGGAGTCGGCAGGGTGCGCGCGCCGGTCTCGGTCAGGAACAGGAAGCGGTCCTCACGCGCCGGTGTGTGCAGCGGTGCGCCCTTGTCCTTCCAGTCCGGGATCAACTCGTCCAGCGCCCGGGTTTCGAACACCGCGCCGGACAGCAGATGGGCCCCGACCTCGGACCCCTTCTCGATGACGCACACCGACAGGTCCTCGCCGGCCTCGGCGGCGCGCTGTTTCAGACGGATGGCCGCGGACAGGCCGGAGGGACCGGCGCCGACGACGACCACGTCGTACTCCATCACTTCGCGTGGTTCGCGCTCCATGGCCCGGTGTCCTCCCGCCTGTTTTGTCTGTTTGTTCGCTTTCCCGGCTGATGCGCCGGTGCGTACGATGGGTCCAGCGAACCCATGTATGACCACAGGTCCCGTGCTAAGGTCAAACCATGAGTGACGTTTGCGACATCCTGGAGTCCCTGCGCTGGCACCTCGACGTCGGCTGCGACGAGGCCATCGCCGACACCCCGACGGATTGGACCCAGCTCGCCGCACGCGCCGTCCCGGCGCGCCGCGCGACGCCGGGCGAACCGGTGCGGGCGCCGCTGAACCGGCCGCCCCAGGCGGCACCGGCCGGCCCGCCCCGGCCGGCCGCCGCGCCGCCGGAGCCGGGGGCGCCGCTGGGCGCCAGCGAGGCCGGCGCGTCGGCGCGCGCCCGGGCCGGTGCGGCGCGCAGCCTGGAGGAGCTGGAGGCGGCGGTGCGCGCCTTCGACGGCTGCCCCCTGAAGGCGACCGCCATGAACACGGTGTTCGGCGACGGCGACCCGGCGGCGGCGGTGATGCTGGTGGGCGAGGCGCCGGGCGAGGACGAGGACCGCCAGGGCAAGCCCTTCGTGGGCGCCAGCGGGCGCCTTCTCGACCGCATGCTCGCGGCCATCGGCCTCGACCGCCGCGGCGTCTACATCACCAACATCCTGCCCTGGCGGCCGCCCGGCAACCGCAGCCCGACGGCGGCCGAGATCGCCGCCTGCCTGCCCTTCCTGGAGCGCCACGTCGCCCTGGTCGGGCCCAAGGTGCTGGTGCCGCTGGGCGGCACCTCGGCCAAGACGCTGCTCAACCAGACGGCCGGAATCACCCGGCTGCGCGGGCAGTGGTTCGACCACGCCCCGGACGCCGGCGGCCCGGCGGTGGCGGTGCTGCCCATGCTCCACCCCGCCTACCTCCTGCGCAACCCCGCCGCCAAGCGCGAGGCCTGGCGCGACCTGCTGACCCTGCAGCAGCGGCTGCGCGGATGAGGACGGCCGTCAGAGTCCGACCGCGATGGCGGCGTTGACGATGACCATCATCTCGCTGGTGTCGCCCTTGTCGGCCAGGACGATGCCGCTGGGGGCGAGCATGCCGCCCGGCCCGACCTCCACGGAGACCCGGCCGTAGGGGAACTCGCGGCGCACCGCCTCCACGTCCAGCCGGTCGGCGTCCAGCGGCACGGCCAGGCGCACGTGGACCATCATGCGGCTGGTGTCGCCCTTCACCAGCGCCCGCATGCCCGGCAGGGAGTTGTGCTGCATGGCGTCGCGCACCGCCCGCACCGCCGCCTTGGTCACGTCCTGCCCGTGCAGATCCACGCCCATGCCCATTTCGACGAACATCACCTGGTCCATGTCCCGAGTCCCTCCCAAATCGCGCCCGAGTCCTCTTGCACAGCTCTTGATGGATTCCCGAAGGATTGCAAAGCGCTGTGGCCCGACCTTTCCACACTGCGGGAGGCTAAGCCAGCAAAGTGCATGGCCAGACGAATCGCCTAGAGCCATTTTTTTCACCTTTTCAACCGCTTGACTCTCTTCGGATTAACCATCCCGCACTGCTGGCATGCCGAAGCATCCCTTGCGCCGGGCGAATTGCACCGGTATTGAAGCAAAATGCTCAGGATGTGTTGCAGTGCAGCATGCGGCGTCGCGAGAGACGTCGTGCGGCTGCGTCCCACTCTCCTCGGGGCACTGTGCGCGGCCATCGCCCTGGCGATCGCGCCCGATCCGAGCGGCACCTTCGGGTCCGCTCGGGCCGCCCTCGTGATTCACGGACCGGACGGTCGTCCGGTGGTCCCGCATGGCTACGGCGCCGGCGACCGACCACTGGTGCTGCTGCCGGAGGACGCCGAGGCGCGCGCCGTCCAGCTTTCCGAGGAGGACGCCTACCGCTACCGCCGGATCTTCACCCTGCAGGCCATCGGCGAATGGGACGCCGCGGCGTGGGAGATCGACCGCCTGGGCGACACCCGGCTGATGGGCCATGTGCTGCGCCAGCGCTATCTGCACCCCGACCGCAAGGCCAGTTACGAGGAGTTGGCGGCGTGGCTGCGGCGCTACGGCGACCTGCCCGGCGCCGACCGCCTGCACGCCCTGGCGGTGCGCCGGGTGCCGGACGGGACGCGGCCGCCCAAGGCGCCGGCGGCGGTCGACGCGCGGCTGACCGGGTCGCTGGAGCGGCTGGCCGGGTTCCGGCCGGAGCCGGCCACCGACGACGCGGAATCCGTCGAGGGCGACGGGGCGGCGGCCGAGGCCGCGCCGGTGTCGGTGGCGCCGCGCAGCCGCACCGCGCAGCGCCCGCGCGTCACCGTCTCGGCACGCATCGAGGACCTGCTGCGGGCCGGCAAGCCCGGTGCGGCGCTGAAGCTGCTGAGCGACGATTCCTTCGCCGGCCGCCTCGACACCGTCGAATACGACGCGGCCCGGGCCCGCATCGCCTCCGCCCTCTATTTCGCCGGCTCGGTCAAGGAGGCGCTGTCCCTGGCCTCGGCCAGCGCCGCGCGCTCCGGCACGGTGGTGAGCGACGCCCACTGGATCGCCGGCCTGGCCGCCTGGCGGCTCGGCCAGCACGACCGGGCGGCGCGCCAGTTCGACGCGGTGGTGGCGGCCCAGCCGCGCTCGCCGTGGCGGCTCGCCGCCGCCGCCTACTGGGCGGCGCGCGCCCACGACCGCAAGGGCCGCGGCGACGCGGCCCGGCGCCAGCTCGCCGTCGCCGCCCGCTTCCCCCACACCTTCTACGGCCTGCTGGCGCGCCGCGTCCTCAGCCTCGACGAGACCCCGCGCTTCCACCTGCCGGCGCTCACCGGTCGGCACTTGGCCGAGCTGGCGACCCAGGCCACCGGGCGCCGGGCGATCGCCCTGCTGCAGGCCGGGCGCGGCGACGAGGCCGAGGAGGAGCTCCGCAACCTGCACCCCCGCGGCAACGAGCTGATGGCCGAGGCGCTGGTGGTGGTGGCCGCCAGCGCCGGCCTGCCGGCCCTGGCGCTGCAGGTCGGCAATGCGGTGGCGGGACCCGACGGCGCCCCCTACGACGCCGCCCTGTTCCCGGTGCCCCATTGGGAGCCGCGCGACGGCTTCGCCGTCGACCGCGCCCTGATCTTCGCCGTGATGCGCCAGGAATCGCGTTTCAACCCGGCGACCGTCAGCCCGGCCGGTGCCACCGGCCTGATGCAGATCATGCCGGCCACGGCGGTGCACGTGCGCGACCGCAACGCCGACATCGACGACGCCGGGCGGGCCGCCCTTCTCGACCCGGCCACCAACATGGAGCTGGGCCAGCGCTACCTGTCGGAGCTTCAGGGGATGCCGGAGATCGGCACCAACCTGGTGCTGCTGACGGCGGCCTACAACGCCGGCCCCGGGCACCTGCTGCGCTGGCGCAAGGAGCTCGCCGCGATCGAGGACCCGCTGCTGTTCGTCGAGAGCATCCCGTTCGGCGAGACGCGCGACTACGTGAAGAAGGTGCTGGCCAATTTCTGGACCTACCGGCTGCGCCTGGGCCAGGAGACGGGGTCGCTGAGCGCCGTTGCCGCCGGCGGCTGGCCGGTCTATATGCCGGAGGACAGCCGGCCGACGCAGGTCGCCCAGAACGCCCCGGATTGACCCATGCCACGGATCGACGAGAGCCGCCCCTTCCTTCCCGTCAACATCGCCGTGATGACGGTGTCCGACACCCGGGCCGAGGCGGACGACCGCTCCGGCGCGGCCCTGATCGAACGCCTGACCGCGGCCGGCCACGCCCTGGCGGCGCGGGCGATCGTCAGGGACGACGTCGCCGCCATCCGCGCCCAGGTGCAGGCGTGGATCGCCGATCCCGCGGTCGACGTGGTGCTGACCACCGGCGGCACCGGGGTGACCGGCCGCGACGTCACGCCGGAGGCGGTGGAGGGACTCTTCGAGAAGGCCATTCCGGGCTTCGGTGAGCTGTTCCGCTGGCTTTCCTACGAGAAGGTCGGGACCTCGACGATCCAGAGCCGGGCCACCGGGGGCGTCGCCAACGGCACCTACATCTTCGCCCTGCCCGGCTCCCCCAGCGCCTGCCGCGACGCGTGGGACGGCATCCTCCAGGCCCAGCTCGACAACCGCCACCGCCCCTGCAACCTGGTCGAGCTGATGCCGCGCCTCAAGGAGCATCAGGCGGGGTGAGCGACGGCGCGCCGCACGGCGCCGGCCGGGCGGACCTGCTCCGCGCGCTCGGCGCCGTCGTCCCCGGCCTGACGCCGGACGACCTGGAGGCCATGCCGCTGCGGGGCGTCGCCCACGACCACCTGCGCCTGGCCGGCCGCGGCCTCGTCGTGCGCGTTCCGCGGTGGAGCCAGCAGGGGCTCGCCCCCGCCACCAACCTCGCCTACCAGGCGGCGGCGTTCCGCCGGGCGGCGCCCAGCGGCCACACGCCGGCCCTGCACGCCGCGCTGGCGCCGCAGCCGGGCCTGCCCATGGGCGCGCTGGTGGTCGGCGAGGTGGCGGGACGCCCGCCCCGCCTGCCCCGGGACATGCCGGCCATCGCCCGGGCGCTGGCGGCGCTGCACCGGCTGGCGCTGCCGCCGCCGGCCGGGCGGCCGCCGCTGGCCGCCCCCGACGACCCGGCCGCCGCGACCCTGGCCCTGGTGCGCCGCCAGTCCGAGCATTTCGCCCGGGCCGGGCTGGCCGCGGCGGCCATGGCCCAGATCGAGGCGGAACTGGCGGCCGCCGCGGCCTGCCGCGTGGCCGGGCCGCAGCCGGTGGCTCTGGTCGGCACCGATGTCCACCCCGGCAACTTCCTGATCGACGCGGCCGGCACGGCGTGGTTCACCGACCTGGAAAAGGCGCAGTACGGGAACCCGGCCATCGACCTCGCCCACGCCAGCCTGCCCACCTCCACCCTGTGGGACCCCGACGTCGCCGCCGAGCTGGACGAGGCCGGCGTCGCCGCCTTCCACGCCGCCTGGGCCGCGGCGGTGCCCGCCGCCCTGGCGGCGGCGGTCGCGCCGTGGGTGCGGCCGATGCGCCGGCTGACCTGGCTGCGCACCCTGTCGTGGATGGCGCGGTGGAAGGCGGAGGGTCCCCGCCTGTCGCCGGGCATGCCGGCGCGCCTGCGCGACCACATGGATGCCCGGGTCGCCGACGTTTTCCGCCCCGAACGGATCGCCGCCGTGCGCCGCCGGTGGGCCGGCGCGGACGCCCCGGTGGGCTGAGCGACTCGGGCGCACAAGTGTTCCTTGCTGCCGCGCCGTGATCCGCCGTAGCCTTGCATCCTCGGTCACGCACCTCATCTGGACGCGGTATGACGAACACCCGGACCCGCCGCTGCGCCTTCGCCGCCAGCCTCCTCGCCGCCGCCCTGACCGCAGCCGCGCTCGACGCGGCCGGCGCCCCCCTGGCGACCGCCGCGGAGCGGCCACCGGCGGCGACCTCGCCGACGGGCAGCTATCTCGCCGGCCGCCACGCCCAGCAGCACGACGACTGGGGCGCCGCGGCCCAGTACATGGCGCAGGCGCTGGCCGCCGACCCGGAGGACGCGGCGCTGCTGCGCCGCACCTACAGCCTAAAGCTCGGTGACGGTGCCGTCGAGACCGCGGTCGAGCTGGCCGGGCGGTTGGCCGGCAGCGGCGGGATCGACCAACTCGGCGTCACCCTGCTGGTCGCCGACCACCTGAAGCACGGGCGCCTCGAGGAGGCCCGCACGCTGGCCGCCGCGCTGCCCCGCGACGGGCTGGCGCGCTTCCTCGGGCCGCTGATCGACGCCTGGCTGACCGCCGCCACCGGCGACACCGAAGCGGCGCTGGCCGCGCTGGCGCCGCTCGGCACCGCCACCGGGTTCGACGCGCTCCACGATCTGCACGCGGCCCTGCTGCTCGACCTCGGCGGCCAGGCCGAGGCCGCGGCGGAGCACTACGCCAAGGTGGCCGCCAGCACCCCTCCGCTGCGGGTGGTCCAGCTCGCCGGCAATTTCTACGAGCGCACCGGCCGCGTCGCCGAGGCCGGGGCGCTCTACCGCCGCTTCGCCGACGGCGCCTCCGACGCGGCGATGATCGAGCCGGCGCTGCGGCGGCTGGACTCCGGCGGTGCGGCCGAGCCGTTGGTCGGCAACGCCCCCGACGGCCTGGCCGAGGCGCTGTTCGACCTGGGCAGCGCGCTGCAGCACGAGGGGGCGGCGGAGACGGCGCTGCTGTTCGGGCGCATCGCCCTTCACCTGCGGCCGGACCTGGCGCTGGCCCGGCTGATGATCGGCGACGTGCTGGACGAGCGCGGCCACCACGCCGCCGCCCTCGCCGAGTACGAGACGCTGGAGGGCAGCGCCGTGCTGGGCTGGCCGGTCCGCCTGCGCATGGCGGAGTCGCTGGCCAGCCTGGATCGCCACGACGAGGCGGTGGAGCGCTTCTCGGCCCTGGCCGAGGAGCGGCCGACCCGCACCGACGCCCTGATCCGGCTCGGCGACATCCACCGCACGGCCAAGGAGTACGACCCGGCGATCGGCGCGTACAGCCGCGCCCTGGAGAGGGCCGGGGCGCTGCAGGCGCGGCATTGGGCGATCCTCTACTCCCGCGCCCTGACCTACGACCAGACCGGCCGCTGGACCGAGGCCGAGGCCGATCTGGAAGCCGCCCTGTCCCTCAACCCGGACGAGCCGTTCCTGCTGAACTACCTGGGCTACAGCTGGGTCGACCGCGGCCAGCACCTGGAACGCGCCCGGACGATGATCGAGCGGGCGGTGGAGCTGCGGCCCAAGGACGGCTACATCGTCGACAGCCTGGGCTGGGCGCTGTACCGCATGGGCGAGTTCGAGGAGGCGGTGGTGACCCTGGAGCGCGCCGTGGAGATGCGCCCCGTCGACAGCACCATCAACGACCACCTGGGCGACGCCTACTGGCAGGTCGGGCGCCGCGCCGAGGCGCGGTTCCAGTGGCAGCGCGCCCTGCGCACCGCCGACACGGACGACGCCCGCGCCGCGATCCAGGGGAAGCTCGACAAGGGCCTGCCGGCCCGCCAGGCGGCGCAGGCGGAGACCCGGTAGGCGCCCATGACCGCCATCGTCGAAGCCGCGCCGGCCAAGCTCAACCTCTACCTCCACGTGCTCGGCCGCCGCCCGGACGGCTACCACGCCCTGGACAGCCTGGTGGCCTTCGCCGACGTCGGCGACACCGTCACCGTGCGGCCGGCCCCGGCGCGGCTGGCGCTGCGCGGCGCGGACCTGCCCTCCGCCGGGCCGCGGCTGGCGGTGTCCGGGCCGTTCGCCCCCGTGCTGATGGCCGAGGCACCGTCCGGCAACCTGGTGATCCGCGCCGCCCACGCCCTGGCCGCACGCCTCGGCCGCGCGCCGGAGGCGATGATCCACCTGGACAAGCGCCTGCCGGTCGCCGCCGGCATCGGCGGCGGTTCGGCCGACGCCGCGGCGACGCTGCGGGCGCTGGCCCGCCTCTGGGAGGTTCCCGCCGCCGACCCCGTGCTCTACGAGGTGGCCGCGGGCCTGGGCGCGGACGTGCCGGTGTGCCTGGCCGGACGGCCGGTCTTCGTCGGCGGCGCCGGCGAGCGGCTGGACGCCGCCCCGGCCCTGCCGCCCTGCCACGTGGTGCTGGTCAACCCCGGCGTGCCGGTCGCCACGCCGGCCGTGTTCACGGCGCGCCGGGGTGCCTTCTCGGCACCCGCCCGCTTCACCGGCGCGCCGGCCGACGCCGCCGCGCTCGCCGCGGTGCTGGGCGGGCGCGGCAACGACCTGGCGGCGCCGGCCACGGCCATCGCCCCGGCGATCGGCGAGGCCCTGGCGGCGCTCGCCGCGACCGCCGGCTGCCTGCTGGCCCGCATGTCCGGCAGCGGCGCCACGTGCTTCGGACTCTACGCCGACGCGGCGGCCGCCAGCGTGGCGGCCGCCGCCGTCACCGCGGCCCACCCCGCGTGGTGGGTCGCGGCCGCCGCACTGCTCCCCGAGCCGGCCGGGGCTCCGCCCCTGCCCCGCGGCCTCGCGGCGCCGTCCGCCGCCGCCACGGCGGCCCCTCCGCCGCCCGTCCCCTTCCCCGACACCGGCGGCTGGGGCGTCGGCTGAGCCGACGCATGGCCGGGATCAGCCCAGGCGGAAGGTTTCCCCATGGTCCGGGACGCGGAAACGCGCGGCGTCCACGCCGTGCCGGTCGAGCGCCTCCGCCAGTGCCCGCGCCGGCGCGTCGATCGCTTCGGGGGTCAGGCGGAAGGTGCCGAAATGCATGGCGACGGCGCGCGCGGCCCCCAGATCGAGGAACGCCTGCACCGCCTCGGCCGGGTCCATGTGCTGGGCGGCCATGAACCAGCGCGGCTCGTAGGCGCCGATCGGCAGCAGGGCCACGTCGATGCCGGGGAACCGGGCGCCGATCTCGCGGAAATGGGGGCAGTAGCCGCTGTCGCCGGCGAAGTGGACGGTGCCATCCGCGGCCTCCACCACGAAGCCGCCCCACAGGCTGCGGCGCCGGTCGAACGGGGTGCGGGCCGACCAATGCTGGGCCGGCACGAAGGTGACCCGGCCGCCGCCGGGGGCCGCGGCGCTCTCCCACCAGTCCAGGGTCACCACGTCGCGGAACCCGGCACGGGCGAGGATGCGCTCGTTGCCCAGCCCGGCATAGACCCGCGGCGCGTGCCGCCGGGCGAGCGCGCGCAGGGAGGCCAGGTCCATGTGATCGTAATGGGAGTGGCTGACCAGCACCGCGTCGACCCGGGTCAGCGCGTCGAGAGCGACGGCGGAGGGGCGGGCGCGGCGGGGACCCAGCACGCCGCCCGGTCCGGCCCGCCGGGCGAACACGGGGTCGGTGAGGTACACCGCGCCACCCAGGCGCAGCCGAAAGGTGACATGGCCGAGGAAGGTCAGGGCGGCGTCGCGGTCCGGCAGGTCCGCCGGCACCGAAGCCGCCACGCGTTCCGGCCAGGTGTCCCACCGGCTGCGCCAGAGGTAGCGCAGAACGTCCCCCAGGCGCTTGTCGGTGTCGGCGTGCGGGTTGAAGAAGCGGGTGCCGTCCCAGTGATCGGACGCGCCGGGCCGCCGCGCGGCGGTCGGGATGGGACGGGGCTTCGCCAAGGGGCTCTCCGGGGCTGCGGACGGGCGCGCAGTGTAGCGCGCGCCGGGCCGCCACGGAACGTCCGGCACCGCGGCGCCCCCCTCGGCGGGCTGGCGCCACGGCGGAGGCAACTCACTGGATCCAGATGTCGTAGGGACTCAAGGTCGCGCTGCTGAGACCGATCAGGGTGATGCTGTTGCCGGCGCCGAGGTCGATGAGGACGCCGCCGTCGACGTCCCGGGCGCGGGCCATCACGTCCGCCACCGTGGCGATGTCGGTGCCGTTGACGCCCGTCGGCACCACCAGCCAGTCGCCCAGCCGGTCGAAATCGGCGATGACGTCCTGGCCACCCTCATGGCCGGCATAGAAGAAATCGTTGCCGGTGCCGCCCACCAGGGTGTCGTTGCCGCGGTTGCCGAACAGGGCATCAGCGCTGGCCCCGCCGTAGATCACGTCGTCGCCCTGGCCACCGAACACCGTGTCGGCGCCGTCCCCGGCGACCACGAGGTCGCTGCCCATGTTGGCGTAGAGCACGTCGCCGCTGCCGCCGCCATCGACCCAGTCGTCGCCCTGGCCGCCGAACACCGTGTCGGCACCGTCGCCGCCGAGAAGGGTGTCCGGCCCCTGGTTGCCGTAGAGGGTGTCCGAACCGCCATCGCCCTGGATCCAGTCGTTGCCGGTGCCGCCCATGATGCCGTCGTTGCCGGATCCGCCCACCAGCACGTCGTTGCCGCCCCGCCCCAGCAGGGAATCGGTGCCCGCGGTGCCGGTCAGGGATTCCGCGGCGTCGCTGCCGGCCTGGAGGTTGCCGATGGTCTTGGCGGTCTTCGGGCCGTAGAGGTATTCGATCGCCTGGATGTCCAGGGGGCCGAGGACGCTGGGGTAGTGCACGGACCCCGTGACGTAGGACATCACGGTCTGGTCGGTGGTGTCGTCGGCCGCCGACAGGTACGGTCCGCCGTCGGACTCGCCGCCATAGTTGCCGGGGTGCTTGAGGCCCAGGGCGTGCCCGACCTCGTGCAGGAATGTCAGATAGGCGTAGCTGCCCTCCTCCGGGCTGGTGTTGTTGTCGGACTCCCAGTCGATCCAGACATCGCCGCCCACCTCGTGCGTGGCCGGATAATAGGCGTAGGCCGCCGTGGTCCCGTCGATCTGGGCGGATCCGAAGCGGATCTGTCCGCCCGCGCCGGCATCCGCCACCTCCAGGAAGGTGATGTCCGCCACCGCCGCGTATCGGGCGAGCGCGCTGCGCGCCGCGGTCTCCATGGCGTCGTTGAACACGCGGAACCCGGCGATCTCGCCCGAGGCATAGTAGGAGGGCACCGCGTCCATGAAGCTGTAGGTCACGGTGACCGGCATTCCCAGGGGCCCGCCGGCGTTCCAGCGCAGGTCCAGGTCCTCGACCAGGGCGTCCACCGTGGGCACGCCGGATCCCGGATAGACCAGGGCCTGGGGCTGGGGCGACCCGGCCCCGGCCCCGGCCCCGGCCCCGGCCAGCGCGGATGGCGCCAGTGACGACAGCGGCATGACGGGGCACCTCCAGCAGTGACATGGCTGTTATGGCATCAGGAGATGGGCCCGTGCAATCCACCCCTTCCCAGGAGGCGGCCGCGGTCCCATGCTCTGTCCTGGAACCGCAGGGAGCGTCGCCGTGGAACGCGCGGATTTCCTGATCGTGGGCGCGGGCATCGCCGGCGCCTCGGTGGGGTACGAACTGGCGTCACGCGGCCGCGTGGTGGTGCTGGAGCGCGAAGGCCAGGCCGGCTATCACGCCACCGGCCGGTCCGCCGCGCTGTACACCCAGACCTACGGGCCGCCGGCCGTGCGCGCCTTGACCGTGGCCAGTCGCGGCTTCTTCGACGCCCCTCCCTCCGGCTTCGCCGAGCACCCGCTGCTGACGCCGCGCGGCGTGCTTCTGGTGGGACGCGCCGACCAGGGCGCCGCGCTCGACGCCGCGTACGACCAGGGGCGCCGCCTCACGCCCTCCGTCGCCCGCCTCGACGGTGTCACGACGCAGGCCCGCGCCCCCTGGCTGCGCGACGGCTACGCCGCCGGTGCGGTGGAAGAGCCCGAGGCCATGGACATCGACGTGCACGCCCTGCACGCCGGCTTCCTCCGCGGCCTGCTGGCGCGCGGCGGGCGGCTGCTGACCGACGCCGGTGTGACCGCCCTGCGCCGCACCGGTGGCCTGTGGTGCGCCGAGACCCCGGCGGGCGCCGTCGCGGCGCCGGTGATGATCAACGCCGCCGGCGCCTGGGCCGACCAGGTGGCGGCGCTGGCCGGAGTGCGGCCGATCGGCCTGGTGGCGAAGCGGCGCACGGTGGTGGTCTTCGATCCCGTCTTCGCGGCCGACGAGACGGCGCTGGCCGACGGGCTGCCGGCCTGGCCCATGGTGATCGATGTCGACGAGGGCTTCTACGCCAAGCCCGACGCCGGCCGCCTGCTGGCCTCGCCGGCCGACGAGACGCCGGTCGAGCCCTGCGACGTGCAGCCGGAGGAATGGGACGTCGCGGTGGCTGTTGACCGGGTGGAAGGGGCGGCGCGCTTCGCTGTCCGGCGCATCCGCCACCGCTGGGCCGGGCTGCGCAGCTTCGTCGCCGACAAGGTGCCGGTGGCCGGCTTCGCGGCGGACGCGGACGGGTTCTTCTGGCTGGCGGCCCAGGGCGGCTACGGCATCCAGACCGCCCCGGCCCTGGCCCGCACCGCGGCGGCGCTCGCCGCCGGCGAGGGCGTGCCCGACGACGTGGCGGCGCTGGGTGTCGCCGCCGCCGACCTGGCGGCCGCACGCCTGCACACGGCGCCTGCGGCGCGCCCGGGCACCGAGGAGGAGGAAGGACGGCCATGACCACGACACGATCGATCGCGATGGCGCTGGCGCTGGCGCTGCCGGGCGCAGGCCTTCTGACGGGCTGCGCCAACCCGCTCGCCGAGCAGGCGCTCGCCGCCCGCACCACGCTGGTCGGCTTGCCGAAGGAGCGGCTGCTGTCCTGCGCCGGCGTGCCGCAACGGCAGGCCGAGGCGGGCGGCCAGGAGTTCTTCACCTACCGCAGCGACCGGATCGTCGCCCGCCCCGCCCCGGGCTGGGCGGCCTATGGCGGGCCGTGGTGGCCGGCATACGGTCATCCCGGCTGGTGGGGCGCGGGCTGGCCCGGCTACGGCGACGAGCTGCGCAGCTACGCCTGCGAAGCCACCTTCACGCTCCAGGACGGCGTGGTGCGCCGGGTCGTCTACAACGGCACGCCCGAAGGCGCCGGCGGCATCGGCCAATGCTACTACGTGGTTCAGAGTTGCCTGGCCCCGGCACCGGGGTGACACCCGGGGGTTATTCCCTTGGTGGTAGTCGCCGGACCGTTTGCCGGGGTTCCCTTTGCGGCGGCGCGATGGGAGGCTAGGCATGTTCGTGGTTCCGCCCGACCGCGGCGGGGCCCCGCCCACGAGAAGGAAGCCCACCCATGCACGTGTCCGCCCTGCTGAAGCGAAAGGGTTCCGAGATCGTCACGATCCGCTCGGACGACACCGTCGCGGCGGCCGCGGCCCTGCTGGCGGAGCGTCGCATTGGCGCCGTCCTGGTGAGCGACGGCGCCGGCCGGCCGGCCGGAATCCTGTCGGAGCGCGACATCGTCCGCCGCCTCGCCAGCGACGGCGCCGCCGCCCTCGGCCGCCCGGTCGGCGATCTCATGACCCGCGACCTGGTGACCATCGGCCCGAACCAGTCGGACGCCGAGGCGCTGGCCCTGATGTCGGAGCGGCGCATCCGCCACCTGCCGGTCATGGAGGGGGACCGCCTGCTCGGCCTCATCAGCATCGGCGACGTTGTGAAGGCCCGTCTGGACGGCGCCGAACTGGAGGTGGAAAGCCTGCGCGGCTACGTCGCCGGGATCGGCTGAGCCGGGCCCGGGACCGCCGCACCGGACACAATGAAGCCCCTCCCCCGGACCTGGGAAAGGGGCTCGCTTCCGGTCGCCACCGCCACAACGCATCGTACCGGCCCCGCGGCCGGCCCGGGGGTCCGCCGGGCGGCTCAGGACTGGGTCTGGGGGAAGGCCATCGCCGCCTGGGTGCGGTTGCGCACGCCGAGCGACTTGAAGATCGCCGTCATGTGGATCTTCACGGTGCCTTCGGACAGGCCCAGCTCATGGGCGATCTGCTTGTTGGACTTGCCCTCGCGCAGGCGGTCCAGCACCTCGCGCTGGCGCTGCGTCAGCAGCTGCTCCAGCGCCGGGTCCGCCGGCGGCACCATGCCGCCCGACCCCCGCGACGGCTCGGAGTCGCCACCGTCGCGCAGCACCGTGGCCGGCACGTACACGCCGCCAGAGAAAATCAGGTCCAGGGCGCTCAGCATGATCTTCACGCTGGACGATTTCGGGATGTAGCCGGAGGCGCCGTGCTCCAGCGCCTCGCGGACATCGTGGTGCGCCTCCGACGCGGAGATCACCACCACCTTGGCCTGGGGCTGGCTGTCGCGCAGCGACTGGATACCGGCAAAGCCGGGCCACCCGGGCATGCGCAGGTCGGTCAGGATCAGGTCGTACTGGACCTCGCCGGCGCAGCGATCCACCATCTCGTCGAAGCCGCTGGCCTCCTCGAAGGTGCTGTCGTCCTTGAGCTGCTCGAGGAGCCTGCGCAGTCCCTCGCGGAACAGCACGTGGTCGTCACCGATCAGGATCCTCATTGCTCTCTCCCGTCTCCACGGCCTTGGGCCGATCCGTGTGCCATAGCACAACCGGCGCTTTCGAACCGCATATGCATCGCGGCTGAAGGGCCGCTCAGACTTTTAACCAGTCTAACCGGCAAGGAGATGTATCACGGACCAGGACGTCCGGACAACCGGAATTGCCCCAATGTCACACACGCTATGCCTTCGGTACAAGGGGTGAAAAGGGGGCCGGGCCGTTGGAAAACAAGGCACCCGCCAGGGGTCTCGGCCGCTGGCGGGGGCCGGGCCGGCACCCGCCGGCGGGGTGGCGGCGGGGTGGCGGCGGGATGCGCGGCGCTAGAAATCCTCGTCCGGGAAATCCATCACAGGTTTTGCCCCGGCGAGGATCGCGATGAACAGCGCGTTGGCCTGCGGCAGCACCTTCGCCATATAGAACCGGCCAATCTTAACCTTGTTCTCGAGGAACGCGGCGTCGCCGGACCCTGCGGCCAGGCCGGCCCGCGCCGCCTTCGCCATGCGCAGCCACATCCAGCCGAGCGCGACGAGGCCGAACAGCCGGAGGTAGTCGCTGGCCGCCGCCCCCGCCTCGTCCGGGTCCTTCATGCCCTTCTGGGCGATCAGCCCGGTCGCCTGCTGCAGCTTGGCGAAGGCCTTGGCCAACGGCAGCACGAACTCGCCCAGGCTCTCGTCGGCCATGTCCGCCTGCAGATCGGCGGCCACGGGGTGGAAGAAGCGGCGCAGCAGACGTCCCATGTCCTGGCCGAGCTTGCGCCCGACCAGGTCCAGGGCCTGGATGCCGTTGGTGCCCTCGTAGATCTGGGTGATGCGGGCGTCGCGCACGTACTGCTCCACCCCGGTCTCCCAGATGAATCCGTGGCCGCCGTGCACCTGCACGGCGATGTTGGCGGCCTCGACCCCGATGTCGGTGAACAGCGCCTTGACGACCGGTGTCAGGAGCTGGACGAACTCGTCGGACTCCCGGCGCACCCGCGGGTCGGGATGGCGTTCCGACACGTCGAGATGGTAGCCGACCAGGGCGCCCAGGGCCCGCGCCCCCTCGGTGTACGCACGCGCCGTCAGCAGGCTGCGCCGAACGTCGGGGTGGACGACGATGGGGTCGGCCGGCCGGTCCGGATAGCGGGGCCCCGACAGGGCGCGCCCCTGCAGCCGCTCCTTGGCGTAGGCGGCGGCGTTCTGGTAGGCGACCTCGGCGATCCCCAGCCCCTGGACGCCGACCGCCAGGCGCGCCGCGTTCATCATCACGAACATGGCCCGCATGCCCTTGTTGGGCTCCCCCACCAGCCAGCCCGTGGCGGCGTCGAAGTTCATCACGCAGGTCGAGGAGGCCTTGATCCCCATCTTGTGCTCGATGGAGCCGCAGGACACGCCGTTGCGCGGGCCCGGCGCGCCGTCCCCGTCCGGCATGAGCTTCGGCACCAGGAACAGGCTGATGCCGCGGGTTCCCGCCGGTGCGTCGGGCAGGCGCGCCAGCACCAGGTGAAGGATGTTCTCCGTCAGGTCGTGCTCGCCGGCGGAGATGAAGATCTTGGTGCCGGTGAGCGCGTAGGAGCCATCGCCCCGGGGCTCCGCCCGGGTGCGGATGATGCCGAGGTCGGTGCCGGCGTGGGGTTCGGTCAGGCACATCGTGCCCGACCAGGTGCCGTCCACCAGCCTGGGCAGGAAGCGCGCCTTCAGGGCGTCCGACCCGTGCAGCTCCAGCGCGTTGTAGGCGCCGAGCGACAGGCCGGGGTACATGCCGAAGCTGAGGTTGGCGGAGCAGACAAACTCCTCCAGCACGGTGTTGACCAGCTTCGGCAGCCCCTGCCCGCCATAGGCGGGGTCGCACGACAGCCCCTGCCAGCCGGCACCGACATAGGTGTCGTACGCCTCCTTGAAGCCGGCGGGTGTACGCACGACGCCGTTCTCGAACCGGCAGCCTTCGGCGTCGCCGGACTGGTTCAGGGGGAACAGCACCTCCTCGCACAGCCGGGCCCCCTCCTCCAGGACCTGGAAGATCAGGTCGGGGGTGGCCTCCTCGTAGCCTGGCAGTGCGGCCAGGCGCTCGACGCCGACGACGCTCTCCAGCACGAAGCGCACATCCTGCAGCGGGGCCTTGTAGACCGGCATGGTGTTCTCCTCCCCCTCAGTTGCGCAGCGGCTTGCCGGTGGTGAGCATGTGCTCGATGCGGTCGACGGTGTCCGGCTCGTGGATCAGCGCCATGAAGGCGGTGCGCTCCAGCGCCAGGACCGCGTCCTCGCCGACCGGCCGGGTGAGGTCGGCGTCGCCGCCGGTCAGCACCTCGGCCAGGGCGCGGCAGACCACGACATCGTGCGGAGTCGCCTTGCCCTGCAGGCGGAAGCCCTCCACCGCCAGCTCCAGGGCGGTCCGCCCGGCCGGCCCGGGCAGGGTGAGGGTGACCGGCTCGGGCGGCGTGTACGCCTGCGCCAGCTCGAGCGCCTTGGCCTTGGCGTCGGCCAGCAGGCGGTCGCGGTTCATGGTGACGGCGTCGGACGGGCGGAGGTACTTCAGGTCCCTGGCCTCGTCCGCCGACTTCGCCACCTTGGCCAGGCTGATGGTCTCGAAGGCGGCCGCCAGCGGCGGCATCGGGCCCTGGGGCCGCTTGGGGTCGGCGGTGTGGCGGGCGATCATCTCGGTGCAGCCGCCCCAGGCGGGGATGACGCCGACGCCGACCTCCACCAGCCCCATGTACGTCTCGGCGTGCGCCTGGACGTGGTCGGCGTGCAGCAGGATCTCGCAGCCGCCCCCCAGCGCCATGCCCGAGGGCGCCGCCACCACCGGGAACGGCGCGTGCTTGAGCGCCCGGTAGGTGCGCTGCCCCGCCGCCACCAGCTCCTCGATCTGCGGCCACAGCGCGATGTTGAGGGCGAAGAGGGCCAGGCCCAGGTTGGCGCCGACCGAGAAGTTGTCGGCCTCGTTGTGGACCACCAGCGCCTTCCACGCCCCGCCACCGTCGCCGATCAACGCCATCGCCTTGGCGTAGGCGGCCATGGTGTCGGCGTCGAGGGTGTTCATCTTGGAGGTGAACTCCAGGCACATCACCCCGTCGCCGACGTCCCACAGGCTGGCCGAGCCGTTCTTCCAGACCGGGGCCGTGGCCCGCTTCACGTCCGACAGCAGCAGCACGCCGTCCGGACGGACCACCGCCGCGTAGTGGCCGTCGACCGTCAGTTGCTCCAGCCGTCCCCCTTCGACGCGGTAGAAGGGGCGGCCGGCGGCGCGCGCGACGAGCGCCGGGACGGGGATGCCCTCGGCGGTGCACAGGTCGGCGAACCACGCCGTGCCGAGGCGGTCGATCAGCTCGAACGGACCCTGCTTCCAGTTGTAGCCGAGCCGCATCGCCTGGTCGACGGCGACCGGGTCGTCGGCGATCTCCGGCACCAGGGACGCGGCGTAGGCCAGGGTCTGCGCCAGCACGGTGCGGGCGAAGCGGCCGGTGCGGTCGGGGTGCTCGGCCAGCGCGCGCAGGTCGCGCCCGGCGGCGGACACGCTGTCGGGCCTGGCCCGCTCCGACGCGCGGTAGTCGCCGGTGGCGAGGTCGATCGCCTCCTTCACCTTGCCGCCGCCGGCGCGGTTGATGCGGTAGAAACCGCCCTTGCCCTTCCGCCCGGTGTAGCCCTCGGCGATCATCCGCGCGATCAGCGGGTGGTCGCGGTGGACGGCGCGGTAGGCGTCGCCCTCCGGCAAGGTGGCCAGCAGGCTGCGGGAGATGTGCGGCATCAGGTCGATGCCGACCAGGTCCATCAGCCCGAACACGCCGGTCTTGGGAACGCCCATGGGCCGGCCGGCGACCGCGTCGGCCTCCTCGACCGTCAGGCCGAGGTCGACGGCGGCGTTGATGGCGGCCTGGATCCAGAAGGCACCGATGCGGTTGGCGATGAAGCCGGGCCGGTCCTTGCAGCGCACCACCCCCTTGCCGAGGCGGCGGTCGCAGACGTCGGCGATGGCCGCCGCCGCTTCGGCCCGCGTCTCGGGGCCGGTCACCAGTTCCAGCAGGCGCATGTAGCGCGGCGGGTTGAAAAAATGGGTGATCAGGAAGTCGCGGCGGAACGCTTCGGACTGGTCCGCCACCAGGGCCGCCAGGGGGATCGTCGAGGTGTTGGAGGAGACCACGGAGCCCGCCTTGCGCAGCGGGTCGATGCGCCGGTAGAGGTCGGCCTTGACCGCCGGGTCCTCGACCACCGCCTCGACGATCCAGTCGCACGCGCCCAGGCGGTGGAGGTCGTCCTCCAGGTTGCCCGGGGTCACCAGCCGGGCGTTGCGCTTGTGCATGAAGGGCGCCGGATCGGCCTTGAGGAGGCGGTCGACCGCCCCCCGGGCGACGGCGCTGCGGTCCGTGGCCCCGGCGGGCACGATGTCCAGGAGGAGGACGGGAATGCCGGCGTTGGCGAGATGGGCGGCGATCCCGCTGCCCATCACCCCGGCTCCGATCACGGCGGCGCGTTGGATGTCCATGGCCGGCCTCACACCGCTTCGAGGACGGTGGCGATGCCCTGGCCGCCGCCGATGCACTGGCTGGCCAGCGCGAACCGCTTGCCCTCGCGCGCCAGCAGGGCCGCCGCCTTGCCGGTGATGCGCGCTCCCGTGGCGCCGAGGGGGTGGCCGAGCGCGATGGCCCCGCCGTCGATGTTCAGCGTCGCCTCGTCGATCTCCAGCTCGCGGATGCAGGCCAGCGCCTGGGCGGCGAAGGCCTCGTTGAGCTCGACCACCCCGACATCGGCCATGGTGATGCCGGCGCGGGCCAACGCCTTGCGGCTCGCCGGCACCGGCCCCAGCCCCATCACGTCGGGCTCGCAGCCGGCCACCGCGATGGAGCGCACCCGGGCGAGGATCGGCAGGCCGTTGGCCCGCGCGAACTCCTCGTCGGCGACCAGCACGGCGGCGGCGCCGTCGGTCAGCGGCGACGCGGTGCCGGCGGTCACCGTCCCGTCCTCCATGAACGCCGGCTTGAGGCCGGACAGCGCCTCCTGGGTGGTGCCGGGGCGGATGCAGCCGTCGCGCGCGACCGTTCCGCCGGGCGCGCCGATGGCGACGATCTCCTCGTCCAGGCGGCCCTCGGCCTGGGCCGCGGCGGCCTTGGCGTGGGAGGCGACGGCCAGCGCCTGCTGCTCCTCGCGGCCGATGCCGTAGCGCCGCGCCACGTTCTCCGCCGTCACGCCCATCGAGCAATAGGCCTGCGGATAGTGCTGGGCGAGCGAGGGATGGAGCATCGGGTTGAAGCCCATCATCGGAACCCGGCTCATGGACTCCACGCCGCCGCACAGGAACACGTCCCCGGCGCCCAGCGCGATCGCCCCGGCGGCCTGGTGGATCGCCTGCATGGACGAGCCGCAGAAGCGGTTGACCGTGACCGCCCCCATGGTCACCGGCAGGCGGGCCAGGAAGGACACGAGGCGCGCGATGTTGAGGCCCTGCTCACCCTCCGGGAAGGCGCAGCCGACGACGAAATCCTCGATCCGCGCGGGATCGACGCCGCTGCGTTCGACCAGGGATTTGACGACCGCCGCCAGCAGGTCGTCGGGCCGCACCCTGGCCAGCTCACCTTTGCTGGCGAAGGCGAACGGAGAGCGGGCATAGCCCGCGATGACCACGGATTTCATCTCTTCGTATCCTCCCTGGGGCCGGTACGGCGGTCTTGGCGCGGCGGTCTGTGTGGGGCGGGCGCCGGACAGGGCGCCGCAGCCCGCTTCCCGGCAGTGGCGGGGGGCGGTGGCGGGGCGGTCACGGCGTCGGTCGATGACAGGATGGCGGCTGCCGGGCCGCCCATGGCGCCGGGCCGCGGGCGGGGCTGGCTGCGGTGCTGGTCGGCGTCCGGCATCGATCGCCCATCCCCGGTGGTGGCCCGCCGCGACGGCTTGGTTGACGTTTACGTAAAGGTAAGAAGCACGCCTTTCCTGTCAACTCGGCGTTCGGTTTTAGGCCGGCCGTCGGCCGGCCTCTGGGGAAGACCGGCCGTCGGTCAGGCCGCCGGCGCCGCGGTGGCGCGGATGTCGTGCAGCGCCTGGGCGATGGCGCCGCGCAGGGACTCGGTCTCGCGCGACAGGGTGCGGCCGGCGTCCAGCACCCGGCCGGAGGCCGACCCGGTGTCGCGCACGGCGGCGCTGACCGTCGAGATGCTGGTCGACACCTGCCGCGTGCCGGCGGCGGCCTGCTCGACGTTGCGGGCGATCTCGGCGGTGGCCGCGCCCTGCTCCTCGATCGCCGCGGCGATGGCGGTGGTCACCTCGCTCATCCGGCCGATGGTCGCGCCGACGTCGCCGATGGCCTTGACCGCCGCGCCGGTGGTGCCCTGGACCTCGGCGATCTGGGTGGCGATCTCCTCGGTGGCCTGGGCCGCCTGATTGGCCAGGTTCTTGACCTCCCCGGCGACCACGGCGAAGCCCTTGCCGGCCTCGCCGGCCCGCGCCGCCTCGATGGTGGCGTTGAGCGCCAGCAGGTTGGTCTGGGCGGCGATGTCGGTGATGAACTTCACGACCTCGCCGATCCGGTGCACCGACTGCTCCAGCTCGGCGATCCGCTTGGTCGCGCGGCCGGCGACGTCGACCGCCGCGCCGGCGATGCTGGACGAGCGCTGCACCTGCTCGCCGATCTCGCCGATGGAGGAGGTGAGCTCGGTGGTCGCCGCCGACACCGTCTCCACGTTGGCGGACGCCTCCTCGGCCGCGGCGGCGACCGCGGTGGCGCCGCTGTTGGCCTGGTCGACGGTGCGGGTCATGGTTTCCGCGGTCGCCACCATTCCGGTCGCGGCCGTGCCGATGCGCTCGGTGACCGCCGCCAGGCTGCGCTCCAGCCCGTCGGCGATGCGCTTCACCACCTCGGCCCGCTCGCTCTCGGCACGCCGGCGCATGGCCTCCTGTTCGGTCTGGAGGTCGCGGATCTCCTCGGCGTGGCGCTTGAACACGGCGACCGAGCGGGCCATCTCGCCCACCTCGTCGCCCCGGCCGGTGGCCGGCACCGCCACCGCAAGCTCGCCGTTCGCCAGGCCCTGCATGGCCAGCGCCAACTGGTGGAGCGGACCGCTGATGGTCCGGGCCATCAGCCACGCCAGGGCCAGGCCGACCAGCAGGACGCCGCCGCCGATCCCCAGGGCCAGCGTCCGGGCGTCGGCGTACTGGGCCGCGTACTCGCTGGAGTCCATGAGGATCTCGACCACCGCCGCGGGCTTGCCGGAATAGTCGGGGATGGCGGCCACCAGGGTGGTCAGGGGCACGCCGCCGACCACCGCCCGGCGCACCGGGGTCGCGCCGGTGAGCGCCTGGTGCCGCGCCGCGTCGTCGACCAGAGAGG
>NZ_BAAKJB010000007.1:0-188339 GCF_059703765.1 Azospirillum sp. NS33 | reverse complement strand
GTCGGGCATGACCATGCTGTGCGTGACCCACGAGATGGGCTTCGCCAAGTCGGTGGCCGACCGGGTGATCTTCATGGACCGCGGCGAGATCGTCGAGCAGAACACCCCCGAGGAGTTCTTCACCAACCCGCGCTCGGAGCGCACCAGGCTGTTCCTCAGCCAGATCCTCAGCCATTGACCGGCATTGCCATAGAATGCTGGCGATCGACCGGGGTTTTGGGGTTGAATGGCGCGCCGTTCCCAAGGGGGCGGCGTCGCACGTGCCTCGGAGTTCGCCCATGGAGCTGCTGTCCCCCCGGTCCGGCGTGGTCCAGATCAAGCCCTACCGACCGGCCCAGCCCGAAGGTGACGGCCGCCCCTGGATCGACCTGTCGCTCACGGTGAACCCTCTGGGCCCCAGCGCGAAGGCGGTCAACGCCTACCGCCACGCGGCCGCGCAGATCCACCGCTACCCCGACGCCCTGCAGCAGGGGTTGCGCCGGGCCCTGGCCCGCCGCTACGACCTGGATCCGCAACGGATCATCTGCGCCGCCGGGTCGGACGAGCTGATCCAGCTGGTCTGCCTGGCCTACGCCGGCCCCGGTGACGAGATCCTGTGCCACGAGAACGGCTACCAGGGGTTCCAGAAGGCGGCGCGGGTCGCCGGCGCCACGCCGGTGGTCGCCATGGAGCGCGACATGGTGGTCGACGTCGAGGCGATGATCGAGCTGGCGAGCGAGCGCACCCGCATCTGCTACCTCGCCAATCCCAACAACCCGACCGGCACCTACATCCCGATCGACGCGGTGGAGCGGTTGCGGGCCGGCCTGCCGGCCCACACCCTGCTGGTGATCGATTCGGCCTACGCGGACTATGTCCGGCGCACCAACTACGCCAGCGGCATCGACCTCGTGGAGAAGGCCGACAACGTTCTCATGGTGCGGACCTTCTCCAAGATGCACGGGCTGGCCGGGCTGCGGGTCGGCTGGGGCTACGGCCCGCTGGCCGTGGTCGACACCCTCAACAGCGTGCGCGGCGCGTTCAACGTGTCGGTTCCGGCCCAGGCCGCCGCCATCGCCACGCTGGCCGACGAGGAGCACGAGGCGCGCTCGCTGGACCACAACGCGGCATGGCTGCCGTGGCTCACCGCGGAGCTGCAGCAACTCGGGCTGCGGGTCTACCCCAGCGTGTGCAACTTCATCCTCGTGCGGGTGCCGACCGACCCGTCGCTGGGGGTGGCGGCGGTGATCGAGCACCTCGCCCGGCGCAGCATCGTCGTCAAGTCGGTGTCGGAGTACGGCATGCCCGACTGCCTGCGCATCACCGTCGGCCATGAGGACGAGAACCGCGCCCTGGTCGCCGCCCTGTCGGAGATCCTCGTCTGACGGCGACCGTCTACCCGACGATCGGGATGTGCGGCGCGGCCGCGCGGGGCAGGCAACCGTCCACCCGCGGGTCTTCGACCACCCGGGAGACGTGGCGGTAGGGTGCGTAGCCCATGCTCTGGTAGAGGGGCAGGGCCTTGGGGTGGTCGAAGGTGCAGGTGTTCACGGTCAGCCGTCGCGTGCCGTCCGACCAGGCCATCCGGATCGCCTGGTCGAGCAGCCAGGGGCCGAGCCGCCGGCCGATGAAATCGGGAACGAGGCCGAAGTAGCCGAGGTCGGTGGTGCCGCCACCGCGCCGGTCGAGTTCGGCATAGCCCGCCGGAGTCCCGTCGACGTGGAGCACGTGCACCTCCACGCGCGGGTCGTGAACGATCCGCGCCAGCTCGGCGTCGGCCATCCGCCGCCGCTCCTGCCACAGCCAGGGCTCGCCCACCGTGTTGTAGAGGTAGCGGTAGAACGACACGGTGGGCGGGTCGGCGCGCACCACCCGGACGTCTCCCTCCGGGTGCGGCACCGGGGCGTGGGTGGGCGGGGCCCTCATCTCCAGATAGGTGACGATGACCGAAAGGTGGCCCGGCGAGACCGCCGTGGCGGAAGGGGTCAGCGGGGCGCGACGAGCCATTTCTGCATCACGGTGACGGGGGAGGGGGTGTAGCCCAGTGCCTCGTAGAAGGCCCGGACCGCGGCGTTGGAATCACGGACCATCAGCTGCGCCTTGGGCATGCCGGCGGCGCGCAGCCAGGACTCCGCCGCCTCCACCATGCGGCGGCCATGCCCCCGGCCGCGCTCGGCGGGGGTGACGGCAAGATAGTAGAGCCAGCCGCGGTGCCCGTCATGGCCGGCCATCACGCTCGCCACGATCGCCGCACCGCGGGTGCCCAGCAGCAGAACGGCGTTGGCGCTGGCCCGGCAGAGCGCGATGTCGGCCAGGGGGTCGTTCCACGGCACCACCAGCCCGCAATCCTGCCACAGCGCCGCCACCGGCGGCGCCTCGCCCTCGGCGATCGGGCGGACGGCGAAGGCCGCGGAACCGCTCACCGCCGTGCCGGCCCGGTTTCGACCGGGGTGTCGGCGGTCAGCCCCCACTCCGCCCAGGAGCCGTCGTAAACCGCCACGTCGGTGCGTCCGAGCCGGTGCAAGCCGAGCGCCAGGACGCAGGCGGTGACGCCGCTGCCGCACGACATCACCAGCGGCCCGTCGTGCGGCACCCCGGCCCGCTCGAACGCGGCCAGCAGGGCCGGGCGCGGCAGCACCGTCCGGGTGACGGGATCGAGCAGCTCGGTGAAGGGCAGGCTGAGGCTGCCGGGGATGTGGCCGCGGCGCGACCCGGTCCACGGGTCGTCGACCGTCCCCTCGAAGCGGGCCTGGCTGCGGGCGTCCACCACGGTCTCGGCCCGGCGTTCCAGGTTGGCGCGGATGTCGTCGACGCTGCGCACCAACTCCGGCCGCAGCCGTGCCGCGAAGGTGGCGGGCACCGGCCGGGCCGGCCCCTCCTCCAACGGCTGTCCGTCGGCGGTCCAGCGCGGCAGCCCGCCGTCCAGCACCGCCACCGCGTCGTGGCCGAAGACACGGAACATCCACCACGCCCGCGCCGCCGTCTGCAGGCCGTGGGTGTCGTAGACGATCACCACATCGTCGCTGCCGATGCCGAGCGCCCCGACCTGCGCCGCGAAGGCGTCGGCCGAGGGCAGCATGTGGGGCAGCGGCGCGGTGCCGGGGCGCGCGATGGCGTCGATGTCGAAGAAGACGGCGCCGGGAATGTGCCCCCCGGCGAACGCGTCCCGGGGGTGCGGCCCCGGCGTTCCGGGCATGGCCCAGGTGGCGTCGACCACCTTCACATGGGGATCGTCGAGGCGCGCGGCGAGCCAGCGGGTGTCCACCAGCGCGTCGCTGGGCGTGTCGGTCATGGCAGGTCCTCCGGTTGCCGGCGTGGGCGGTCAGTCCCTGAGGGCGACCACGACCCGCCGGTTCTGCTTGCCCTTGTTCTCGATCTTCACCACGTCGACCGCGCCGATCTCGCCGGTGCGGGCGACGTGGGTTCCGCCGCAGGGTTGCAGATCCACCCCGGCGATGTCGAGCAGGCGCACGCGGCCGCTGCCGGTCGGCGGCTTCACCGACATGGTGCGGACCAGGTCCGGGTTGGCCTCCAGCTCCGCGTCGGCGATCCAGCGGGTGTGGACGGGGGTGTCGGCGGCGATCAGGCGGTTCAGCTCCGCCGTCAGGGCCTCCTTGTCGAGACTGGCCGCGGGAACGTTGAAGTCCAGCCGGCTCTTGTCCGCGGCGATCTGCCCGCCGGTGACCGAGCCGGGCACCACCGCGCACAGCAGGTGCAGGGCGGTGTGCATGCGCATGTGGCGGTGCCGGCGCTCCCAATCGATCTCCGCCGACACCGCCGTGCCGACCGCCGGCCGGTCGGCTCCCGACTCGGGAACGTGGATCACCTCGTCGGGCGCGTCGCCCTTCACCGCGTCGACGATGCGCAGGGCACCGCCGGCGTGGCGCAGCACGCCGCTGTCGCCGGGCTGGCCGCCGCCGGTGGGGTAGAAGACGGTGCGGTCCAGGCGGATGCCGCGCTCGTCGACCGCCGTCACGGTGGCGGTGCAGGTGCGCGCGTAGGCGTCCTGTCGGAAGATCGGGTCCATGCTCGGCTCTCGCGGTCGTGCGGGGATGTCGCCGGCAAGCCTACCCCGTCGCGCCGCCGCGGGCGAGGGGCAGGATGGGCGGCGTCCCCATCACCCCAGCCAGTCGGGGACCGGCAGCCCCTTCTCGCGCAGGAAGTCCGGATTGAAGAGCTTGGACTGGTAGCGCTGGCCGCCGTCGCACAGGATGGTCACCACCGTGTGGCCGGGGCCGAGGTCGCAGGCCACGCGCATGGCGGCGGCGACGTTGATGCCCGACGACCCGCCCAGCACCAGCCCTTCGTTCTTCAGCAGATCGAAGATCACCGGCAGGGCGTCCTCGTCGCGCACCTGGATGGCGCCGTCGACCGGCGCTCCCTCCAGGTTGGCGGTGATGCGGCCCTGGCCGATCCCTTCGGTGATCGAGGAGCCCTCGGACGCCAACTGGCCCGTGGTGTAGTAGCTGTAAAGGGCGGCCCCCATGGGATCGGCCAGCACGATGCGGACGCCGGCGTTGCGCGCCTTCAAGGCGAGGCCGACGCCGGCCAGCGTCCCGCCGGAGCCCACCGCGCAGGTGAAGGCGTCGATGCGCCCGCCGGTCTGCTCCCAGATCTCCGGACCGGTGGTCAGACGGTGGCCCTCGCGGTTGGCGACGTTGTCGAACTGGTTGGCCCACACCGCGCCGTTGGGCTCGCTCAGCGCCAGCTCCTCGGCGAGGCGGCCGGAATAGCGGACGTAGTTGTTGGGGTCCTTGTAGGGGACTGCCGGCACCAGGCGCAGGTCGGCGCCGATGAGCCGGAGCATGTCCTTCTTCTCCTGGCTCTGGGTGTCCGGCATGACGATCACGGTGCGGTAGCCGAGCGCGTTGCCCACCAGCGCCAGCCCGATCCCGGTGTTGCCGGCCGTGCCCTCGACGATGGTGCCGCCGGGGCGCAGGGCGCCGCGCCGCTCGGCGTCGCGGATGATCGCCAGCGCCGCACGGTCCTTGACCGAGCCGCCGGGATTCAGGAACTCCGCCTTGCCCAGGATCTCGCATCCCGTGGCCCGCGACGGCCCATCGAGCCGGATGAGCGGCGTGTTGCCGATGGAGCCGACGAACCCGTCACGGACGTCCATGGTGTGTCTCTCTCTGCCCTGTTCGATACGATTCTGCGGGCCGATTATGGCGCCGCACCGACAGAAGTCAACAAACGGGGTGTGAAATGCAGAAAACAACCTACATGAAGTGTTAATTGACGGGCCTGGCACCAATCGTCGCATGCGCGGGCAACAAAAGACCCGGTGCCGGGGCGTGGATTGACCGCCTGTTGCGCCCGGCCTATCGTCGGTGCGGGCCGCAGCCGCCCAACCGGCTGCCTTGTCTGGAAGGAATTCGCATCCCATGAAGCCGACCAACCGGCCGAACACCCCGAACTTCTCCTCCGGCCCCTGCGCCAAAAGGCCGGGCTGGTCGCTGGAGGCTTTGAGTGACGCGTGCCTCGGCCGCTCCCACCGCTCCAAGCTGGGCAAGGGCAAGCTGCAGGAGGTGATCGCGCTCAGCCGGGCCGTGCTGGGCATTCCGGACGACCACCGCATCGGCATCGTCCCGGGCTCCGACACCGGGGCGGTGGAGATGGCGCTGTGGTCGCTGCTGGGGGCGCGCGGCGTCGACGTCCTGGTGTGGGAGAGCTTCTCGAAGGAATGGGCGACCGACGTCACCAAGCAGCTCAAGCTGCCCGACGCCCGGGTGCTGGAGGCCCCCTATGGCGCGCTGCCCGACCTCGGCGCCGCCGACTGGTCGCGCGACGTGGTCTTCGCCTGGAACGGAACGACGTCGGGCGTGCGCCTGCCCGACGGCGACTGGATCCCCGCCGACCGCGCCGGGCTGGCGATCTGCGACGCGACCTCCGCGGTGTTCGCCATGGACCTGCCCTGGGACAAGCTGGACGTGGTCACCTGGTCCTGGCAGAAGGTGCTGGGGGGCGAGGCCGCCCACGGCATGCTGGTGCTGAGCCCACGCGCCGTCGCGCGGCTGGAGAGCTTCGACGCCGGCCGCCCCCTGCCCAAGATCTTCCGCCTGACCAAGGGCGGCAAGCTGATCGAGGGGATCTTCAAGGGCGAGACCATCAACACCCCCTCGATGCTGTGCGTGGAGGACCAGATCGACGCGCTCACCTGGGCCAGGTCCATCGGCGGCCTGCCCGAGCTGGTGCGGCGGTCGCAGGCGAACCTGGCGTGCATCGAGGCGTGGCAGACGGAATCGTCCTGGGCGGGTTTCCTGGCCGAGGACCCGGCGACGCGGTCCTGCACCTCGATCTGCCTGAAGATCGTCGACCCCGCGATCACCGGCCTCGACCCCGCCGGGCAGGCCGATGCCGCCAAGAGGCTGGCCGGCCTGCTGGAGAAGGAGGGCGTCGCCTACGACATCGCCGGCTACCGCGACGCCCCGCCGGGCCTGCGCGTGTGGGGCGGCGCCACGGTGGAGGAATCCGACGTCGCGGCGCTGCTGCCCTGGCTCGACTGGGCCTTCGCCACGGTGAAGAGCGAGCTGGCCAAGGCGTAAGGCACGCCCGCATCCGCGGCCTCCCGCCCGCCGCCCCCCGACGGGCGGCGGCGGGCGGGAGGCCGAGACCCGAAGAACAAGACGAATCTGGGGACACGCATGCCCAAGGTGCTGATTTCCGACACGCTCAGCCCGCGCGCCGTGGACATCTTCCGCGCGCGCGGCATCGCGGCCGACGTGCGCACCGGCCTGACGCCGGATGAGCTGAAGGCCGTCATCGGCGACTACGACGGGCTGGCCATCCGCTCCGCCACCAAGGTCACCGCCGACGTGCTGGCGGCGGCGGCCAACCTCAAGGTGGTCGGCCGCGCCGGCATCGGCGTCGACAACGTGGACGTGCCGGCCGCCACCCACCGCGGGGTGGTCGTCATGAACACGCCCTACGGCAATTCGATCACGACCGCCGAGCACGCGGTCGCCCTGATGTTCGCGCTGGCCCGGGAGATTCCCCAGGCCAACGCCTCCACCCACGCCGGGAAGTGGGAGAAGAACCGCTTCATGGGCGTCGAGGTCACCGGCAAGACGCTGGGGCTGGTCGGTTGCGGCAACATCGGCTCCATCGTCGCCGAACGCGCGCTCGGCCTGCGCATGAAGGTCGTCGCCTACGATCCCTTCCTGTCGGGCGAGCGCGCCGCCGACCTCGGCGTGGAGAAGGTGGAGCTGGACGCGCTGCTCGCGCGGGCCGATTTCATCACCCTGCACACGCCGCTGACCGACCAGACCCGCAACATCCTGAACGCCGACACCCTGGCGCGCTGCAAGCCGGGCGTCCGCATCGTCAACTGCGCCCGCGGCGGGCTGATCGTCGAGGAGGCGCTGAAGGCGGCGCTCGACTCCGGACAGGTGGCCGGCGCCGCCCTCGACGTCTTCGCCGCCGAGCCGGCGAAGGAGAACATCCTGTTCGGCCACGACAAGGTGATCTGCACCCCCCATCTCGGCGCCTCCACCAGCGAGGCCCAGGAGAAGGTGGCGCTCCAGGTCGCCGAGCAGATGTCGGACTTCCTGCTGACCGGCGCGGTGATCAACGCCCTCAACATGGCCTCGGTGTCGGCCGAGGACGCGCCCCGGCTGCGCCCCTACATGGAGCTGGCCGAACAGCTCGGCAGCTTCGCCGGGCAGATCACCCAGTCCGGGCTGTGCGGCGTCACCATCGAGTACGAAGGCGCCGTCGCCGAGCTGAACACCAAGCCGCTGACCGGCATCGTGCTGAAGGGGCTGCTGACCCCGCTCCTCGACTCCGTCAACATGGTCAACGCTCCGGCCATGGCGCGGGAGCGCAACATCGCCATCACCGAGGTGAAGCGCGAGAGCGAGGGCGACTACCACACCCTGATCCGCGTGGTGGTCGACACCGACCAGCGCCGGCGCTGCGTGGCCGGTTCGCTGTTCGGCGGCGAACGGCCGCGCCTGGTCCTGGTCGACGAGGTGCCGATCGAGGCCGAACTGTCGCCCCGCATGCTGTTCGTGCGCAACGAGGACAAGCCGGGCTTCATCGGCCGTCTCGGCGTCACCCTCGGCGACGCGGGCGTCAACATCGCCTCCTTCCACCTCGGCCGCACGGCGCCGGGCGAAAACGCCATCGCCCTGGTGTCG
The DNA here is from genome assembly GCF_059703765.1 of Azospirillum sp. NS33. Lineage (NCBI taxonomy): Bacteria > Pseudomonadati > Pseudomonadota > Alphaproteobacteria > Rhodospirillales > Azospirillaceae > Azospirillum > Azospirillum sp. NS33. Next base: position 180,222 of record NZ_BAAKJB010000007.1, on the reverse strand, counting down.
GTCGACCAGCCGGTGGACGGGGCGCTGCTCGGCGCCATCGCCAGCCTGCCCGGCGTGGTGCTGGCCAAGAGTCTGCGGTTCTGACGATGGGCGTCCATCCGCGCATCCATTGCGTTCATTGCGCCACCGGCTGTCGTTCTTTTCCATAAAGAGACAGGAGTGCGCCCCGCGCGGCGCAATAAAAATGCAAAGCTGAGAAATCACAGCGGATCGCATGTCGCATGCGATCCGCTGTTCCGTCTTGTCCTTGACCGAAAAGCCCCTTCGCGTCATTTAGGGCGGGTGAGGCGATCTCGAAGGCGGTGGTGCGAATGGCCCGTTCGGTCGAAGACGTGAAGAATTGGATGAATTGCTTCCGCTGGGTGGTGAAGCTCATCCGCGACGAGTACGGCATCGACGAGGGCAAATTGACCCGCACCGCGGTGCTCGAAACCGACCTCGGCCTGTCGATCGAGCAGGTGGAGGAGATCGTCGAGATCATCTGCGAGTCCTTCGCCATCCGCCTCCCCGACGGCGCCCTTGACGAAATTGTCCGGCTGGAGGAGCTGTGCCTCCTGACCAGCTGGATCGCCGGCTTCTACAAGCGGCCGGAGTTCATCTCCGACGGCTTCGAGGCCAAGTGCCGCGGGTTGAACGCCATCGCCGCCTGACGCCCCTGCCGCCACGCCCCGTTCCCCCGGCAACGCCCAGCCACGGCCCGGCGTGAACCACCGCCATCAGGGCGTACATGGTGGTCATCCCGGTCAGCGGGCGGGCGCCGCACAATGGATCCGGCGGCCCCAGGGCGACCATCAGCGCCATCACCGCAAAGCCCGGTGCGGCGGCGAGGCGCAGGGCCGCCGCCACCGCCCCGGGCCAACCACCCTGCGCCGGGGTGCCCTCACGCACCGCCGTACTCGTCGCGGCGCCGCCACCACAGTCCCGTCTCGTTGCGTCCCCGCGGCGCCCGGTCCAGCCATTGCAGACCACCCCACAGGGCGTCCAGGCCGCGCGCGTAGGCGGAGTAGGTGTGGTGCACCACACCGTCGGCGAGGACGAAGGCGCTCAGGCCCGGACGGTCGCGCAGGTAGGTGACGGGGTCGGTGCCACAGGCGGCCGCGTGCTCCCCGACCGGCCCGCCATCGCCGGCACTGGTGTCCCCGTCCCCCGCAAGCGGCGGCTCGCGCCGGTAGTTGTAGTCGATGGTGCCGTGGCGCTGCTGCTCGGGCGTGAACCAGACACCGAAATCGGCATTGAAGGTGCCGTCGGGTGCCGATGCCCAGGGAAAGCTCCAGCCCATGCGGCTGCGGTAGCGGTGCAAAGTCTCCAGCGGAGCGCGCGACACCGCCCACAGCATCACGTCGTGGTTGGCGAGGTGAACGGCGAACCCATTGAAACCGTCGGCAATCATCGAGCAGGACGGGCACCCCGCCGCGTAGTCCGGCCCGAACATGAAGTGGTAGACGAGGAGCTGCGAGCGGCCGCGGAACAGCCCGGCCAGGGTGTCCGGTCCGTCCTCGGTGTCGAACCGGTAGTCGCGGCCGACCGGCACCCAGGGCAGGCGCTGGCGTTGCCGGGCCAGGTCGTCGCTGGCCCGCGTCAGCGCCTTCTCGGCCTCCAGAAGCTCCAGCCGGGCGGTCAGCCACGCGTCGCGGGTTCCGATGGTGGGGACGTCCATGGTCTGTGGTCCTTTGCGTTCGTTGCGCTTCGGGTAGAGTGGGCGGGTCGGCCGGCGGCGCGGGAGTGACAAGGGTGACGGGATTTCCATGGACGCGGTGATCGCGGAGGCCGCCCGCGCGCTGGCGTCGGGCGACGTCCTGGGCGCGCTCAACCGCGTCGCCCTGCGCGAGGACGGGGCGGGGCTGGCGGTGCGCGGCATCGCGCTCGCCCGCCTCGGCGACCTCGCGCGCGGCCGCGCCCTGCTGCTCCGCGCCGCCCGCGTCTTCGGTGACGGCCCGTTCGGTGACGGCCCGCCCGGCGACCGCGAGGCGGTGGCGCGGGCCCGCTGCGTGGTGGCGGAAGCCGAGATCGCGCTGGCCCAGCGCGATCTCGATGGACGCGGGCCGGACGGCGCCGCCGCCGAGCTGGAGGCGGCCGGGGCGACCCTGGAGCGTCACGGCGACCACGCGAACGCGGCCCACGCGCGCACGCTGCAGGCCCGGTGGCTGCTGCTTCTCGGCCGGCTGGATGGGGCGGAGCGCGCCGCCGCCGCCGCCGACGCCGCGGCGCTGCCGCCGGCGGTGCGGGCGATTCACGAGCTGGTGGCGGTGGAGCTGGCGATGCGCCGCATCCGTGCCCTCCCGGCCCGGCAGGCGCTGGCCCGGGCGCGCCGCGCCGCGGCGGCCGCGGGCATCGCCGCCCTGACCCGCGAGGTCGAGGGCGTGGCCGCCGCCCTGGCCGCGCCCGCGGCCCGGAGCATCGCGCGCGGCGAGGAGCGTGTGCTGGACCTGGCCGCGGTGGAGGCTCTGCTGGCGTCGCCATGCCTCGTTGTCGACGCGTGCCGCCGGATGCTGCGCGAGGGCGGGCGGACGGTCGACCTCGGCGGCCGGCCGGTCCTCTTCGGGCTGGCCCGCGCCCTGGCCGAGGCGTGGCCGGGCGACGCGGCGCGCGAGGCGCTGCTGTCCCGCGTCTTCCGGGCCCGTCACGCCGACGACTCCCACCGGGCACGGCTGCGGGTGGAGATCGGGCGGCTGCGCGCGTGCCTGCGCCCCCTCGGCACGGTCCGCGCCACGCCGGCGGGGTTCGCCCTGGTGCCGCGGTCGGCCGGCGAGGTGGTCGTGCTCGCCCCGCCGGTCGACGACGCCAACGCGGCGGTGCTGGCCCTGCTGGCGGACGGCGAGGCCTGGTCCAGCTCGGCGCTGGCGCTGGCCCTGGGCAGCGGCCAGCGCACCGTGCAGCGGGCCTTGGAGGCGCTGGCGGCGTCCGGCCGGGTGCGGGCGCTCGGGCAGGGCAGGGCGCGCCGCTGGGCGGCCGCACCGGTGGCGTGCTTCGCGACACCCTTGTTGCTCCCGGGGGCGCTGCCCGGGGTTTAGGATCGGCCCATGACACAGACCGACGCGATCATCCTGCGGGATCTCGGGCCTTTCCCCGGCATCACGCACATCCACGGCGTGACCTTCGACGGCCGCCACATCTGGGCTGCGACGGGCGACCGCCTGGTCGCCATGGACCCGCACGGCGGCGCCATCGTCCGCACCCTCCATGTCGTGGCACAGGCCGGCACCGCCTTCGACGGCCGCCACCTGTTCCAAATCGCCGGGGAGCGCATCCAGAAGATCGACCCGGCCAGCGGCGCGGTGCTGGCAACGATCCCGGCCCCGGAGGGGAGCAACTCCGGCATGGCCTGGGCGGAGGGGTGCCTGTGGGTCGGGCAGTACCGCGCCCGCAGGGTCCACCAGGTGGATCCCGGGACCGGCGCCATCCTGCGCACGCTGGAAACCAGCCGCTTCGTCACCGGCGTCACCTGGGCCGGCGACGAGCTGTGGCACGGCACCTTCGACGACGACGACGGCGCCGCGCTGCTGCGCGTCGACCCGGGCACCGGCGCGACCCTGGAGGCGGTGCCCATGCCGCGCGACGTCTTCGTCAGCGGCCTGGAATCCGACGGCGCCGACGGCTTCTTCTGCGGCGGCGGGTCCAGCGGCCGCCTGCGCGTCGTGCGCCGGCCCCGGCCCGCATCGGCCGGGGCCTGACCCATCCCTCTCTCCGGCCCCCTCGCCGGCGGCGTGGTGGTCAGCGCAGCTCGGCGGCCACCGCGTCGACCGCGCGGCGGGCGATGGCGACGATGCGGTCGGCCTCGTCCCGGGCCAGCACCAGGGGCGGCGCGAATCCCAGGATGTCGCCCTGGGGCATGGCCCGGGCGATCATCCCGTTCTCCAGGCAGGCCGCCGAGATCCGCGGCCCGACCTTGAGCGACGGGTCGAAGCGCACCTTGTCCGTGCGGTCCGCCACGAACTCCAGCGCCGCCAGCAGGCCGACACCCCGCACCTCGCCGACGATCGGGTGGTCGCCCAGCGCCTCGTGCAGGCGGTTGAGGAAATAGGCGCCGGTCTCCCGCGCGTTGCCGGTCAGGTCCTCGCGGTCGACGATGTCGAGGTTGGCGTTGGCCGCCGCCGCGCAGACCGGGTGGGCGGAGTAGGTCCAGCCATGGCCGAGCGGCCCGTACTTGTCGGAGCCCTGCTCCAGCACCGACCACACCTTCTCGCCGACGATGACGCCGGACAGGGGCAGGTAGCCGCTGGACACGCCCTTGGCGATGGTGATGAGGTCGGGGGCCATGCCGTAGAGCTGGGAGCCGAAATAGGCTCCGGTGCGCCCGAAGGCGGTCACCACCTCGTCGGCGATCAGCAGCACGTCGTGGCGCTTCAGGACCGCCTGGATCTCCTCCCAGTAGCCTTCGGGCGGCGGGACGATGCCGCCGGTGCCCAGCACCGGCTCGCCGATGAAGGCGGCCACCGTGTCCGGCCCCTCGGCCCGGATCAGGGCGTCGAGGTCGGCGGCGCAGCGCCGGGAGAAGGCCCGCTCGCTCTCGCCCTCGGCGGCCTGCCAGTAGTGGTGCGGCGTGGTGGTGTGCAGGATCGGCGCGCGCGGCAGGTCGAACGCCTTGTGGAACGGCTCCAGCCCGGTCAGGCTGCCGGTCATGATCCCGGAGCCGTGATAGCCCCGCCAGCGCGAGATGATCTTCTTCTTCTCCGGCCGGCCGAGCACGTTGTTGTAGTACCAGACCAGCTTGATCTGCGTCTCGTTGGCGTCGGTGCCCGACAGCCCGTAGTAGACCCGGCACATGCCGGCCGGCGCCTTCTCCACGATGCGCTGGGACAGGCGGATGATCGGCTCGTTCGAGTGGCCGACATAGGTGTGGTAGTAGGCCAGCTTGTGGGCCTGGGCGGCGATGGCGTCGGCAATCTCGGTGCGGCCGTAGCCGACATTGACGCAGTAGAGGCCGGCGAAGGCGTCGAGGGTCTCCCGCCCCTCGCTGTCGACGATGCTGATGCCCTTGCCGCCGACGATGATGCGGTTGGGCGTCTCGCCATGGGCGTGCTGGCGCAAGTTGGTGGACGGGTGGAAGACGTGGGCGCGGTCGGACGCCGACAGCTCGGTGGTCGTGGTCATGGGGTGCGGTCCTCCTCTGCCGCGGCTCACGCGGCCATGCAATCTCGGCCGCGCTTCACGCGGCCATGCAATCTCGGCCGCGCTTCACGCGGCCATGCAATCTCGGCCGCGCTTCACGCGGCCATGCAATCTCGGCCGCGCTTCACGCGGCCATGCAGACGTATTTGATCTCGGTGAACGCCTCGATGCCGTGGCGGGAGCCCTCGCGGCCGAGGCCGGACTGCTTCACGCCGCCGAACGGCACCGGTGCCCCGGTCATCTTCACGCGGTTGACGGCCACCATCCCGTAGTCCAGCGCCGCGGTCAGGCGCTGGATGCGGCGGGCGTCGTTGGTGAACAGATAGGCGGCCAGACCGTACTCGCTGTCGTTGGCCATGGCGGCGATGTCGTCGCCGTCGTCGAAGGGGATGACCGGGGCGACCGGGCCGAAGGTCTCCTCGCGGTAGATGCGCATCTGCGGGGTCACGTCGGCCAGCACGGCCGGCTGGTAGAACAGGCCCCCCAGGCGCTTGCCCCCGGTGATCAGGCGCGCCCCCTTGGCGACGGCGTCGGCCACGTGCTCCTCGCACTTGGCGACGGCGCGCTCGTGCATCAGCGGCCCGATCTCGGTCCCCGGGTCGAAGCCGTCGCCGACGGCCAATCCGGCCACCGCCTGGGCGAAGGCATGGACGAAGCGGTCATAGGCGCCGCGGTGGACATAGATGCGGTTGGCCGCCAGGCAGTCCTGGCCGGAGGTTGCGAACTTCGCCGCCACAGCACCGGCCACCGCCTCGGCCAGCGGCACGTCGGGAAACAGGATGAACGGGGCGTGCCCGCCCAGCTCCATCGTCACCCGCTTCACCGTCGCGGCGCTGGCGGCGAGCAGCCGCCGGCCGACGGCGGTGGAACCGGTGAAGCTGACGGCGCGCACCACAGGGCTTGCGATCAAGGCGTCGACGATGGGCTCCGGCGCGCCGGTGACGACCGAGAACACGCCGGGCGGCACGCCGGCGCGGTCGGCCAGCTCGGCCAGCGCCAGGGCCGAGTAGGGCGTCTCGCTGGCCGGCCGGACCACCATGGGGCACCCGGCGGCGAGCGCCGCGGCGGCCTTGCGGGTGATCATGGCCGACGGGAAGTTCCACGGCGTGATGGCGGCACTCACCCCCACGGGGACGCGGCGCACGCTCATGGTGCAGTCCGGCAGATGCGGGGTGACCGACTCCACGTTGAGGCGCCGCGCCTCCTCGGCGAACCACTCCACAAAGGAGGCGGCGTAGTCGATCTCGCCGCGCGCCTCGGCCAACGGCTTGCCCTGCTCGGCCGTCATCAGGATCGCCAGGTCCTCGCGGTTGGCGACGATCTGGTCGTGCCAGCGCCGCAAGGTGGCCGCGCGCTCCTGGGGCAGGGCGCCGCTCCAGGCGGGCAGGGCGGCGTGGGCGGCGGCGATGGCCGCGTCAGCGTCGGCCGCGCCGAGGTCCGGCACATGGCCGATCGTCGCGGCGGTCGACGGGTTGCTGACGGGCAGCACGGCGCCGTCCCGGGCCGAGCACCATTTGCCGCCGATGTAGGCCTGTTCACGGAACAGGCGCGGGTCGGTCAGCCGGCGCAGCAGGTTTTCGGTGGGATGCAGCGGGTTGGTCCGCATGGGCGTGGCCTCCTCTCCATCGGTTCGGAGGTCACGCTAACAGCGGCGGCGGGGGAGAGTGTTTTTGAAGAGAGGCCGTCCGGCAGAGACTCTCTCTGCCGCCGCCCGCGCTCAGCCGCCGGCCAGAAGGGCGGTGTAGCGCCGCTGCATCTCTTCGGGCGACAGCGTCTCCAGGGCGTGGCCGATCATCCAGACATAGCCGAAGGGATCGCGCACCTTGCCGCTGCGCTCCCCGTGGAAGTGGTCCTGGGCCGGGCTGAGCAGGGTGGCCCCTGCGGCCACCGCGCGCTCGATCAGGGCGTCGGCGTTATCCACGTGCAGATGGATGCCGGCGGCCACCGTCTCCCCCTCCGCCGGGGCGTCGATGCCGAATTCCGGGAAGGCGTCGGACAGCATGACGGTGGTGGGGCCGATGCGCAGTTCCGCATGGCCGACCCGCCCACTGGGTTCGACCAGGCGGAACAGCTCCTCGGCGTCGAACGCCGCGGTGTAGAACGCGACGGCGGCGTTCGCGTCGCGGGCCCGCAGATAGATGAAGACCTCGTGGATCGCCATGATCCCCCCTCCTGTTGGTGGCCGGCCCCATCACACCAGGGGCGGCGTGGCGCTGTCTTGAACGAAACGGCCCTGGCGTGGCGAGGCCGGCGGCGACGGCGGCAGCGGGACGTGATGGGCGTGGCGTGGCGCGGTGCGCCGGTACTGGCCGGGGGTGAGCCCGGCGAGCGCCGCGACGTCGCGGGTGAGATGGGACTGGTCGGCGTACCCCTCGGCCGCGGCGACGTCGGCCAGGGCGGCGGAGGGGGCCTCGTGGGTGCGGGCCACGGCCCGCGCGAAGCGCAGGACGCGGGCGAAGCGCCCCCATCGCCTTGATGCAGGGCGCGACGCGAAGGCCGCCGACCAGCGCGGCCGGAAGGGGGGGGCGCCGCCCTCCCCGGCGGCGCCGAGGAGACGCGGTGGCGGGCCGTCGAGGCGCAGGCAGAGATGGACGGCGCCGGTCGGCAGGTGGATCTCGCGGCGCGGATCGGCCCCGCCCACGCCGCCGCCGACCCACAGCAGGTCGACGGCTGCGGCCAGCGGACCGGTGGCGGGGCGGATCAGCATGGGCGCGGGCCTTCGGCAGGGGACGGCGACGAGGGTAGGGCGGCCGCTGCCGCGGTGTCCAGGGCGCAGCCGGTCGGTCCCGTCACGGGGTCAGCAGGCGCTCCAGCGGCAGCGGCCCGGCTTCCTTCACCGGCTTGGTGACGATGTAGGAGAAGTAGCGGTCGATGCCGATCTCGGCGATCAGCAGGCGGTCCATCAGGCGCTGGTAGGTGTCGATGTCGCGGGCCACCACCTTCGCCACGTAGTCGATGCCGCCGCCGGTGGCGTAGCAGTCGATGACGTCCGGCTCCGCCCGCACCGCGTCCTCGAAGCGCTGGAAATCGGCATGGCGGTGGCTCTTCAAGGTGATCTCCACCAGCACCATGGTGGTCGGCCCCAGGGCGTCGAGGTTGACGCGGGCATGGTAGCCGGCGATGACTCCGGCCTGTTCCAGCCGCCGCAGGCGCTCCCAGCAGGGCGTCGGCGAGCGGTTGATGGTTTCCGCCAGCTTCAGCTTGGTCATCCGGCCGTCACGCTGGAGGGCCGCGAGGATCTTCACGTCCAGTTCGTCGAGCTTCTGCATCCCGGCGCCCCATCCCCGCTGCGGCATGAATTCAGTTGACGATTGGACCATAGCAATCCAAGCATTGTCATGAAAGCGGCTCCGCACACCGGGCCGGGAGGAAAGCGCATGACGGACTGGCAACCCGCCGCCCCCTTGACCCGCCGCGGCGTGACCAAGCACAAGCAACTCGCCGACGCCATCGTCGCCGACATCGAGAGCGGGCGGCTGCGCCACGGCCAGCGCCTGCCGCCGCACCGCGACCTGGCGCTGACGATCGGCGTGTCGGTGCAGACGGTCAGCCTCAGCTACAAGGAGGTGGAGCGGCTGGGCTATCTCAGCAGCGAGGTCGGCCGGGGCACCTTCGTGAAGCGCCGGGTCACCGACCGCGCCGACCGCTTCATGCTCGACCGCAGCCCCAACGACATCCTCGACATGTCGATCGTGCGCTGCGCCTACACCGACGCTCACGAGCGCGCCGCGCGGGCCCTGATGGCGGCCATGGCCGAGGCCGACAACCAGGCCTGGATGCGGCCCTGCCGGCCGGTCGCCGGGCTCGACGGTCACCGCGAGATCGGCCGCGGCTGGCTGCGCCGCCTCGGCGTGGACGCCGGGATCGACCGCATCCTGATCACCAACGGCGCCGCCCAGGGCATCTTCCTGGCGGTGGCGACCGTGGTCCAGCCGGGCGACGTGGTGCTGACGGAGGATCTCACCGACCACGGCGTCATCGGCATGGCCAGCGTGCTGGGCTTCACCCTGCGCGGCCTGCCCACCGACGCCGAGGGCATCCTGCCCGACGCCTTCGACGAGGCCTGTCGGGCCGGGCCGGTGCGGGCGCTGGTGTGCATCCCCACCTTCACCAACCCCACCGGCCACCTCGCCGGGGCGGACCGCCGCCAGGCGATCGCCGCGGTGGCGCGCCGCCACGGCGTCTTCGTCATCGAGGACGAGGTGTACAAGCCGCTCCTCGACGAGGCGCTGCCGTCCATCGCCGACCTCGTGCCGGAGATCGGGTTCTTCGCCACCAGCTTCACCAAGTCGGTGATGACCGGGCTGCGCACCGGGTACCTGGTGGTGCCGCCCCAGCTCAGCATCCGCGCCGCCAGCATCCTGCGGGTCACCGGCTGGAGCGGCACCGTCGCGGTGGCGGAGATGGCCGCGCGCTGGATCGAGGACGGCACCGCCGATGCGCTGCTGGCGGTGCAGCGGGCCGAGGTGCGGGCGCGGCAGGGCATCGTCGCCGAGGTGCTGGGGCCGCTGTGCGGGACCTGCCACCCGCTCTCCCTGGGGGCCTGGCTCCCGGTGCCCGCCCATTGGAACGAAGAGACGCTGATCCGGGTGCTGCGCGACCGCGGGGTGGCGGCCACCCCGTCGGAGCCGTTCGCGGTCGACCCCGCCAAACGCCACCGCGGCATGCGCCTGTCGATCGGCGGCCGGATGACCCATGCCGACCTGCGCCACGCCGTGGAGACGGTGCGTTCCACCTTCCATCAGCTGCCACCGGTCAACGAGACCGGCTTCCTGTCCTGACCGCCGGCGCGCCGGCGGCGCCCGCGTCCTGGGCAGTCTGCCCGCCAACGGGGCTGTCACGGGTCAATATTGTCATGAGTCATTTTATTGCATTGACATGATCTTTGACGTCTTCCACCGTAGCATTCTGCTTGGGCGGGGGGACGCGCCGTGACCGAACCGATCATCGAGGTCGACCGCATTTCAAAGAGCTTCGGGTCCATCCGGGTGCTGAACGAGCTGTCGTTCACGGTGCAGCCCGGTGAGAAGCTGGCGCTGATCGGTCCCTCGGGATCCGGCAAGACGACGATCCTGCGCATCCTCATGACGCTGGAGACGATCAGCGGCGGAACGATCAAGGTCGACGGCGACCACCTCTACCACATGATGCGGGGCAACCAGTTGGTCCCGGCCGACGAGAATCACCTGCACAGGATGCGGACCAAGATCGGCATGGTGTTCCAGCTGTTCAACCTGTTCCCGCACAAGTGCGTCCTCGACAACGTGACCCTGGCGCCGATGCTGACCAAAGGGGTGGCGCGCGCCGACGCCGAGGCGCGGGCGATGGCGCTCCTCGACATGGTCGGCCTGGCCGACAAGGCCAGGGCGATGCCGGGGCAGCTGTCGGGCGGCCAGAAGCAGCGGGTCGCCATCGCCCGCGCGCTGGCCCTGCAGCCGCGCATCATGCTGTTCGACGAGGTGACCTCGGCGCTCGACCCGGAGCTGGTGGAGGAGGTGCTGACCGTCATGCAGCGCCTCGCCGCCGAGACCGACATGACCATGCTGCTGGTCACCCACGAGATGAGCTTCGCCCATTCCTTCGCCGACCGCGTGCTGTTCTTCGACGGCGGGCGCATCGTCGAGGAGGGGCCGCCCGAGCAGATCTTCACCGACCCCCGCGAGGAACGCACCCAGACGTTCCTCAAGAAGATCCTCGCCGCCGGCCAGCGGCTGTGACGCCGACGGACCCGGCGGTCCGCTTTTCCCATTTCGACTGACGCGCTCACGGGAGGTTCAGACCATGTCGACGATCCGTCATCTCGCCCGCCCCGGCCTCGGCCTCGCCGCCGCGGCCCTCATGGTTTTGGGGGCGGCAGGCCGTCCCGCTCCGGCCGCCGCCGCGGACGGGCTGGAGGAGCTGAAGGAGCAGGGCTTCGCCCGCATCGCCATCGCCAACGAGCCGCCCTACACCGCGGTCGGGGCGGACGGCAAGGTGTCGGGCGCCGGGCCGGACGTGGCCCGCGCGGTGCTTGCGAAGATGGGGGTGCCGGAGGTGGTCGCCTCGATCTCCGAATACGGGGCGATGATCCCCGGCCTGCAGGCCGGCCGCTTCGACATGGTCGCCGCCGGGCTGTTCATGAAGCCGGAGCGCTGCCGTGCGGTCGCCTATTCCGAGCCCGACCTGTGCGACGCCGAGGCGATGGCGGTGAAGAAGGGCAACCCGCTGGGCCTGCAGAGCTACGAGGACGTGGCCAAGAACGAGAGCGCGAAGATCGGCGCGCCCGGCGGCGGCACCGAGGAGCGGCTGGCGCTCCAGGCCGGGGTGCCGCGCGACCGGGTGATCGTGGTGCCCGACGGGCAGAGCGGCATCAAGATGCTGCAGGACGGGCGGATCGACGCCTATTCGCTGCCGGTGCTGTCGATCAACGACCTGATGACCAAGGCCGACGATCCGAACCTCGAGGTGGTGGCCCCGGTCAAGGGTGCCCCGGTCTACTGCGCCGGCGTCGCCTTCCCCAAGGACCAGACGGCGCTGCGCGACGCCTACGACGCGGCCCTGGCGGAACTGAAGGAGTCCGGCGAGTTCGCCAAGATCGTCGAGCCCTACGGCTTCTCCGCCGCGGCGGCCATGTCGACCAGCCGCGACGAGCTCTGCAAGGGCTGACGCGCGCGTGACCCGTTCCCCGCGGGCGGCGGGGAACGGGTGCCACATCGGGAACGGGATCGACCATGGGCGAGTGGTCCGGCTACCTCAACCTCATCCTGCACGGCGCCGTGGTGACCATCGAGCTCACCCTGATGGGGTGCGTTCTGGCGCTGGTCATGGCCTTTCTCGGCGGGCTCGGGCGGTTGTCGCCACGCGTCTGGGTGCGTGCGCTGGCCACCACCTACATCGAGTTCTTCCGCGGCACCTCGATCTTCGTCCAGCTGTTCTGGGCGTATTTCGTGCTGCCGCTGCTGGGGATCACCCTCAGCCCGCTGCAGGCGGGGGTGCTCGCGCTCGGCCTCAACGTCGGCGCCTACGGGGCGGAGGTGGTGCGCGGCGCCATCCAGTCGATCGGCCGCGAACAGCACGAGGCGTGCGTGGCCCTCAACCTCACCCGCGTCCAGTCCCTGCGCCACGTGATCGTGCCCCAGGCCTTCGTGATCATGCTGCCGACCTTTGGCAACAACGCCATCGAACTGCTGAAGGGGACCGCGGTGGTCTCGCTCATCTCGTTGACCGACCTGACCTTCCAGGCCCAGGTGGTGCGGGCGCAGACCGGCAGCACGGCCATGCCGTTCCTCACCATCCTGGTCCTGTACTTCGCCATCGCCATGGTGATCTCGCTGGGGGTGCGGGCCCTGGAACGGCATCTGGCCCGCGGCCTCGACGGCGTGCGGAGCTGAGGGGGAGCCATGGACTGGAGCTGGGAATTCGTCCTGGAGATCCTGCCGACGCTGGTGGAGGGGGTGAAGATCACCATCCTCGCCACCCTTCTCGGCTCGATCCTCGCCACCGGGCTGGGGCTGGCGTTCGCCCTGCTGCGGCGGTCGTCCACCAAGGCGGTGGCGCGCCCCACCGCCGCGGTGGTGGAGTTCGTGCGCGGCACGCCGCTGCTGGTGCAGCTCTACTTCCTCTTCTACATCCTGCCCGACCTGGGGCTGACGCTGGCGCCGATGGTGGCGGGGGTGATCGGGCTGGGCCTGCACTACGCCACCTACACCGCCGAGGTCTACCGGGCCGGCATCGACAACGTGCCCAAGGGCCAGTGGGAGGCCGCCAAGGCCTGCAATCTGAGCGCCCGCCAGACCTGGGTCCACATCGTCCTGCCCCAGGCGGTGCGGCCGATGATCCCGGCGCTGGCCAACTACTTCGTGGCCATGTTCAAGGAGACGCCGTTGCTCTCCGCCATCACCGTGCTGGAGCTGATGAATCAGGCGCGCAGCGTCGCCAATTTCCATTACCGCTACCTGGAGCCGATGACCCTGGTGGGCGTCTTCTTCCTCCTCATCAGCCTGGTGTCGGTGCTGGCCCTGCGGGCGCTGGAACGGCGCTACGGGCGCCTGCACTGAGGCGGCCGGCGGCATCATGGACACCCCCGTCATCGGTCGCTCCCGCACGCCGCTCCGCTTCGACGGGCGCGCCGTGGCGCGGCGGATCGGTCTGGTGGTGCTGGCCACCGACCACACCACCGAGCCCGACTTCGCCCGGCTGGTCGCGCCGCGCGACATCGCCGTCCACACCGCCCGCGTCGCCTACCGCAACCCCACGACCGCGGAGAACCTGCGCCGCATGGAACCGCACCTCGCCGATGCCGCGGGGCTGCTGCTGCCCGACGAGGCGCTGGACGCGGTCTGCTACTCCTGCACCTCGGCCTCCGCGGTGATCGGCGACGCGGCGGTGGAGGCGGCGATCCGCGGCGCCAAGCCCGGCGTTCCCGTGGTAACGCCGCCGGCGGCGGCGCTGCGGGGGCTGGCGGCGCTGGACGTCCGGCGGGTCGCCGTCCTGACCCCCTACACCGAGGACACCACCGCGCCACTGGCCCGCTACTTCCGCGACCGCGGCCACGCACTGCCGGCGGTCACCTGCTTCGGGCTGGACGACGACCGGGAGATGGCCCGGATCGCGCCGGACTCCCTGCTCCAGGCTGCCCTTGAGGCCACGCCGGACGACGCCGAGGCGCTGTTCGTCTCCTGCACCGCCCTGCGCGCCGCCGCGCTGGTGCCGGCCATGGAGGCAGCGCTGGGCCGGCCGGTGGTCACCAGCAACCTGGCCACCGCCTGGATGTGCCGGCGCCTGTGCGGCGACACCGAACCCCAACCGGCGCTGGGCCGCCTGATGGCGCTGCCGCTGCCGCACGACGCGCCGGAAGGAGCGCCGCCATGACCCACACCATCACGCCGGCCGACGTCGCGGCGGCCGGCGCGCGCATCGCCACGGCGGTGGTCCGCACCCCGACCGTGCCGTCGCCGAGCCTCACCGCACGCTGCGGCGTGCCGGTGTGGCTGAGCCTGGAGCACCGCCAGACCACCGGCAGCTTCAAGCTGCGCGGCGCCAGCAACGCCGTGCTCGCGCTCGACGCGGCGGCGCGGGGGCGCGGTCTGGTCGCGGCGTCGACCGGCAACCACGGCCGCGCCCTGGCCCACGCCGCGGCCAGCGCCGGGGCGCGCTGCGTCGTCTGCATGTCGGCGCTGGTGCCCGCCAACAAGGTCGACGCCATCCGCGCGCTCGGGGCGGAGATCCGCATCGTCGGCCGATCCCAGGACGACGCCCAGGTGGAGGTAGACCGCCTGGTGCGCGAGGAGGGGATGACCATGGTCCCGCCCTTCGACGATGCCGCCGTCATCGCCGGCCAGGGCACGCTGGGCCTGCAGATCGCCGAGGACGTGCCGGACCTCGACCTCGTGCTGATCCAGCTGTCCGGCGGCGGGCTCGCCGCCGGGGTGGCGCTGGCCGTCAAGGCCCGGCGTCCCGCGGCGCGGGTGATCGGCGTCAGCATGGCGCGCGGGGCCGCCATGCACGCCAGCCTCGCCGCCGGCCGGCCGGTGGCGGTGGAGGAGGTGGAGACCCTGGCCGACTCCCTGGGCGGCGGCATCGGCCTCGCCAACCGCCACACCTTCGCCCTGGTGCGCGACCTGCTGGACGGGGTGGTTCTGCTGGGCGAGGACGAGATCGCCGCCGGCATCCGCCACGCCTACGCCGTGGAGCAGGAAATCGTCGAGGGGGCGGGGGCGGTGGGCATCGCCGCCCTGCTCGCCGGCCGGGTGGAGCTGCGCGGCCCGACGGTGGCCGTGCTGTCCGGCCGCAACATCGCCATGGACCAGCACCGCCGCATCGTCTGTACCGCATAAGAAGGGAAGCGCCGCGCCCATGCCCACCATGACCATCCTCACCGAGGCGGAGCTGCGGCGGATCGTGCCGCTGGACCTGGACGCGGTGGCCTGCGTCGAGGACGCCTTCCGGGCGCTGGCGACCCGGCCCGTGGTGATGCCGCCGATCCTGCGCCTCGACGTCGCCGAGGCGAACGGCGAGGTCGACGTGAAGACCGCCTATGTGCCGGGCCTGGACGGGTTCGCCATCAAGATCAGCCCCGGCTTCTTCGACAACCCGCGGCTCGGCCTGCCCAGCGTCAACGGCCTGATGGTGCTGCTCAGCGCCCGCACCGGGCTGGTCGAGGCGCTTCTGCTCGACAACGGCTACCTCACCGACGTGCGCACCGCCGCCGCCGGGGCGGTGGCTGCCCGGCACCTGTCACGGCCCGACTCCTCGGTGGCGGCGGTGTTCGGGGCCGGCGTGCAGGCGCGCCTGCAGCTGGAGGCGCTGACCCTGGTGCGGCCGATCCGCGAGGCCCGGCTGTGGGCCCGGCGCGGGGACGCGGCGGCGGCGGCGGCCGGCGACCTCACCCGGCACCTGGGCATTCCCGTGCGCGCGGAATCGGATCCGCACGCCGCCGTCGCCGGCGCCGACATCGTCGTCACCACCACCCCCGCCGCGGCGCCGATCCTGATGGCCGGGTGGCTGTCCCCGGGCCAGCACGTCACCGCCATGGGCTCCGACGCCGAGCACAAGAACGAACTGGACCCGCGGGTGCTCGCCGCCGCCGACCTCTACGTCGCCGACAGCCTGGCCCAGACCCGCCGGCTGGGCGAACTGCACCACGCGCTCGCCGCCGGCGCGGTGTCGCCGGCCGCCGCCCTGGCGGAGCTGGGCGCGGTGATCGCCGGCACCGCGCCGGGCCGCCCGTCGGCCGCCGCCCTGACCGTCTGCGATCTCACCGGCACCGGCGTGCAGGACACCGCCATCGCCACCCTGGCCCGCCGCCGCGCCGCGGCGGCGGGGGCCGGCACCGCCTTTTCCACCTGATCCCTTCGGCCCCACCTGAACCCCTGGCAGGGACACCATCCCACGATGACCGAGCCGACCCTGAACTTCACCCGCGCCGAATACGCCCAGCGCCTTGCCAAGACCCGGACCGCCATGGACAGGGCCGGGATCGACCTGCTGGTCGTCAGCGACCCGTCCAACATGGCGTGGCTGACCGGCTACGACGGCTGGTCGTTCTACGTCCACCAGTGCGTGGTCGTGCCGCCCCATGGCGACCCCCTGTGGTACGGCCGCGGCCAGGACGCCAACGGCGCCCGGCGCACCGCCTACCTGGCCGAGGACCGCATCCTCGGCTACCCCGACCACTACGTGCAGTCGACCGAACGGCACCCCATGGACCGGCTGGCGCAGATCCTCGCCGACCGCGGCTGGGGGGCGCTGCGGATCGGCGTCGAGATGGACAATTACTGGTTTTCCGCGGCGGCCTTCGCGTCGCTCCAGAGCCACCTGCCCAACGCCCGCTTCCACGACGCCACCGCCCTGGTGAACTGGCAGCGCGCGGTGAAGAGCCAGCAGGAGCTGGCGTATATGCGCAAGGCGGCGCGCATCGTCGAGGCGATGCACGCCCGCATCCTCGACACGGCCGAGGTGGGCCTGCGCAAATGCGACCTGGTGGCCGAGATCTACGACGCCGGCATCCGCGGCGTCGACGGCTATGGCGGCGACTACCCGGCCATCGTGCCGCTGCTGCCGTCGGGGGAGGAGGCCTCGGCGCCCCACCTCACCTGGGACGACCGCCCGCTGAAGCGGGGGGAGGGGACGTTCTTCGAGGTGGCCGGCTGCTACAAGCGCTACCACTGCCCGCTGTCGCGCACCCTGTTCCTGGGCACCCCGACCCAGGCCTTCCGCGACGCCGAGGCGGCGGTGCTGGAGGGGATGGAGGCCGGCCTGGCGGCGGCCCGGCCCGGCAACACCTGCGAGGACATCGCCAACGCCTTCTTCGCCGTGCTGAAGCGGCACGGCATCGTCAAGGACAACCGCACCGGCTATCCCATCGGCCTCAGCTACCCGCCGGATTGGGGCGAGCGCACCATGAGCCTGCGCCCCGGCGACCGCACGGTGCTGGAACCGGGCATGACCTTCCACTTCATGACCGGGCTGTGGCTGCCCGACATGGGGCTGGAGATCACCGAGAGCATCGCCATCACCGACACCGGGGTGGAGTGCCTCGCCGACGTGCCGCGCCGCCTGTTCGTGAAGGACTAGCCATGCTCGCCGACACCCTGCCGCCGTCGCCCGTGGTGCCGACGGTGGACTTCAACGCCGAGGGGGCGCAGCACGGCGTCCTTCGCCTTCCTTACAGCCGCGACGAGTCGGCGTGGGGATCGGTGATGATCCCCATCGCGGTGATCCGCAACGGGGAGGGGCCGACGGTTCTGCTGGCCGGCGGCAACCACGGCGACGAGTACGAGGGGCCGGTGGCCCTGTTCGACCTCGCCCGCACCCTGCGCTGCGAGGAGATCCAGGGCCGGGTGATCATCGTCCCGGCGATGAACTATCCGGCGTTCCGCGCCGGCACCCGCACCTCGCCGATCGACCGCGGCAACCTCAACCGGACCTTCCCCGGCCGCCCCGACGGCACGGTGACCCAGAAGATCGCCGACTATGTCACCCGCCACCTGCTGCCCCTGGCCGACCTGGTGCTGGACATCCATTCCGGCGGCAAGACCCTGGACTTCGTCCCGTACGCCGCGGCCCACGTCCTGGCCGACAAGGGCCAGGAGGCGCGCTGCTTCGCCGCCGTCGACGCGTTCGGCGCGCCCTACGCCATGCGGATGCTGGAGATCGACGCCCTGGGCATGCTCGACACCACGGCGGAGTCCATGGGCAAGACCTTCGTCACCACCGAGCTGGGCGGCGGCGGGACGGCCCGCGCCTCCACCATCACCGTCGCCAAGCGGGGCGTGCGCAACCTGCTCAAGCACGCCGGCGTGCTGGAGGGACCGCCGGAGGTCGGGGAGGGGTCGCGCTGGCTCGACATGCCGGACGGCCAGTGTTTTCATTTCGCCGAGGACGACGGCCTCTTCGAAACCTGCCGGGACCTCGGCGACCCGGTGCGCCGGGGCGAGGTGGTGGCGCGCATCCATCCCGTCGGCCGCACCGGCCGCGCCCCGGCGGAATACCGGGCGGCGCTGGACGGCATCCTCGCCGCCCGGCATTTCCCGGGTCTGGTGCAGGCGGGCGACTGCATCGCCGTGATCGGCACCGTCGACCTCTGACCAATGGCCGATGCCCCCCGGTCAAAGTGCCGCACCGACCGGCGTCGGGCGGCACCGGCCTACCTCCCTCGGTGCGTTGACGCAACGGGCCGGGAAGCGTAGCATTCCCTTAGCGTTAACTAATACGAGGCCGGTTCGGACCCGCTCAACGCCGACGACGGCGTGCCGCAGAACGGGTCCGGGACAGGGCCGCCGCACTCGGGTGGGGATCGATCCCTGCTCCGAACTCCGCCCTGCGCCTGCGTCCCGGGGGCATGCGACGAGTTGGCGACGCACAACAAAGTCCAACGAATGGCAGCAACAAACAACGCCAATGCACAACTGGGGTGGAACGCTATGGAAGCGAAAGTTCTGGTTCACCGTTTCCTGTCCAACGCCGGGCGCGACCGCGAGACGGCGCTCTCGCATCTCATCCTGCTGCGGGATGCCATCGCCGACGCTGGCCCGGCCCCGCTCGATCCGCGGCGCCGCCGGTGCCTGCACGCGGTCGACGACATCATCGACACCTTCCGTTTCTACCGGACCGGTGAACGGGATGTGGCGGAGGCATCGCGTGCCCTGCACCAGACACTGCTGCTCTACGCCGAGCTGACGCAGTCCGACGCCACGCACTGACGCGCCGGGAACCCGGATCAACGGGCGAACAACGCCCGGGGGGAGGGACAGAGACAGCCACCGGCCGGCCCGGCGCCCCCCCCTCCGACCGCGGTCGGAGGGGGGGGCGTCGGGCCGGCAGCCCACACAAGGGGGCACCACCCGAAAGGAGGCCGGCCATGTCCAGGGAAACCCTGCGCTCCGTTCTCGCCTTCCTCGCCGCCGACGACTACCGCTCCGCGCATGCCGGGAAACACGCGGCGCCCGTGGTCACCATCGCCCGTGACCACGGGGCGGGAGGCGAGGGCATCGCGCGCCGCGTCGCCGAGGCGCTGGGCGTGCGCTGTTACGACCGCGAGCTCATCGAAGGCGTCGTCGCCGAGGCCCGCTCGGACAAGGCGGTGATGCGCACGCTCGACGAAAAGGTGCCGGCGCGTGGCAGCGCCTTCATGTTCGCCAGCATGCTGGGCTTGACCGATCCGCTGCCGGAATACCAGCAGACCCTGGCCCGTGTGGTGCGGGGCATCGCCCGCGGCGGCGGCGTCATCGTCGGGCGCGGCGCCCACCTCATGCTGCAGGACGTCCCGTGCGTGCGGGTGCGAATCGTCGGGTCCGAGGATCTGTGCGCCCGGCGCCTGGCGGCGGAGGGCGGCGACGACGTCCGCGCCTGCCTGGAGACGGTGCGGAGGCTGAACCGGCAGCGCGCGGCGTTCCATGCCGAACTGTTCAACGTGTCGAACAACGATCCCCTGCAGTACGACCTCGTCATCAACACCGACCGCTTTGCGTCCTTGGACGCGGTCGCCGACCTGATCGTCGCGGCGCAGCACCGGCATAGCTCGGCGGGGACGGCCGCGGCAGCCGCCGATCCGGCGGCCGTTGGGTGATGCCGTGGGGTGACGCCACGGGGTGACGCCACGGGGTGACGCCGTTGCCAGACGGTGGTTGGTTGGGCCATGATCGGCGCGCCGGCTGGCACATGGGACACGCAGCCGACCGGCGCCGATCACCGCGCACCCGTGCGCCAGGGAAACCCTGCCGATGCCCCAGCCCGCCTTGCACCTGACATTCGCCGGCCTCACCGACGTGGGGCGGGCGCGGGCGCGCAACGAGGACAGCTTCGGGGTCAGCGAGACGATCGGGCTGGCGGTGGTGTGCGACGGCATGGGGGGACACGCCGGCGGCGACATCGCCAGCCGCACCGTCACGGAGGTGATCAGCGATTTCCTCGCCGAGTTCGCGCCGACCCCACCGCGGTCCGGGGAGCCGCCGCCGGGGGCGGCGTCGTCCAAGGGGGCGTCGTCCAGGGGGGCGCCGTCGGACGTCACCCGGACGGTGACCGCGCCGCGGGGCGGCGCGACGGGGGTGGAGAACGCCGGCACCCTCGTCCGTTCCGCGGTGCGGCTCGCCAACCGGCGTCTTGCCGCCTTGAACCAGGAACGCGGGTTCGCCGAGGGGCGCGGCATGGGCACCACCCTGGTGGGCCTGTGGCGGGTGGAGGGCACCGACACGGCGTTGGTCTTCCACGCCGGAGACAGCCGGCTCTACCGGCTGCGCGGTGGCGATCTTCGGCAGGTCACCCGCGACCACAGCCTCTACCAGATGTGGCTCGACACCGGGTCGAAGGGGCCGGCGCCCCAGCGCAACATCATCGTCCGCGCCTTGGGCACCGCCCAGGACACGGAGGTCGACCTGACGGCGACGGATCTTCGCGCCGGGGACCTCTACCTGCTGTGCTCCGACGGATTGACGGGAATGCTGGACGACGCCGTGATCGCCGGGGTGCTGGCCGAGCAGGGCCGGCGCGACCCCGCCGGCGCCTGTGCGCGCCTGGTGGCCCTCGCCAACGAGGCGGGCGGCCAAGACAACATCACCGTCGTGGTCACCTGCGTCGACGCGCCCTGACCCACCGGTCAGCGCGCCAGCGTGGTCAGGAACACCGCGTCCGCGACGGCGTCGGGCGCTTGGGACAGGCCGCGGCGAAGATCGGCGAGGTAGCGCCCGGCGTCTTCGGCTTCCGGTCGCGGTGCGGTGAACAGGGCCGTCGGCGACGCCAGCACCACCACCAGTTCGTGGCCGAACGGCGGGCCGATCGTCCAGAACCGCTCGCCCGTGCCGCGCCCGCCGAGGCGGCGCGTGCCGCGCGCGGCCAGGCGCGCCACCGGCTCCGCGGGGTTGGGCAGGAGATGCACGACCATGCCGTCGGCGGTGAAGTAGTCGACGTAGAGGTGGGCGTCGAAGTCCGGCAGCCGAAGGTCGAGGACGAGGGCGTCGCCGCTGCGGAAGCGCCCGCCGGCCACGGCCGGGGCGACGGCCAACGGCACGGCGCGCGCGGCGTTGGCCGCCTGGAGCCCCTCGACCAGGGCCAGCGGTTCGCACAGCGTGCGTGGCGCGACGACCACGTCGACTTGGCGTGCCACCTCCTTGCGGCCCCTGTCGACCAGGGAAACGATCTGGACGCGGTCGGCTTCGCTGGTGACGGTCCCCGACACGGACAGCACATCGCCCGCGACCGCGACCCGAACCGCGGCGCAGCGCAGGTCCCCCAGCCCCGTACGCACCCGTTCCAGCTCGGCCTGCAGGGGAGGGAGGGGCGGCGGAACGGGCGGCTTGGCGGGTGGCGGCTCCACCGGATCGGCGGTGGGCGCGGGCTTCTCCACCGGCGGCGGCACGGGATCGGCCGGCAGCACCGCCACCGTCACCTCCGGCTCCGGCTCCGGCAGCGGCGGCGGAAAGGCCGACGGCCCACGGCCGTCCGCCACCGGCTCCGGAACCGCGGGTTCCGCAATCGCCGGTTCCGGAACCGCGGGTTTGGGAGCCGGAGGCGGTGGCGCCTCCACCGGGGATGCCGGTTCCATCGCCGCCTCCGACCGCCCGCCGGCGGCCGGCGAGACATCCGTCGCCGGCGCCGCCGAGGGCACGGGCGAGGGCGGGGGTGGGGCAGGGAGAGGCGCGGGAGCGGTGATGGCCCGGGAAACGGCGCCCCCGGGAACGGCCGGACCGGCGGGAACGGTGGTGGGGGCGGGCGCGTGGTCCTCCGTGGGCCCGTCCGCGCCGTCCAGGACGATCCAGCCGACCGCCACGCCCACCAGAGCGACGAGGATCGCCAGGGTCACGGCCCCGGCGAGGGGCCGGGTGGGCATGTCCGCCGCACCGGCCGACCGGCCAGCCTTCCCTTGGCCACCCCCTCGGCCGTCCGCGTCGCTGCGTTGATCGGGCTGCTGGTCGCTCACGCAGGGTCCTGGCCGGTTGGCTGCCGTTCGTGCGTCGCGCCGATGCCGACGCGCTCGACTCTTCCGGTATAAGCCTTTCGGACCAGTACGCCAAGGGTGGCCCGTGCGGACATCACAGCGCGCCCCATAGTTGATGGGCCAGGGCGGTCGGCAAGCCAGAAATGCGTGGGCTGCGCCGGGGTGGGCCTGCGCACCGCGCTCTGCGCCGGCACGAAAAAGTCACATAAGGCACATTATGGAAAATCAACAGATGATGGAGCAGGGTGCCCGGTCCGCTCCCACGGCCTCAGCCCTCGGGCACCTCCAGCACCAGGCCGTCATACCCTGGCTCGACGCCCGCCGGCAGCGTGTCCTTCAAGGTCTGGTAGTCGAGGTCGTTGCTCATGTGGGTAAAGACGGCGCGCCGTGGCCGCACCCGGGCGATCCATTCGAGGGTCAGGGCCAGGTGGGCGTGCACCGCGTGCGGCGCTTCGCGGGTGCAATCGACGATCCAGGTGTCGATGCCCTCCAGCGCCGCGAAGGCCGCCTCGTCCAGGCGGACCACGTCGGTGGAGTACGCGAAGCGGCCGATGCGGAAACCGCTGGTGAGGGTGTAGCCGTGATCCTGGACGAACGGCACGACCGTCACACCGGCCACCGTGAAGGGGCCGCGGATCGGCTCCGCCCGCAGGACGGGCCGGTAATACATGTGCCCCTCGGGCAGCGGCTCGAAGCAATAGGCGAAGCGACGGCGCAGCTCCTCCAGGTGCTCGGCCATGCCGTAGGCCGGGACCGCCGCCTGCATCAGCCGGCAGATCTCCCGCAGCTCGTCGATGCCGTGGCAATGGTCGGCGTGCTGGTGGGTGTAGAGGACGGCGTCGAGGCGGCGCACGTCGGCGTCCAGCAACTGCTGGCGCAGGTCGGGCGTGGTGTCGATCAGCAGCGCCGCCCCGCCCGCGTCCACCAGCGCCGACGGCCGCAGGCGCCGGTTGCGTGGCTCGGCCGGATCGCACCGCCCCCACAGGCCGCCGACCACCGGCACCCCCGACGAGCCGCCGCAGCCCAGGACGGTGACGCGCACGGGCGCCTACGCCGCGACGTCGCGGGCCGCGGTGGCGGCGCGCTCGAACAGGCGGAAGAAGTTCTCGGTGGAGCGCCGGGCCAGTTCCGCCGGATCGACGCCCTTGACCTCGGCGACGACGCGCGCGGTGTTCACCACGTATGCCGGCTCGTTGCGCTTTCCACGGAACGGGGTCGGCGCCAGATAGGGGGCGTCTGTCTCCACCAGGATGCGGTCCAGCGGCACGTCCGCCACGATGGCCCGCAGGTCGTCGGACTTCTTGAAGGTGACGATGCCCGACAGCGAGATGTGGAATCCGTACGCCAGCGCCTCCTCGGCCAGGGCCCGGCCCGAGCTGAAGCAGTGGAGCAGGCCCTTCACCGGCGCGCCGGCCGCGGTGTCGCGGACCACCCGCATGGTGTCGGCGTCGGCCTCGCGGGTGTGGACGATCAGCGGCAGCCCGGTCTCCTGCGCCGCCAGGACATGACGACGGAAGCACTCCTCCTGGTCGCCGCGCGGGCTCTTGTCGTAGTGGTAGTCCAGCCCGGTCTCGCCGAGGCCGACGACCTTGGGATGGGCGGACAGGGCCACCAGGCGCTCCACCGTCGCCCCCGCCAGTTCCTCGCCGGCGTTGTGGGGGTGGACGCCGACGGTGCACATGACGTCGTCGAAACGCTCCGCCACCGCGCACACGCGGTCGAAGCGGGACAGGTGGGTGCAGATGGTGACCATCCGTCCCACCCCGGCGCGCCGGGCGCGCGCCACGATCTCGTCGACGTCCCCGGCGAAATCGGGAAAATCCAGATGGCAGTGGCTGTCGACCAGCATGTCAGCTCTTCGCCTCCTCCACGTAACGGGGGAACACGCCCTGGGGCGGCGGCAGCGCGGTGCCGGGAACCAGCGCCCCGCCCTGCCCCAGGCGATCGAAGCCGCGGGCATCGGCGCCCTGCCCCAGCTGGTCCAGAATGCGCGCCGAGGCGTCCGGCATCACCGCCTGGGTGATGATCGCCAGGTGGCGGATGGTTTCCGCCAGCACATACAGTACCGTCGCCATACGCGGCGGGTCGGTCTTCTTCAGCGCCCACGGCGCCTGCTCGTCGATGTAGCGGTTGGCGTCGTCGACGACCCGCCAGATGGCGTCCAGCGCGCGGTGGAACGCCTGCTCCCGCATTTCCGCGCGCACCGCGCCGAGCAGCCCGTGGGCGGCGGCCAGCAGCGCCGTGTCGGCGCCGGTGAAGGGTTGCGGTTGCGGCACGGCGGCGCCGCAGTTCTTGGCGATCATCGACAGCGACCGCTGCACCAGGTTGCCGTAGCCGTTGGCCAGTTCGCTGTTGATCCGCTGGACCATGGCGGCGTGCGAGAAGTCGCCGTCCTTGCCGAAGGCCACCTCGCGCAGCAGGAAGTAGCGCGTCTGGTCGAGCCCGTAGGTGCCGACCAGCGTCTCCGGGGCAATGACGTTCCCCAGGGACTTGGACATCTTCTGTCCCTCGATGGTCCACCAGCCATGGGCGAAGACACGCCTGGGCGGCTCCAGCCCGGCCCCCATCAGGAACGCCGGCCAGTAGACCGCGTGGAAGCGCAGGATGTCCTTGCCCACCATGTGCAGGTCGGCCGGCCAATACCGCTCGTAGGCGCCGCCCTCGGCGGTGTCGGGATAGCCGACGGCGGTGATGTAGTTGGTCAGGGCGTCCAGCCACACATACATGATGTGCTTGTCGTCGCCCGGCACCGGGATGCCCCAGGAGAAGGCGGTGCGGCTGATGGAGAGGTCCTTGAGCCCGCTCTTGACGAAGGAGATGACCTCGTTGCGGCGCCCCGGCGGCAGGATGAAGTCGGGATGGGCGTCGTAGAACGCCAGCAGGCGGTCCTGCCAGGCCGACAGCCGGAAGAAGTAGGACGGCTCCTCCACCCAGTCGCACTCGGCGCCGGTCGGCGCGATCTTCTTGCCATCGGGACCGTCGGTGAGCTCGTCCTCGCCGTAGAACGCCTCGTCGCGCACCGAGTACCAGCCGGCGTAGGAGCCGAGGTAGATCTCGCCCCTGTCCTGAAGCCGCGTCCACAGGGCCTGAACCGCGGCGACGTGGCGCGGCTCGGTGGTGCGGATGAAGTCGTCGTTTGAGAAGTTCATCAGGGTCACGAGGTCGCGGAAGTTCTGCGACACCCGGTCGGTGAATGCCTGGGGGGCGACCCCGGCCGCCAGGGCCGACTTCTCAACCTTCTGCCCGTGCTCGTCGGTTCCCGTGAGGAACTTCACGTCGTGACCGTCCAGGCGCATGAAGCGCGCCAGGGTGTCGCACGCCAGCGTGGTGTAGGCGTGGCCGATGTGCGGCACGTCGTTGACGTAGTAGATGGGCGTGGTGAGGTAGTAGGTCTTCGACCCGGACATGGTCGGTGGTCTCCCGAGGTGCGGTCCCACCGCCGGTCGGCGACCGGCGGGGCGTGCTGAAGCCGGTCGGCGACCGGCGGGGCGTGCAGATGCCGGTCGGCGACCGGCGGGGTGCGCCGCCGCCGCCCATCCCGGATCAGGTGGACGCCGCCTCGAGCGTGAGCAAGGCGTTGACCACCACCTGTTTGCGGTCGAGGTTGGCGGATTGGGCGCGCGCGAACAGGCGCCCGACCTTTTCCCACACCTCAATCCAGCGATCAAGGCCGCGCGCCGCGGCGAGGCGGCCCATCAGCGCCGCCTCGCCCTCGACCACCTCGGCCGGCCAAGCCCCGCGCGCCATCGCCCGGGCGAAGCGGGCGAGCCACCACAGCAGGAGATCGGTGGCGGTTTCGTAGGTTCCATCGTCCTGGCCCCGGGTCAGCGTGTCGCCGAAGGCGTAGGCCGCGGCGACGTCGAGGGCCGGCAGGGTGCTCAGAAGCCCCATGAGGTCGCGGTAGAGGCCGAGACCGCCGGCGTCGGCAAGGGCGACGGCGCGGCCGATGCTCCCCTCCCCCAGCCGCGCCAGCGCCGCCCGGTCGGCGTCGCCCACCTCGGGGCGGTGGCGGGCCAGCAGGCCGGCAACCGCGTCCTCCGGCAGCGGGCCCAGGGACAGCTTGCGGCAGCGCGAGCGGATGGTCGGCAGCATCCCGCCGGGATTCTCGCTGACCAGGAGCAGAAGCGTGCGCGGCGGCGGTTCCTCCAGGATCTTCAAGATGGCGTTGAGGCCGTTGAGGTTCATGCGGTCGGCGCCGTCGATCACCGCGACGCGCCAGCCGCCCTCCGCCGACGTCATGCGCAGGAACGGGCCGATCCTGCGCACGTCGTCGACGGCGATGTCGCGCTTCAGGCGCCCCTTCTTCTCGTCGCGCTGCCGCTCCACGGTCATGAGGTCGGCGTGGCCGCCCGACGACACCCGGCGGAAGGTCGGATCCTCCGGCGCCACGGCCAGGGACGCCGGCGGCTCCGGCGCGCCGAACAGGCCGGGCGCGGCGGAGTCGCCGTGGCCATGGGCGAGCACGAAGCGGGCGAAGCGGAACGCCAGGGTCGCCTTGCCCACCCCCGGCGGGCCGCCGATCAGCCAGGCATGGGGCATGCGCCCCGACGCCCAGGCGTCGAGCAGCAGGCGCTCCGCCGCCTCGTGGCCGACCAGGTCGGGGTTGCGCCGCGGGGCGAAGGGGTCCCGCTCCTCCTCCGTCGGCACGGCGGCGCGCCCGCCACGGCTCGCGGCGCGGCTCAACGGGGCACCACGCCGAGGCGCCGGGTCACCGCGTCGAGGATCCCGGCCTGCACGCGCTCCACCGGGTGGCCGGCGTCGACGACCACGCAGCGCCCGGGCTCCCGCCGGGCGATGTCGAGGAAGCCGTCGCGCAGGCGGCGATGGAAGGCCAGGTCCATGCGCTCGTAGCGGTCCTCTCCGCCAGGGCGGGCACGCGTGCGCCCCAGCCCGTGCTCGGCGTCGAGGTCGAGGATCACCGTCAGGTCGGGGAGGAAGCCGCCCAGGGCCACCCGCTGCAACGCCTCCACCGGCTCCCGCCCGAGGCCGAGGCCGTACCCCTGATAGGCCATGGTGCTGTCGGCGAAGCGGTCGCACAGCACCCAGCGCCCGGCGTCGAGGGCCGGCCACACCGTGCGCTCCAGATGATCGCGCCGCGCCGCGGTGTGCAGCAGCGCCTCGGTGACGGCCCCCCAGCGCCCGGTGTCGCCCGCCACCAGCAGGCGCCGGATCTCCTCGGCACCGGGCGACCCGCCGGGCTCGCGCGTGGTCGTCACGTCCACGCCGCACCCGGCCAGCGCGTCGGCCAGCAGGCGGAGCTGGGTCGACTTTCCGGCCCCCTCCCCGCCCTCCAGGGTGATGAACCGTCCGCGCCCGCTCACGAGCGGTCCGCCGTCACGAGCCGGTCCCGAAGACCAGGTACTTGGCCCCGGCCAGGGCCCGGCCGAAGAAGCCCAGCTTCTCCACGCCGGTCGCGGCGACCACCGTCACCTCCTTGGGCGGTTGGCCGGGGGCGGCGATCACCAGCTTGCCGATCGGGTCCCCCTTGGCGATGGGGGCCTCGACCGGCGCATCGGTGACCAGGGTGACCTTCATGCTGGGCCGGTCGACCCGGGCCATGGTCACCTGCAGATCCTCGGTGACGGTGGCGGGCACGGTTTCCCGGTCGCCCAGCCACACCGGAACCTCGTCGATCGTGGCGCCCGCCTTGAACAGGGGATAGGCGTCGAACTCGCGGAACCCCCACTCGATCAGGCGGGCGGACTCGTCGGCGCGCGCCTGCATGTCGGGCAGGCCGTTGACCACCAGGACGAGGCGGCGGCCGTCGCGCAGCGCCGAGGCGGTCAGGCCGAAGCCGGCGAGGTCGGTGTGGCCGGTCTTCAGACCGTCGACGCCCATGTCGCGGTAGAGCAGCGGGTTGCGGTTGCCCTGCTTGATGCCGTGGTAGGTGAACTCCCGCTCGGAATAGAAATGATAGTATTCCGGGAAGTCCTCCATCAGCCGCTCCGCCAGCAGCGCCAGGTCGTGCGCCGTGGAGTAGTGGTCGGGATCCGGCCAGCCTGTGGCGTTCTTGAAGTTGCTGTCGTGCAGGCCGATTTCCTTGGCGCGCTCGGTCATCTTCTCGGCGAAGGCCTGTTCGGATCCGGCCAGCGCCTCGGCTAGGACGATGCATGCGTCGTTGCCGGACTGGATGATGACCCCGCGGATCAGGTCCTCGACGCGGATGTTGTTGTGCAGCTCCACGAACATCTTGGAGCCCTGCATGCGCCACGCCCGCTCGCTGACCGGCAGCTCGTCGTCGAGCGACAGCCGCCCCTCGTGAAGCGCCTCGAAGACCATGTACATGGTCATCAGCTTGCTCATCGACGAGGTCGGCATGCGCTCGCCGGCGGCCTTCTCGAGCAGCACCGTGTCGCTGGTCACGTCGATCAGCACGGCCTGCCGGGCGATCGTGTCGATGGTGGCGGCACGCGCCGGCAGGGCCGCCCCCGCGGCGGCGACGAGGCCGACCAGCAGAATGGCAAGGCGCTTCCGGACTCCGGTCATGTTGGTTCCCCTCGGTACGCGCTTCGGTGTCATGGTCGGCGGATCATTCCACGAAGATTCGGGCGGCGGTGTGGCCGCGCCGCGGCGGCACGCCCGGCCCGGCCGCCGCCAATCTAGCCGAGCCGACGCCCCCCGCCAATGGGGTCGGCCCGCCGGAGCCATCCGTTGTCTCACGGCCCCGGAAACAGCGATTCGGTGCGCCCCAGGACACGGTAAGCGACCAGGCCGACCCATTCACGCACCGCGGAGTCGACGGCGTCCAGCCCGTCCGCCACCGCGAAGCCGAGCTCCAGGACCGGTTCCGGAGCGGTGCGGTAGTCCACGGGATGGGCAACCACCGGCCAGCCGAGCCGGCGGAACACGCCCACGGCCCGCGGCATGTGGGCGGCGGAGGTCACCAGCAGCCACACCTCGCCCGGACGCGGTCCGACCAGCGCCCGGCTGAACACGGCGTTTTCCCAGGTGTTGCGGGAGCGGTCCTCGAAGAGCACCCGGCCGGCGGGCAGACCGGCCTGCTCGAACACCGCGCGCGCGACGCTGGCCTCGCGATGCGGGCTCCCCCACAGTGCGGCGGTGCCGCCGGCCGCCACCAGGCGCGCCGCCGGGTAGCGCCGGGCCAGGGCGACCAGCGCCAACAGCCGTTCCGCCGCGCCGTTGACCGCGGGAGCCCCGCGCGCCGCCGCCAGGTCCGGCTCGGCGGCGCCACCCAGCATCACCACCCCGTCGACACGCGCCGGCAGGGCACCCGCGGGAAAGCGGTTCTCCAGCGGGGCTGCGACCCAGGGTCCCAGGGGAAGCACGGCGCATGCGACGAGGCAGGCCAGCGCCGCCGCGACGGCGGCGCGGCCGATGCCGCGCCAGCGCACGCTCCGGACGAACAGCAGGGCCGTTCCGCCAAGCAGGACCAGGGCCAGCGCGTTGGATGGCGCGGCAAGGGCCCACAGCGCCTTCGAGAGAATGAAGTCCACGGTCGCTCCCCCTCCCCCTGCGCCGCGCCGGTCAGGCCGCGCCGCGATCCGGCCGGCACTCCATTTTTGTGCCGCAACATTCCTCAAACTGTAACGCAAGATACATACAGATTAAGGACGCGGTCGCCATTGATGGGGGGCGCGGTCGTCCCCGTGCTCCGGTCTCGAAAGGCACAGCCGTCATGCTCTCCAACCTCCCCATCGGTACGCGAATCGCCCTGCTCGTGCTGGCCTCGCTCGTCACGCTCGCCCTGCTGGGCGGGACGATCACGATGGGAGCCCAGCGGGTGTTCCAGGCGGCCGACGACCTCAACGGCTTCCGCGAGGTCGGCGAGCGGATCGGCGGCGTGGAACGGCGCGCCAGCCGCCTGCGATTCCAGGCCCTGAGGTTCATCACCGAGCGTGACACCTCCGCGGCCGAGGCATTCGACACCAACGCCGAGGAGATCGCCGCCCTGCTCGACGAGCTGAAGGCGTCGGCGGGCAGCGCCATCCCCGTCGACGACCTGGACAGCCTGTCGGCCGGCGTCGTCACCCTGTCGGAGCGGTTCGACGCCGTGGTGGAGCGCGCCCGTGAGCTGGGGCTGACCGACGAGGAGGGGCTGCGCGGCAAGCTGCGCGCCTCGGCGAGCGCCATCGAGGACGAGCTCAAGATGTGGCCGAACGCCGACAAGATCACCAGCCGCATGGAGGCGATGCGGAAGATGGAGAAGGACTTCATCATCTACAACGATGAATCGCTTCTGTCGGGCCACCGCAAAGCCTTCAACGAGTTCACCTTCTTCCTGGCCGATCAGGGGCTGGACGCGACGACCCAGACCAAGCTGGAAAAACTGGCGCGCACCTACCGCAAGGATCTCGGCCTGTTCGTCGACGCCACCAAC
Source organism: Azospirillum sp. NS33 (assembly GCF_059703765.1). Taxonomy (NCBI): domain Bacteria; kingdom Pseudomonadati; phylum Pseudomonadota; class Alphaproteobacteria; order Rhodospirillales; family Azospirillaceae; genus Azospirillum; species Azospirillum sp. NS33. The sequence continues at coordinate 149,863 of NZ_BAAKJB010000007.1, read as the reverse complement.
GCCTTCCGCGCCGATGTCGGCACCTTCAACGAGGCGTTCCAGGCCCTGGGGCCGCGCTTCGACGCCCTGCTGGACACCGCTGGCGCCGGCATGACCGACGCCGTCGACACCCAGAACCGGGTGGCCGACGACGTGATCCACACGGCCGTGACCGCCGGCGCGGTGCTGATCGTCGCCTTCATCGTCATCAGCCTGCTGGTGGCCCGCTCCATCACCCGGCCCCTGGGGTCGATCGAAACGGTCATGGCCCGCCTCGCCACCGGCGACCGCGCGGCGGTGGTTCCGGGCACCGAGCGCAAGGACGAGATCGGCGCCATGGCCCGCGCGGTTCAGGTCTTCAAGGAAAGCCTGCAGCGCACCCACGACCTGGAGATCGAGGCGCGCGCCGCCGAGCGGCGGGCCGAGGAGGAGCGCCAGAACGCGCTCAACGAGGTCGCCCGCGACTTCGACGCCGCCTTCGCCAAGGTGCTGAACACCGTCGGCACGGCGGCCGAACAGATCCGCGGCGGCGCCCACATCCTGCGCAACACCGCGGAGAAGATGCGCCTGCAGGCGGTCGACACCTCCGACAAGGCGTCGCAGACGTCCGAGGTCGTGGGCATCGTCCAGTCCGTCTCCCACACCCTCACCACCTCGATCGGCGAGATCGGCAGCCGGGTCTCCACCAGCGGCACCGCTGTCCAGCGCGCCGTGGAGCGCGCCCGCCAGAGCGACGCCGCGGTCCAGGCGCTGTCGGAGAGCTCCCAGCGGATCGGCGAGATCGTCCGGCTCATCAACGAGATCGCCGGCCAGACCAATCTGCTGGCGCTGAACGCCACCATCGAGGCGGCGCGCGCCGGCGAGGCCGGCAGGGGCTTCGCGATCGTCGCCCAGGAGGTGAAGGTGCTGGCCAACCAGACGGCGCGCGCCACCGAGGACATCGCCGGCCAGGTCACCGCCATCCAGACCGCGACCAGCGACGTGGTGGACGCCATTCTCGCGATCCGCCACACCATCGAGGAGGTCGACGGCCTGTCCCAGGAGGTCTCCATCGCCGTCGGCCGCCAGCTCGAACAGACCCAGGAGATCGTCAGCGCGGTGGGGCGCGCCTCCGACAACTCCACGGAGGTGTCGAACGGCGTGAGCACCATGGCGATGACCGCCGCGGAAACCGGCAAGTCCGCGGTGGAGATGATCTTCTCCGCCGGTCAGCTCACCAACGAGTGCGAGCAGCTCCAGGCCGACGCCCACCGCTTCGTGTCGTCGATCCGCGCCTAACCCGCCGCCGCCCGGCAGGCGGCGGCGCGCCGGGCGAGGAATGCCGTCTCCGGGGCGTTGCGGCTGAGGCCCGACGCCCGCTCGAACTGCTCCGCCGCCTCGGCGTGGCGCCCCGCACGATGGAGGGCGTCGCCGATCGCCGCCGGCAGCGGGGCGTAGCCGGCCAGCACCGGAAGGGACGCGAGCGGCCCCAGCAGGGCCAGCCCGGCCTCGGGGCCGAACGCCATGCCGTGGGCCACCGCCCGATTCAGCGCGACCACCGGCGACGGCTGCACCGCGGCCAACGCGTCATAGAGGCCGGCGATGCGAACCCAGTCGGTTTGCGCCGGGTCCGGCGCCCGGGCATGGCACGCGGCGAGCGCCGCCTGCAGCGCGTATGGCCCACAGGCGCCGCCCTGACGCTCCGCCCGGGCCAGCGCGGCGAGGCCACGCCCGATCAACAGGCGGTCCCATCGCCGGCGGTTCTGCTCCGGCAGGGGAATCGGCACGCCGTCCCGGCCGGTCCGGGCGGCCAGGCGGGAGGCGTGCAGCTCCATCAGCGCCAGCAAGCCGAGCACCTCCGGCTCGTCGGGAAGGATTCCGGCGAGAATCCGGCCCAGCCGCCGGGCCTCGGCGCACAGCGACGGACGGATCAGGTCCTCGCCCGCCGTGGCGGCGTACCCTTCGTTGAAGATGAGGTAGACGACCTCGAGCACGGGGGCCAGGCGCTGCCGCCGTTCGGCGCCGCGTGGCACCGCGAATGTCAGCCCCGCCGCGGCCAGTGTCCTCTTGGCGCGGACGATGCGCTGGGCGACGGCGGACTCGGTGGCCAGGAAGGCACGCGCGATCTCGCCGGTGGAAAGGCCGCCGATCAGGCGCAGGGTCAGGGCCACCCGTGCGTCGTGTGGCAGCACGGGATGGCAGGCGGCGAAGATGAGCCCGAGCAGGTCGTCGCCGACGTCGTCGTCGAGGGCGGAGTCGATCCGCTCGACGGCGCCGTCCCGGCCCTCGTCGAGAACGCGGGCGATCTCCGCGTGCCGGTCCGCCTGCATCCGGGCGTGACGAAAGCCGTCGATGGCGCGGCGCCGGGCGGTCGCCATCAGCCAGGCCCCCGGGGCGTCCGGCACGCCGCTCCTCGGCCAGTCGGCAAGGGCGGCGAGCAGGGCGTCCTGTGCGAGATCCTCCGCCCGGCCGATGTCGCGCACCAGCCGCGCCAGGCCGGCGATGAGCCGGGGCCGTTCGATGCGGAAGACCGTTTCGACCGCGCGCTGGATGTCGGCGTCCGCCATGGTGTCACCGCGAGGGTGCGGCGGAGCCGGCGCCACCGCCGCGGCGATGGTGCGCCGGCTCCGCCGTCGGGGATCCTAGTGGTCGCCGAGCTTGGCCCGCGTGCGGTCGTGGAGGTCGGCGATCTCCGGGGTCATCGCCTCGGCGAAATCCTCCATCCCGTAGAGCGGGCGGATCTCGATCTCGCTCGGACCGGGCATCGGGTTGGGGCAGCGCTTCACCCACTCCAGGGCCTCGTCCATGTCGCGGACCTCCCACAGCCAGTAGCCGGCGACCAGTTCGCGGGTCTCGGCGAACGGGCCGTCGATGACGGTCCGGCCGACGCCGTCGAAGGCGACCCGCTTCCCCTGGGCCGACGGCTTCAGTCCGTCGCCGGCCAGCAGGATGCCGGCGTTGACCAACTCCTCGTTGTACTTGCCCATGGCGTCCAGCAGTTCGGTGGAGGGCATGCCCCCCGCTTCGCTGTCGGCCGTCGACTTCACCATGACCATCACACGCATCGTCTCTCTCCCTCGGTGACCACACCGGCCGGGATGGCCGGTGTGGTCCTAGGACGAACGAGCGGCGGTGCGATCGACATCCGCGCGACGTATTTTTGTCCCGCGCGGGCCGCGATCGCGGTCAGCCCGCCAGCATGTCCAACGCGCTCTGCAACTTGGACCGGGCCTGCTCGGCCGTGTCGCGGCGGTCGCGCTGCTCCTCGATGACCTCCTCGGGGGCCTTGGCGACGAACTGCTCGTTGCCCAGCTTGGCGTCGATCTTCTTGATCTCGCCGGCCAGCTTCTCGATTTCCTTGGCCAGTCGCGCCCGCTCCTTGGCGAGATCGACCACGCCTTCCAGCGGCAGCACCAGGGTGGTCTCGTCGAGCACCGCCTGCACCGCCCCCTTGGGCACGGCGCCGGACAGCGGCTCGACCGTGGACAGCCGGGCCAGCCGCACGATCAGCTCCCGGTGCGTCTCCAGCCGCGCCAGCGACGCGGACGACGCGTCCTTGAGCAGCAGCGGGATCTGCACCGCCGGCGGCACGTTCATCTCCGAGCGCATGGACCGCACCGAGGTGATCAGCCGCACCACCCAGTCCATCTCGTCGCGGGACGCGGCGTCCACCAGGTCCGGCCCGTGCTCGGGCCAGCCGGCGGAAATCAGCCGGTTGGCGCGGCCTTCGGCAAGCTGCTCCCACAGCTCCTCGGTGATGTAGGGCATGAGCGGGTGCAGCAGGTGCAGGATCTGGTCCAGCACCCACGCCGTCGTCGCCCGCGTCTCCGCCTGGGCCGTGGCGTCTCCGCCGGTGAGGATCGGTTTGGTGAACTCCAGGTACCAGTCGCAGAACGTGCCCCACGCGAACTGGTAGAGAGTGCTGGCGGCCTCGTTGAACTTGTACGCCTCGATCGCCTCGGCGACCTTGTGCCCGGTTTCGGCAAGCGCGCCGACGATCCAGCGGTTGACCGTCTGGCCGAGGCCGTCGGGCGTGTAGCCGTCCACCGGCACGCAGCCGTTCATCTGGCAGTACCGTGCGGCGTTCCACAGCTTGGTGGCGAAGTTGCGGTAGCCCTCGACCCGGTTGACCGCCAGCTTGATGTCGCGGCCCTGCGCCGCCATGGCCGCCAGGGTGAAGCGCAGCGCGTCGGTGCCGTAGGCGTCGATCAGTTCCAGGGGATCGATCACGTTCCCCTTCGACTTCGACATCTTCTGGCCCTTCTCGTCGCGGACCAGGGCGTGGATGTAGACGGTGCGGAAGGGCACGTCGCCCATGAAATGGATGCCCATCATCATCATCCGGGCCACCCAGAAGAAGATGATGTCGAAGCCGGTGACCAGCACGTCGCCGGGATAATAGCGGTCCAGCTCCGCGGTCTGGTCGGGCCAGCCCAGGGTCGAGAACGGCCACAGCGCCGACGAGAACCAGGTGTCCAGGACGTCGGAGTCGCGGGTCAACGCGGTGGGCCGGCCGTAATGGGCGTCGGCCTTGCGCTGGGCCTCCGCCTCGCTCTCCTCGACGAAGACCGTGCCGTCGGGGCCGTACCACGCGGGGATCTGGTGGCCCCACCAGATCTGGCGGCTGATGCACCACGGCTGGATGTTGCGCATCCATTCGTAATAGGTGTTCTCCCACTGCCGGGGCACGAACACCGTCTTGCCGGTCTCCACCGCCGCGATGGCCGGCTTGGCCAGGGTGGCGGCGTCCACGTACCACTGGTCGGTCAGCCACGGCTCGATGGCCACGCCGGAGCGGTCGCCGTGCGGCACCTTGTGGACGTGCGGCTCGATCGTCTCCAGAAGGCCGAGCGCCTCCAGGTCGGCCACCACCCTCTTGCGCGCCTCGTAGCGGTCGAGGCCGCGATAGGCCTCGGGCACGGCGTCGGTGAGCCGGGCGTCGCGGTCCATGATGTTGATGGCCTCGAGGCCGCACCGCTTGCCGACCTCGAAGTCGTTGAAATCGTGGGCGGGGGTGATCTTCACCGCACCCGACCCGGTCTCCGGGTCGGCGTAGGTGTCGGCGACGATGGGGATGCGGCGGCCGACCAGCGGCAGCACCACGTGGCGGCCGATGAGATCCTGGTAGCGCTCGTCATCGGGATGCACGGCCACGCCGGTGTCGCCCAGCATGGTTTCCGGACGGGTCGTGGCGACCACGATGAAGCGGCCCTCCTCGCCCTCGATGGGGTAGCGGAAGTGCCAGAGGTTGCCCTTGATCTCCTTCTGCTCCACCTCCAGGTCGGAGATCGCCGTGTGCAGCTTCGGGTCCCAGTTGACGAGGCGCTTGTCCTTGTAGATCAGCCCCTGGCGGTGCAGCTCCACGAACACCTTGCGCACGGCCTTGCTGAGGCCGTCGTCCATGGTGAAGCGTTCCCTGGGCCAGTCCGGCGAGGCGCCAAGGCGGCGGAGCTGGCGGGTGATCTTGCCCCCCGACTCGGCCTTCCATTCCCACACCTTGTCGATGAAGCGCTCGCGGCCGAGGTCGTGGCGGGTCTGGCCGTCCTTGGCGAGGTTGCGCTCCACCACCATCTGGGTGGCGATGCCGGCGTGGTCGGTGCCCGGCTGCCAGAGCGCGTCCTTGCCGCGCATCCGCTGGTAGCGGATCAGCACGTCCTGCAAGGTGAAGGTCAGCGCATGGCCCATGTGCAGGCTGCCCGTTACGTTGGGCGGCGGCATCATGATGGTGTAGGGCCGGGCGCTGGACGTCGTGTCGGCGGCGAAGGCCCCCGACTCCTCCCACAGGCGGTAGTGCTTCTCCTCGACCTCGGCGGGCCGGTAGGTCTTTTCCAGCATCTCTGGCGTACTCTCGCTCGCGCTGTCGTGTGCGTCTTCGGTGTGCGTGGTCACGGCATGACCGGGGCCGCCCTCGGCATGGGGGACGGCCGCCGGGTTCAGAATTTCTGGGTGCGCCGCATCATGCGGTCGATCTCCTGCTGCACCAGCCGCTCCACGACGGTGGGCAGGTTCTCGTCCAGCCACTCCTTCAACAGCGGCCGCAGCAGTTCGCGCACCACGTCCTCCACCGTGCGGATGCCGATCGGCATGGGCCCGACGGAAAGATCGTCGCCGAGCTCGCGCGCCAGATGGGTGAAATGCTGCGACGCGTCGCGCGCCGTGCGGCGCGAGATCAGCCCCTCGAAATCATCGTCGTCCATCGCCGGGGCGGGCCGCCGCCGGGGCGGCGGGGCCGGCATCTCGGTGAGGTCGTCGTCAAAATTCCCCATCGGTGGCGGTGGCGGCGGCGGCCGGCGGAGCGGCCGCTCCGGTTCCGGTTCCGGTTCCGGGAACGCCGGTTCCTCGGCGGGCCAGCCGTCGTCCTCCGGCTCGCTCTCCGGTTCGTCCTCGACCACCTGGGTGAGTTCAAGGACGTCCTCGTCCTCCTCCTCCTCGTCCTCCACCGGAGCCGCCGGGGGCGGTGGTGGCGGGGGGGGAGGCGGCGGTGGAGGTGGAGGCTCGGAATCCGGCTTCTCCTGGGTCTTCGCCCCGGGCTCGCCGTCTTCGGAAATGATCCGTCTGATGGAGGCGAGAATCTCCTCCATCGACGGTTCTTGTTGGCCTTTATCGCTCATAGGGCAAACCCGGGGACGTCAACCTCGCCCTAACCCTAGGGCAGGATTGAACAAAAAGCCACCGGGCAAAGCGCTCCCGCTGGCCTCACTCGGCGATTTCCGTGCCCCACCACTTGCCGCGGGTCTGCTGGTAGTGGGAGTCCATGTCGTAATACTCCACCGGCAGGCTGAGCTGCTGCGCCGTCAAGCCGCCGATCGCCGACAGCAGGGTGAAGGCGGCGACCATCTCCTGGCGCTGGGCGCGCACGAGGTTGACTCGGGCGTTGAGCAGCTCCTGCTCCTGGTTCAGGACGTCGAGCACCGTACGCGAGCCGACCTGGGCCTCCTGGCGGACACCCTCCAGGGCGATCTCCGCGGCCGAGATCTGCGAGCGGTAGGAGGAGATGCTGGCGCGCGCCGTCGCCAGGCTCTGCCAGGCGGAGATCGCCGAGTTCACGGCCTGGCGCCGGGCGTCCTCGATCTGGATGCGGTACTGGTTGGCGGTCTGCTTGGCCTCGCGCACCCGCGCTTCGGGCAGCCCCGCCTGGTACAGCGGGATGACGATCTGGGCACGCACCGACAGGCTGTCGGTGCGGTCGATGGCGGTGCTGGACGAGGACGGATCGTAGGTGCGCGCGCCCTGGGCCGTCAGGTTCGCCGACGGCAGCAGCCCGCCGTAGAGCTGATCGACGGCCTGGCGCTGTGCCTCTTCGTTGAAGCTGGCGGCCAGCACGGCGGGGTTGTTGCCGCGCGCCATCTCCACCGCGTCGTCGAGGTTGCGGGGCAGCTTGAAGGTCGGCTTCGGCGCCTTGAGCTCGCCGGGGCGGGCGCCGACCACCCGCTCGTAGTTGGCGCGCGACACCTGCAGCGCCCCTTCGGAGGCGATGCGGTCGGCGGTGGATTCGGCGAGGCGGGATTCCGACTGGCTGACGTCGGTGCGGGTGTACTCGCCGACCCGGAAGCGGTCCTGAGCCGCCTCGAGGTTGCGGCGCAGCACCTGCTCCTGGTTGTTGGCCAGGGTGAGGACCGCCTGGTCCTGGACGACGTCGAGGTAGACCGTCGCCGCGTTCAGCAGGACGGACTGCTCGGTCGCCAGCACCGACGCGCGCTGCGCCTCGACCAGCGCCTCCGATCGGCGCACCGACGGCCCGACCGAGGCGTCGTACAGGGGCTGCGACAGCGACAGCCCCAGGGACTTGGCGGTGTTGGCCGAGTTGACCCCGCCGCTGCCCTGGACCTCGCTGTTGCTGAAATTGCGGGTCGCGTCGATGGTCGCCTGGACGGTCGGGCGGTAGCCCGACAGCGCCTGGGAGACGGTCTCGTCGACCGCACGGAGCTGCGCCCGCTCGGCCGCCAGCTCCGGGTTGGTGGCGTAGGCCTGCGCCAGCGCCTGCTCGAGCGACTGGGCCGAGGCGGCGATGGGGGCCCCGAGCGCCACCCCGGCGAACATCACGGTCGCCAGCCAACGGTGCGCGGAACGGCTTCGATCGGTCATGTCTGTCGGACCTTCCTGTAGGGGACGGCGTCTTCGGCCGCCTTGTCGGGGCTGCGGCCTGGAAGGCCGCGCCCCTTCGATCAGATCGCGAACACTCTAGAAGACGAATTTGGGTTTCGGCTCGAGCCCCGGCAGCAGGTGCGGCCTGGCCTCGAACAGCACACGGCTGGAAATCTGGCCGCCGGCGCGGCGGAACAGGCGCATCTGCCCGACGCCGCTCTCACCCAGGACGGCCGCCACCATGCGGCCGCCCTCGGCGAGCTGGTCGCACACGGCGGCGGGAACCTCGGCGACCGCGCCCTCGAACACGATGACGTCGTAGGGACCCTGGGCGACATAGCCGTCGCCGAGCGCGCCGGTGACGACCAGCGCGTTGTCGGCCCCCACCTCCTGGATCGTCTCCGTGGCACGTCCCGCCAGCGCCGCGTCGCACTCCAGGCCGACCACGGTCGCCGCGAGACGGGCGATCACCGCGGTCGAGTAGCCGGTGCCGCAGCCGACGTCGAGGACCACGTCGGCCTCGCCGATCTCGGCCTCCTGAAGCATCCGTGCGAACACCATCGGCTCGGTCATATACCGGCCGTTGCCGATCGCCACATCCTCGTCGACATAGGCGATGCCGCGCGACGCCTTCGGGACGAACGCTTCCCGCGGCACGTCGAGCATGGCGTCCACCAGACGTTGGTTGGTCACCTTGTTGGGACGGATCTGACCCTCGACCATGTGAAGGCGGGCGGCGGCGTAGTCGGGCATGGCTGTCGCAATCAGTCGGTTGAAACGGCAATGGCGCCAAGCCGCGACGCGCGGCTCCGCAGCCTTGGCCGTATATATCCGGAACCACCATCGAAAACAACGCCGCGGCGCGCGCCCCGGCGGTGCCGGCGGCGCCGCTCAAGCGCGCTTGACCGCATGGAACGAGGTCGCTATACCTGCCGCTCCGCTCGTGGCGCCCCGGATCTTCGGGGTGCGTGAGGGATGGCGCGGTGGCAGAGTGGCTATGCAGCGGACTGCAAATCCGTGTACGTGGGTTCGATTCCCGCCCGTGCCTCCATCCTCCGCGGCTCCGCTCCCCCGGGCACGTGCCGGGCGGTTCGGTGTTGACGGGCGGCAGGGGGGCCGCTAAAAACCCCCGCACGCGCTGATCCGGCGTGGCGCAGCGGTAGCGCAGCGGACTGTTAATCCGTTGGTCGTAGGTTCGAATCCTACCGCCGGAGCCAATTCGAGACACCCGCCCCGGCCGCCCGTGGCGGGTGTTTTTCGTGCGTGGCATCCCCGCCGCGGGCCTATGGCCTTCGATGGCGGCGGCGACCGACCGAAAGCGCCCGTCGCCTCTGCCCAACGGCGGCACGACAAACGGCCCGATCGGGTGTAGCCTCGATTATCGAAGACGATCATCTCTTCAGCCGACGCGTGCACCCCGTGCGCCCGTCCTGGTGGAGGGCCGAACCATGCTCACGCACGGATCTCCGACTCGCAGGGCCGGCGCCGCCCTTTTGCGCCACCCGTCGTGGCGGCTCGACGGCGAAGGCGCGGCGGCGCTGGTGGCGCTGGTGTCCGTCGCCGCGGCGGCGGCCGTCGCGCTGGTCCTTCTCGTGTCCGCCGGCGGCGGGTTGCCGGACGACCCGCTGACCCTGCCGCTCCAGAGCCGGCCGATGATCATGGTGCCGCTCGGTCTGTGACGGGGGGGGCCGGGGCGGCCCTACTCCTGGGCATAGTCGTCGTAGATGGTCCGCTCGTCGGGACCGCCGGCGGGAGCGGCGGCGGGATCCGTGGGGGGGGCCTCGCCGATGTCGCGCTTCCACTCGCCGCACCAGTCGGTCGACAGGGTCACGGCGAAGCGGCCCTCGGGCGCCCGGGCGGTGACCACCGGCGGAAAGCGCCGGCAGGTTCCCTTGGGGCCGCGCTGGCGCACCCCCTGGCCTTCCCAGAAACGGCAGGTGTAGCAGGTGTCGGTTCGCTTCATGCCGCCACTATCGTCCGCCCGCGGCCTCGCGTCGACGGCGAAGTGACGCCATCGACGCGCCGGCGCCGGCCGGCCCGGGCCGGCCGGTTCAGTACGGCTGCTCCTTCGGCTTGCCCGGCCGCAGGTCGTTGGCGCACCGCACGTAGAACTCCTTGATCTCGGCGTCCAGTTCGGTGCGGCGGCGCCCGTCCGGCGAGTCCGCGGGCGCCGCGGCAAGGCGCTGGAACTCGGCCACGGCCTGCTCCAGTTCGCTCTGGCTGTTGATGGTCATCGTCGCGTTCCTTCCTTCGCGTGTCGCTGCCCTTGAAACACCCCGGCCCGGCCGAGGTTGCGTTTCTCATGCGGCAACCGCGCCATCCCCTTGCCGGCGACACCGGCCGGCCGATGTCAAGTGCTGCCCGATGTCATCGGTGGGAGGGTCGCGATGAGCACCGCCGGACGCCTGAATCACCATCTCGCCGCCGTGCTGGGCATCGCCGCTCTGGTCCTGAGCGCGGGGGCCCGCGCGGACCAGCCGGCCCCCGAGGCCGCCATCGTCCGCATCGACGCGGTGGTGCCGCCGGACGCGCAGACCGCGCGCACGCTCGGCACGGAACGCTCGGGCACCGGAATCGCCATCGATTCGAGCGGGCTGATCGTCACCATCGGCTACACCGTGCTGGAGGCCGCATCGATCACCGTGACCACCGGCGCCGGCCGGGCCCATCCGGCCGAGCTGGTGGCCTATGACGGGGAGAGCGGCCTGGGCCTGGTCCGGGCCGGGTTCGGCTTCGCCGCACCGCCGCTGGCGCTCGGGGATTCCGACGGGGTGGTCGAAGGGGCGCCGGTCCTGGTGGTCAGCCGGGGCGGCGGGCACACCGCGCTGCCGGCGCTCGTGGTCAGCCGCCGCGACTTCGCCGGTTACTGGGAATACCTGCTCGACGACGCCATCTTCACCACCCCGCCCCACCCCGCCTTCAACGGCGCCGCGCTGATCGACGCCGACGGACGGTTGGTGGGCATCGGCTCGCTGGTCGTGGCCGAGGCCGTGCCGGGCCAGCCGCTGCCCGGCAACATGTTCGTTCCGGTGGGAGAGCTGCGCGCCGTGCTGGCGGACCTCCTGGCCTTCGGCCGCCGCCAGGACCCGCCCCGCCCCTGGCTGGGCGTTACGCTTCGTGAGCAGGCCAACTGGCTGCTGGTGGAACGGGTGACACCCGACGGGCCGGCCCACGCCGCCGGGGTGCGGGCCGGCGACCGCATCGTCGCGCTCGACGGGCGCCCCTTCGGGACGCTTGCCGCGTTCTACCGCGCCCTGTGGGCGCTGGGCCCGGCCGGAGTCGCCGTGCCGCTGACGGTCTTCCGCGGTGCCGGCCCGGTGCCGGTGACCGTGGAGTCGTCGGACCGGCTGCGCCATCTGCGCCTGCGCCCGACCTTCTGACGGGGCCGGGCCGTGGCGGATGCCTCGCCTTGGCATCGCCGATCGGTTACACCGGGGGCTCCCTGCCCAACGGACGAGCGCCGCCATGGATCACCCCGACGTCGAGGTCATCGCCAAGAGCACCCCCCATCGCGGGTTCCTCACCGTGGACGTGCTGCGCCTGCGCCACCGGCGGTTCGACGGCGGTTGGAGCGAGGAGCTGAACCGCGAGGTCTGCGACCGGGGCCACGCCATCGGCATCCTTCTCTACGATCCCGACCGCGACAGCGTGGTGCTGATCGAGCAGTTCCGGGTCGGGCCGGCCGCGGCGGGGGGCAATCCCTGGCTGATCGAGGTCGTGGCCGGGATGATCGGCGCCGGGGAGACGCCGGAAGAGGTGGCCCGCCGCGAGGCCTTCGAGGAGGCCGCCTGCACCGTGCGCGAGATCGTCCCGGTGTGCACCTTCTATCCCAGCCCCGGCGCGCTGACCGAGCACCTCACCCTCTATTGCGGCCGGGTCGACTGCGCCGACCTGCCGGAACGCGGCGGCCTGGCCGAGGAGCACGAGGACATCCGCATCCTGGTCATGCCCGCGGACGACGCGATCCGCCTGCTCGACGAGGACAAGCTGAACAACTCGGTCACGGTGATCGCCCTGGGCTGGCTCGCCCGCCACCGCGACCGGCTGCGCACCGCGTGGAGCGGCGGCGGCGCGTAGCGGGGCGCCTCGTGCCGGCCGGTCGCCCCAGGCGTCCGAGGGCTACAGCCCGGCACGGCCATGGGGCGCCGTCAGATCCAGGTCCGGGCCCCTGGGGACGATGCCGTTCGGGTTGATCATGGGATGGCTGCCGTAGTAGTGCCGCTTGATGTGCGCGAAATCGACGGTCTCCGCCACGCCGGGCACCTGATACAGGTCGCGCAGGTAGCCGGAAAGATGGGGATAGTCGGCGATCCGCCGGCGGTTGCACTTGAAATGGCCGACGTACACCGCATCGAAGCGGACCAGCGTCGTGAACAGCCGCCAGTCCGCCTCGGTCTGCCGGCCACCGACGAGATAGCGGGTCCCGGCCAGCCGGGCGTCCAGGGTGTCCAGGGCGTCGAACAGGGTGTCGAAGGCGGCCTCGTAGGTCTCCTGGGTCGTGGCGAATCCAGCCTTGTAGACGCCGTTGTTGACGCGGTCGTAGACGAAGGCGTTGACGCAGTCGATCTCGTCCCGCAGGGCGTCGGGGCAGAGGTCCACGTCGGCCCGTCCGTACGCGTCGAACGCCCGGTTGAGCATGCGCATGATCTCGGCCGATTCGTTGTTCACGATGGTCCCGGTCCGGCGGTCCCACAGCACCGGCACGGTCACCCGCCCGCTGTAGTCGGGGCGCGCCGCGGTGTACACCTCGTACAGGCGGCGCTTGCCGTTGACCGGGTCGGCGCCCTCCGGCAGCTCCCACCCGTTGTCGCCCATCAGGGGATCGACCACCGACACCGACACCACGTCCTGGAGCCCCTTGAGCGCCCGCACGATCAAGGTGCGGTGCGCCCACGGGCAGGCCAGGGACACGTAGAGGTGATAGCGCCCGGGCTGTGCGGGGAACGGCGTGGAGCCGTCCGCCGCCACCCGGCCGCGGAACTGCGTCTCCGGCCGGACGAAGGCGCCGCCGGTGGCGGTGGTGTCGTACCACTGATCGGTCCAGCGGCCGTTGACGAGCAGTCCCATATCAAACCCTCCCGATTCTCAGCCGAACAGCTTGCCGGCGATGCCGGCGACGTGGCGACCCTGGAAACGGGCGCCGTCCAGCTCCGTGCCGCTGGGCTGGCGCGAGCCGTCGCCGCCGGCGATGGTGGCCGCCCCGTAGGGCGAGCCGCCGAGGATCTCGCCCAGGCCGCTCTGACCCTGGAAGCTGTAGGGCAGCCCGACGATCACCATGCCGTGGTGCAGCAGCGTGACCTGGGTGGTGAGGATGGTGCTCTCCTGGCCGCCATGCTGGGTCGCGGTCGAGGTGAAGACGCTGCCGACCTTGCCGATCAGCGCGCCCTTGGCCCACAGGCCGCCGGTCTGGTCCAGGAAGTTGCGCATCTGCGCGGTCATGTTGCCGAACCGGGTCGGCGTGCCGAAGACGATGGCGTCGTAGTCCGCCAGCTCGTCGACGGTGGCCACGGGCACGTCCGGCTGGTCCTTGAAGTGCGACGTCTCCCGCACCTCCTGGGGAACCAGTTCGGGCACGCGCTTCACCGTCACCTCGGTCCCCGCGACCGACCGCGCGCCCTCGGCCACCGCCTCCGCCATGGTCGCCGTGTGACCGTAGCTGCTGTAGTAGAGCACCAGAACCTTGGCCATGCGTTGCATCCTTCCCGAAGTTGTGTCGCGGGGGCGTCCCCGTGCACACTGACCTAGCGCGACGCGGGCGCGCCGTACATCCAACAAGCGGACACCACATCGTTCCGCAGGGGAAGACAATCCATGGACCGGCTCGACGACATGGCCGCCTTCATCAAGGTGGTCGAGGCGCGCAGCTTCACCGCCGCGGCCGACAAGCTGGGGCTGTCGAAGTCCGTCGTGTCGCGCCGCATCGCCGACCTGGAGTACCGGCTGGGCGCGCGGCTGCTCAACCGCACCACCCGCCGGCTCAGCCTGACCGAGGTCGGGCAGGCTTTCTACGAACGCTGCGGCCGCATCCTCGCCGACCTGGAGGAGGCGGAGCGCGCGGCGTCCGACCTGCACGCCGCGCCGCGCGGGCGCCTGAAGGTCAACGCCCCGGTCTCCTTCGGCCTGCTGCACCTGGCACCGGCGATCGCCGCGTTCCTGGAGATGCATCCGCGCATCGAGATCGACATCGATCTCAACGACCGCTACGTCGACCTGATCGACGAGGGCTACGACATGGCGGTCCGCATCGGCCGGCTGCGCGACAGCTCGCTGATCGCCCGGCGCCTTGCGCCGAACCGGCGGGTGGTCGCGGCCAGCCCCGCGTATCTGGAGGCGCACGGCACGCCGGCGACGCCGGACGCGCTCAGCGAGCACGCCTGCCTGATCTACACCAACGTGCCGATGGCCGAGCAGTGGCAGTTCCGCATCGATGGCGAGACCCGCTCGGTGCGGGTGACGGGCGCGCTGCGGGCCAACAACGGAGAACTTCTTCTCGCCGCCGCGCGGGCCGGGCGCGGCATCGTCGTGGTGCCCACCTTCATGTGCGGCGACGCCCTGCTGGAGGGCGCCCTGCGCTGCCTGTTCGACGACTGCTACTTCTCGGAATCCGGGGTCTACGCCATCTACCCCCAGAACCGCCACCTCTCGCCGAAGGTGCGCGCCTTCGTCGACTTCCTGGCGGCGCGCTTCGGCCCGGAGCCCTATTGGGACCGCGGGCTGATGGTGGGCGTGGCGGCCGGATGACCCCGGGCGGCGGCGCCCGTCACCTCATGCCATGCCCGGCGGGGGCTCGCCGGCCGCGTCGGCGGGGGCGACGCGGCCCAACAGCAGGTCGCGCACCTCGATCACCAGCCCGTCGACCGATTCGCGCCAATCGTCCTTGTTGCCCTGCAGGGCCTGCATGATGTGGGTCGCCATGTGCACCAGGGTGGCGCGCACGCACTCCTCCGCCGGGAAGTCGAAGTCCAGGGTGTCGTGCAGGAACACGCCGAGCTGGTCGGCGCTGTTCCAGGGGTGGGCGACCACGCTTTGGAAGCCGCTGGCACCGAGGAACACGGTGTTGAGCGCGCTGGCCAGACGGTAGATGTCGTCCACCGCGTCGTCCTGGGTGGCCGATCCGGCGACCGTCTGCTGGAAGCAGTTGAGGCAGCGGTCGACGTAGGTTCGGACCAGCAGTTCGACCGCACGTTCGTCGCCGAGGTCGATGCGGCCATCCACCTGCGAGGCGATCGGCTGCAGCAGCGACACGACGATCGGCTGATTGTCCTGGAAGTCCATCGCCCTCTCCTTCGCTGCGGCGCGCTGCCGTTCCGAATAGCGCAGAAACGGGACCACTGTCTACGCGCGCCCTGTCACCAAGTGTAACAGCACCGCCACCGCCACGATGCAAAAAAGGGGCCGCCCCTGCGGGCGACCCCTTGACGCGCGGCACCGCCGGGCGTGGATCAGCCGACCACCTCCAGCTCGGAGAAGAAGAAACGGATCTCCTGCGCGGCCGTCTCCGCGGCGTCGGAGCCGTGCACCGAGTTCGCTTCGATCGATTCGGCGAAGTCCTTGCGGATGGTGCCGGCGGCGGCGTTGGCCGGGTTGGTGGCGCCCATGATCTCGCGGTTGCGGGCGACGGCGTTCTCGCCCTCCAGCACCTGCACGACCACCGGCCCGGAAACCATGAAGTCGACGAGGTCCTTGAAGAAGGCCCGCTCGGCGTGGACGGCGTAGAACTTCTCGGCCATCTCGCGGGTCAGGCGGACACGCTTCTGCGCGACGATGCGCAGGCCGCCGTCCTCGAAGCGGGCGTTGATCTTGCCCGTCAGGTTGCGGCGGGTGGCGTCCGGCTTGATGATCGAGAGCGTGCGTTCGACGGCCATGGGAGGATTCTCCTTGTTTGCGGCAAGCGCCCCCCGCGGTCGATGGACACGGTCGTCGACGAAGGGCAGGGGCGCCGGTTCGCGGCGTTATAGTCGCGCTTTCCGCCCCCGGCAACCGCATCGTCGGCCGGATCCCCCGCGCGGGGCGCAACCCCCTCCCCCCGTCACGCTTTTGTCCCGCTTCAAACCGCGGGTTGCTCGTGGTACACCGCGAACCGCCATGCTGCACATCAATGATCTGACGTTCCGCTTCGGCGGACGGGTGCTGTTCGAGAGCGCCACCGCCGTCGTGCCCAAGGGCCACCGCGTCGCGCTGATCGGCCGGAACGGGACCGGCAAGAGCACCCTGCTCAAGCTCATCGCCGGCCAGCTCACGGCCGACGGCGGGTCCATCACGCTGCCCAGCGGCCTGCGCGTCGGCATGGTGGCCCAGGAGGCGCCCGCCGGCGAGACCACCCTGATCGACGCCGTTCTGGCCGCCGACACCGAGCGCACCGCCCTGCTCGCCGAGGCCGAGACCGCCACCGATCCCCAGCGCATCGCCGAGGTCCACACCCGCCTCGCCGACATCGAGGCCCACACCGCGCCGGCCCGGGCGGCGCAGATCCTCGCCGGCCTCGGCTTCGACGCCGACGCCCAGCAGCGGCCCTGCTCCGCCTTCTCCGGCGGCTGGCGCATGCGCGTGGCGCTGGCCGGCGTGCTGTTCGCCCGCCCCGACCTGCTGCTGCTGGACGAGCCCACCAACCACCTCGACCTGGAGGCCACCCTGTGGCTCGAGGGCTACCTGCGCAACTACCCGCACACGGTGCTCCTGGTCAGCCACGACCGCGACCTGCTGAATTCGATCCCGACCACGACCATCCACGTCGACAACGGCAAGCTGGTCACCTACAGCGGCGGCTACGACCAGTTCCTGCGCCTCCGGCGCGCCAACATCGACCGCCTCCAGGCGCTGGCCGCCAAGCAGGAGGCGGCGCGCAAGCACCTTCAGTCCTTCGTCGACCGCTTCCGCGCCAAGGCCACCAAGGCCCGCCAGGCGCAGAGCCGCATCAAGGCCCTGGAACGCATGGAGCCGATCGTCGGCATCGAGGAGGACGAGGCGGCCATCGCCTTCGTCTTCCCGCAGCCCGACCCGATGCCGCCGCCGCTGATCGCACTGGAGGGCCTTTCGGTCGGCTACGGCGAGCGGGCGGTGCTCAAGCGCATCAACCTGCGCATCGACATGGACGACCGCATCGCCCTGCTCGGCGCCAACGGCAACGGCAAATCGACGCTGGTCAAGCTGCTGGCCGGCCGCCTGGCGCCCATGGAAGGCGAGATGCGGCGCCCCTCCAAGCTGCGGGTCGGGTATTTCGCCCAGCATCAGGCCGAGGAGCTGACCCTCTCCTACACCCCGATCCAGCAGGTCCAGCAGACCATGCCGACGGCGCCTGAGGAGAAGGTGCGCGCCCATCTCGGGCGGTTCGGGTTCCCCCAGACGAAGGCGGAAACCCGGATCGCCGACTTGTCCGGCGGCGAGAAGGCCCGACTTCTCTTCGCGTTGATGAGTCGCGAGGCTCCGCACATCCTGATGCTCGACGAACCGACCAACCACCTGGACGTGGACAGCCGCGAGGCGCTGATCCAGGCGATCAACGCCTTCGAGGGCGCGGTCATCCTGATCAGCCACGACCCCCATCTGATCGAGCTGACCGCCGACCGCCTGCTGCTGGTCGGCGACGGCACGTGCCAGGCCTTCGACGGCGATCTCGACGACTACCGCCGCCTGCTGCTGGACAAGGCGCGGGCCGACCGGAGCTCGGGCGAGTCCGGCCGCGACACGGGTCCGTCGCGCAAGGACCAGCGCCGCGCCTCGGCCGAGGCGCGGGCCGCCCTGGCCCCCCTGAAGCGCAAGGCCACCGCGGCCGAGGCGCTGGTCGCCAAGCTGAGCGCGGAGAAGGCCCGGCTGCAGGACCGGCTGGCCGATCCCGGCCTGTACGGCGGCCCGACCGAAGCCCTCACCGCCCTGCAGAAGGACCTCGGCACCGTCGAGAAGCGCCTGGCCACCGCCGAAGAGGCGTGGCTGGAGGCCGCGGAGGCGTACGAGGCGGCGGCCACCGACGCGGGCGTCGCCGCATGAATGCCCCCCTGCCCGGCGACGGGTATCCCACCCTGGTGGCCTGCCCGGCGCCGAGCAGCCGGTCGGGGCCGGAGCGCACCTCGGACGTGCTGGCGGGATTCCGCCGGCGCCTTCCCGGGGACCGGGTCACCATCGGCGACCTCATCGCCGCGCTTGGCGACCGCTCCGTCGGCACCATCCTCCTGGCGCTGTCGCTGCCCACGGTGGCGCCGGTGCCGCTGGGCGTGTCGGTGCTGTTCAACCTGCCGGTCCTGCTGTTCTCGCTGACCCTGCTGTTCGGCGGCCGCGGCGGGGCGCTGCCGGGGTGGCTGCTGCGCCGCTCGGTGCAGCGCCGGACGGCCGAGCGGATGATCGACGCGGCGTTGCCGCGCCTGCGCTGGATCGAGCGGATGCTGCGGCCGCGCCGCCCGGCGCTGGCGGCGATCGATGGCGGCCGCTGGTTCGGCGCGCTGGTCTTCGTTCTCGCCTTCATCGCCTTCGTGCCGGTTCCGCTGATGGGCTGGCTGCCGGGATTCGCGCTGGTCCTGCTGGCGCTGGGTCTTATCGAGCGCGACGGCAACGCCGTGGGCGCCGGGCTGTTGGTGGGGTTCGGTGCCGTCGCCTTCGCCGTCGTGCTGGTCAGCGGCCTGTCCTACGCGGGCCATGAACTTTTGATTAAAGAGGGCGCCGGACAAGAATCGTACCCCAGCGGCGGTTGAATCCGCCCCGGGATTGCCGCATAACCCATGCCCGGGCCGCCCGGAGAGGGGCGGCCTGCGGGTGCCCGGAACGTCTGCCCCCCCGCGCTCTGGTTCACCATCAGCGGCGAGAAAGGCCGGTCATGACTCCCACCGAAGCGACCGTCGACAAGGAAAAGCGGAACCAGCCGGGTTCGCCGGCGTGGTTGTTCTTCCAGCGCTGGCTGGCCAACCCCTTGGCGATGGGTTCCATCACGCCGTCCTCGGCCGCGCTGCGCAAGATCGTGCGCGACAACATCGTCTGCGGCCCCGACCAGGTGGTGGCCGAATTCGGCGGCGGCACCGGCGCGATCACCAAGGCCATGCTGGAATCCGGACTGCCCGGCGACCGCATCTATTCCTTCGAGATCGACAAGGAGCTGGCCGGCTACCTCGAAGGCTTCTACCCGGACATCCACGTAATCCACGACGACTGCCGCAAGGTCGCGGAGATCCTCGGTCCGGAGCGGGTCGGCAAGGTGGGCACGGTGATCATCGGCATCCCCATGATCACCCTGCCCATGGCGCTGCAGCGCGAGATCGTCGCCGCCACCTTCAGCGTCATGCCCGAGGGCAGCCGCTTCCTCCTCTACACCTACATGATCCACTCGCCGCTCAACCAGAAGGCCCTGGGCCTCAAGGGCAAGCGGGTCGGCTTCACCCCGCTCAACATCCCGCCGGCGTCCGTCTGGGCCTACTGGAAGGCCTGACCCCGCACCGGGCCGGGCGCGCGTCCGCGTGGCGCAGACGCCCGGCCCGCCGCGCTCACGTGATGAAGAAGTCCGCGGTCACCGCCCCCGGTGCAACGCCGGCCAGGGCCACGCTGCCGCCGTCGGCGAAGCGGACGATCGCCTGGTCCGCGGCGCCCTCGACGCCCAGCACGGTGCCCGCCGCGACCACCAGGCGGTCGCCGTCGGCCAGGCTGAAGTCGGTGATCACGTCCTGCCCCGCGCACAGGAAGCGGTCGGCGCCGCCGCCCCCGGTCATCGTGTCGTCGCCGAGGTTGCCGACCAGCACGTCGTCCCCGAGATTGCCGAACATTAGGTCGCCGCCCTGCCCGCCGAACAGGAGATCGGCGCCCTGCCCGCCGAACACCGTGTCGGCCCCCAACTGCCCATAGAGCGCATCAGTGGCGAGCTGGCCATAGAGGAAATCGTCGTCCTGGCCGCCGAACAGGCTGTCGCCGTCCTGCCCGCCGAACAGGGTGTCCCCGCCGGTGTTGCCGTAGAGCTGGTCGGCGCCGGTGTTGCCATAGAGGACGTCGCCACCGGAGTCGCCGGACAGGGTGTCCGCGCCGCCGTTGCCGACCAGCGTGTTGGCCGCCTGGTTTCCGGCCAGCCGGTCGGCCCCGGCGCCGCCGACCGCGTTCTCGATCAGCGCCCGCGCGTCGCCCTCGTGCAGGTAGGCGTTGGCGACGTTGCCACGGGCGACCGTGCCGGGATCGCCGGCGTTCAGGGCGGCCAACTGGTCGGCGGAGAGCAGGCTCCACCCGCCCGGCGCCAGGGTGACCTGGACGCCGCCGCCATAGGCCGAGAGGTCGTAGGTGTCGACCCCGCCGCCATCCCACACCGCCTGGAAGACGACGCCGCTGTCGGGCGCGAAGCGGTAGACCGTGTCGCCGGCCGCGGTGGCGTAGTTGGGGCCGTACAGCGCCTGGATCGCGGCGATGTCATGGGCCATCGGCGCGGTGGGATAGGAGCCGGACTCCACGACCATGCCGGCCTCGAGCGGTGCGCCGACGTAGGAGCGGTAGCTCATCACCGTGAACTCGACGGAATCGATGGCGGTGTCCGCCGCGCCGCTGATGTCGCCGGTGTCGTGGGGGTGCTTCAGCCCCAGCGTGTGGCCGATCTCGTGCAGGGCGGTGAAGTGCTCGAACCGGCCGGGTTCCCAGGTGGCGATCCCGGTGTAGCGCGGGCTGAACCAGACGTCGCCGGCGCGCTCCGAGCCGGAGGGCAGATAGGCGTGGGCCGTCGTCGTCGCCGTCGTCCCGGCGAACCGCAGGACGGCCGCGGTCGCCGGCTCCGCCACCGGCACGAAGGACAGGTCGGCGACGGCGGCCCACGCCCCCAACGCCGCCACCACCGCCGTCTGCTGGGCGGCGGTCAGGGTGGTCAAGCCGCTGTAGGGCTCGCCGCCCACCACGTAGCCGTCCCACTCCGAGGCGGCGGTGGGGAAGCCGTAGGTGAGCGTCGACTGCGCCCACGCCGCCCCTTCGAGCAGGGTGTCGACCTTGGGATCGCCGGTCGCCGCCGCCCGGGTGGCCGATGCCATGTGGAGTCCTCTTCGCTGCCGCGCCGGCCTCGATCGACGGTAATACGGGCCACGCGCGGTTGGAATAGGCGATCGACCCGGTGCCCGTACAAAAAAGGGGACGGCGCCAAATGAAGAATCGGCATGTTATTGCCGAAGCATTGGCATTTTGCTGCACACCGGTGACAGCGCATGCGGAAACCGGTGGCGTCGGGATGGAGAACATCCGGCACCACCCCGCAATACGTCGACCGCCCGGCCCGGCGTGAGCGTCGACGGGCGGGGCCGGGCGGTCAGGCGCGGCCGGTGCCGTCGCGCCACAGGCGCGCCAGTGTGGCGAAGCCGGCCACGTCGACCTCCTCCGCCCGCGCCGTCGGGGCGATGCCGGCGGCGCCCAGCAGGGCCTCGGCGTCACCCAAGGCCTTCAGGCTCTGGCGCAGCATCTTGCGGCGCTGCCCGAAGGCGGCGGCGGTCACCGTCTCCATCGCCGACCACTCCGCCGCGTCCGGCGCCGCCCGCGGCGTCAGGTGGACCACCGCCGATGCCACCTTGGGCGGTGGGGTGAAGGCGGCGGCCGGCAGGTTGAACAGCACCCGCGCGTCGGCCTGCCACTGGGTGATCACCGACAGCCGGCCGTAGGCCTTGCTGCCAGGCTTCGCGACCAGGCGGTCGGCGACCTCCTTCTGGAACATCAAGGTCAGGCTGGTGAACTCGCGGATCCGCCGCAGCCAGCCGATCAGCAACGGCGTCGCCACGTTGTAGGGCAGATTGGCGACCACCGCGCGCGGTGCCGGCGCCAGCGCCGTGGCGTCGACCGTCAGGGCGTCGGCCTCGACGATGGTCAGGCGGCCGGACGCGGCCGCCACCACGTCCTGCAGCGCGTCGACGAAACGGCGGTCCCGCTCCACCGCCACCACCGCGCGGGCCGGCGTCGCCAGCAGGGCGCGGGTCAGGCCGCCCGGGCCGGGACCGATCTCCACCACCGTGACCCCGTCCAGCGGACCCGCGGCGCGGGCGATGCGGCCGGTGAGGTTGAGGTCGAGCAGGAAGTTCTGCCCCAGCGCCTTGCGGGCGTCGAGCCCGAAGCGGGCGATCACCTCGCGCAGGGGCGGCAGGCTGTGGGGGTCGAAGGCGGCGTCGGTCATGGCGCCGTTATAGTGCGCCCCGCGACGGGCGTCACGCCCGCGTCCGCGCTCACCCCTCCAGGAGGAAGGCGCGGACCACGGCGATCTGATCCTCGACCATCAGCGACGGCGCGTGGCCGACGTGGGGAAACTCGACCACCCGCGCCCCGGGGCCGCGCCGCGCCATCTCCTGGGCCGTCCCGGGCAGCAGGATGTCGGACTCGGCGCCGCGCAGCACCAGCACCGGGCACCGCACCCGGTCCCACACCGTCCACAGGTCGACGTCGCCGATGGGCTGGGCGACGAACGCCTTGCCGATGCCGGGGTCGTAGGCCAGACCGAGTCGCCCGTCGGGCCGCGGGCGAGCGCTGGTCTCGGCCATGTGGCGCCACTGCGCGTCCGGCAGCGCGCCGAATCCCATCAGCACGAACCGCAGGTAGGCCTCCACCGCCTCGACGTCCTCGAACACCGGGTCCTTGGCCACGTAGTCGGCGATGCGCTCCAGCCCGCCCTTGGCGACGAAGGGGCCGACGTCGTTCAGAACCAGGCGCCGGATGGGCGTGTTGGGCTGGGCCGCCAGAAGCAGGCCGATCAGACCGCCCATCGACGTGCCGACCCAGTCGACGGCGGCCACGTCGAGGCGGGCCAACAGCGCCGTCATGTCCGCCAGGTACTGGGGATAGCCGTAGAGGTCCGGGTTGGCGAGCCAGTCGCTGCGGCCGCGGCCGACCACGTCCGGGCAGGCCACCCGGGCGTGGTCGGCGAGGGCGAGGGCGAGCCGGTCGAAGTCGCGGCCGTTGCGGGTCAGCCCGTGCGCGCACACCACGGTGCGCGCCGCATCGTCGCGCCCCCACTGGGTGTAGGCGATGCGGTGGAAGCCGGCGGCGCTGAGGCCGAGGCAGACGCGTTCGGACATCGGCATGGCGGCGGCGGCCCTCCTGCTGGTCACCCCGGAAGTTCGGCGGCGGTCCGGTCGAAGTTCGGCGACGGGCTGGCCGCCGCCGGGTCGAAGGGGTGGGTCTCGTCGGCGAAATAGCGCCGGATCAACTGCACATAGCCTTGCGTCTCGCGGTAGGGCGGAACGCCGCCGTAGCGGTCGACCGCGCCCTCGCCGGCGTTGTAGGCGGCGAGGGCCAGCGACACGTCGCCGCTGAAATAGGCCAGCAGCCACCGCAGGTACCGCATCCCGCCCTTGATGTTGTCCTCGGCGTCGAAGACATCCTTCACGGCGAAGCGCGCCGCCGTCTCGGGGATGAGCTGCATCAGGCCGGCCGCCGATTTGGGCGACACCGCGTCGGTGCGGAAGGCGCTTTCCACCCGGATCACCGCCAGCACCAGGTCGGGGTCCAGGCCGTAGTCGGGCGCCAGCTTCTTCACCAGGGCGACGATCTCCGCCGGCGGGGCGGTCGTGCCGCGCATCGGACGGTCACCGGGCCGGCACCACGGCCGGTTGTGGCCCATCCGGCCCGGAACCCAGCGGACCAGGCGCCGCGCCTCGCCATGGCCGAGGCTGGCGGCGGCGCGCAGCCACGCGGTGCCCAGGCGCTGGTTCTTGCCGACACCGTTGCCGAACAGGAAGCGCCGGGCGACCCGGTAGGCGGCCTTGGGGTCGCCGGCCTCGGCCGCCTCGCAGTCCGCGGCGAAGGTGCCGGGCCGCGGCCTGGCGGCGACGCCGCGCACGACGACCACGCCGTTCTCGACGCTGCGCCCCGTGCCCTTGGTCTCCGCGGCGGCCCTCGCGGCGGCCCCTGCCGTGGCCCCCGCCCTGGCCGGGCTCACCGGCTTGGCCGCGGTCACCGGCTTGGCTGTCGGGCCGCGCAGCACCACGACCCCGTTCTCGACGCGGCGCGCCGTCGTCTCGCCGGCGGCCAGGGCCGGTCCTGCCAGCAAGAGCGCAAGCAGGATCGCGCACGCGGTCGCGAGCGGCGTGTGGACTGTGCGCATGGTTCCCTCCTGCGGCCAGGCCGATTATGGGGATGGTCGCCGCAATCGGCAAGCACGCCCCGGAGTCGCGCGTCGCGGAGGTTCCACCGGCGCCTTCGTTTTTCCGCGCCCGTCCCCATTTGAGTGGCCGGGGGGACACGCGGCAGCGGAGCGGGTGGCATGGGACGGGGATTGGCGATCGTGGCGGCGGCCCTGACCGGGCTGGTGGCGTTGGCGCTGGCGGCGGCCGGCGGGGGCTACCTGTGGCTGCGCGCCCAGCAGCCGACGGTGACCGGCACGGTGGCCCTGCCGGGCCTGGAGCGGCCGGTGGAGGTGCTGCGCGACCGCGACGGCGTCCCCCACATCTTCGCCGAGGGCGACGCCGACGCCGCCTTCGCCCTGGGCTACGTCCACGCCCAGGACCGGTTGTGGCAGATGGAACTGATGCGCCGCATCGGCTCCGGCCGGCTGGCCGAGGTGTTCGGCCGCCGCTTCGGCGACTGGCCGGTGACCCTGGACCGGATGATGCGCACCATGGGGGTTCACCGCGCTGCGGTGGAGAGCTACGCCGCCCTGTCCGCGCCGGTGCGCCGCGACCTCGATGCCTACGCCGCCGGCGTAAACGCCTGGCTGGAACGGCGGGCCGTCGCCCTGCCGGTGGAATTCCAGCTGCTGGGCCTGGCGCCCGAGCGGTGGGCCCCCGCCGACAGCCTGGTGTGGGGCAAGCTGATGGCCATGCAGCTCTCCGGCAACCACCGGCAGGAACTGCAGCGGGCGCGCCTGCTTGAGCGGCTGCCGGCCGGGCGGGTGGCCGAGCTGTTCCCCGACCCGCCCGCCGGCTCCGCGGTGACACTGGCCGCCGGGCTCGGCGCGCTCCGGTTCGACCACGCGGCGGCCGCGCTGCCTCCGCCGCTCGGACCGGAGCTCGCCTCCAACGAGTGGGCGCTGTCCGGGGCGCGGACGACCACCGGCAAGCCGATCCTCGCCAACGACCCCCACCTCGCGCTCGAGGCACCGATCCTCTGGTACCTCGCGCGCATCGTCACGCCGGACCGCACGCTGGCCGGGGCGACGGTGCCCGGGGTGCCGATGGTGGTGCTGGGCCGCAACGACGACGTGGCGTGGGGCTTCACCACCACCCACAGCGACACCCAGGACCTCTTCGTGGAGCGCCTGGACCCCGCCGACCCCGGCCGCTACCTGACGCCGGACGGCAGCGAGCCCATCGCCACCGCCACCGAGACGATCGCCGTCGCCGGCGACGCCGCGGTCACGCTGACGGTGCGGCGCACCCGGCACGGTCCGGTCATCTCCGATCTGCCGGGGGAGGACGGCGGCCTGACGCCGGCCGGCCATGTCCTGGCCCTGTCCTTCGCCGGCTTCGACGGCGCCGACACGACCGCGGAGGCCCTGCACCGCCTCAACCGCGCGACCTCGGCGGCGGAGGCCCGCGAGGCCCTGCGCCTGCACCGCGCACCGCAGCAGAACGTGGTCTTCGCCGACACCGCGGGAACCATCGGCTTCGTCAGTCCGGGCCTGGTTCCGATCCGCCGCTCGGGCGACGGCACGGTGCCGGTGCCGGGCTGGACCGGCGCCTTCGACTGGGAGGGCTTCGTGCCCTTCGAGGACCTGCCGCAGACGATGGACCCGCCGGACGGCCGGATCGTCAACGCCAACAACGCCGTGGTCGGTCCCGGCTATCCCCACCTGCTGACCACCGACTGGCCCGAGGCCTACCGCGCCGACCGCATCACCGCGTTGCTGGGCGACGGGCGCCACGGAGTCGCCGAGGTGGTGGCGCAGCAGATGGACGCCGTGTCGCTGGCGGCGCAGCGCCTGCTGCCGTTGATGCTGGAGGTGGTGCCGCGCACCGCCCGGGCGGCGGCGGCGGTGGAGGGCCTGCGCGGGTGGGACGCCACCATGGACCGCACCCGGCCGGAGCCTCTGGTCTATGAATGGTGGCTGCGCGAGCTGAAGCGGACCCTCTTCGCCGACGACCTCGGCGATCTGTTCGGCGAACACCTCTACCAGCAGAACGAGACGGTGCGCCATGCCCTCTCCGACCGCCGCCACTGGTGCGACGACGTCACCACGCCGGTGGCGGAGACCTGCGGCGACGCCTTGGCCGCGTCGCTCGACGGCGCGCTGGCCCGCATCGCCGAGCGCTACGGCGACGACCCCGCCGGGTGGCGCTGGGGTGACGCGCACCGTGCCCCGCTGGAGCACCGGGTGCTGAGCCGCGTCCCCGGATTCGACGCCCTGTTCGGCCTCGGCGTGGCGACGGACGGCAGCGGCACCACGGTCAATCGCGGCGGCAGCCGCATCGCCGACGGCGAACGCCCCTTCGCGCACACCCACGGTGCCGGCTATCGTGCGGTCTACGACCTCGCCGACCTGGACAACTCCCGCTTCGTCATCGCCACCGGCCAGTCCGGAAACCCGCTCTCCCCCCATTGGGGGGATTTCGTCGAGCGGTGGCGGGACGGCGCCACCGTGACCCTGGCCGGCGACCGCCCGGCCCTGGAGGCGGCCGGAGCCGCCCACCTGACGCTGCAACCCGCCACCGGAGGCCCCTCGTGATGCCAAGCGCCGCACCGTCCGCCGCACCGTCCGCCGCTCCCGGCGTGGTGACCGTCGAGGACGTCCGCGCCGCGGCCGACCGCCTGGCCGGCCACATCGCCGTCACCCCGGCCGAGGCGGCGCCCCGGCTGACGGAGCGGCTGGGCTGCGAGGTCTTCCTGAAGCTGGAGAACCAGCACCGCACCGGCTCGTTCAAGGAGCGCGGTGCCCTCAACACCCTGCTCTCCCTCACCGAGGCGGAGCGGCGGGCCGGCGTCGTCGCCATGTCCGCCGGCAACCACGCCCAGGCCGTGGCCTGCCATGCCGCGCGCCTCGGCATCCGCGCCACCATCGTCATGCCCCAGTTCACCCCCTTCACCAAGGTGGAGCGCACCGAATCCTTCGGCGCGACCGTCGTGCTGGAGGGCGACAGCCTGAGCGAGGCCGAGCGCTACGCCCACGACCTGGCCGACCGCGACGGGCTGTGCTTCGTCCACCCCTACGACGACCCGCGGGTGATCGCCGGGCAGGGCACGGTGGCCCTGGAGTTCCTGGCCGCCGTCCCCGGCCTGGACACGCTGATCGTGCCGATCGGCGGCGGCGGGCTGATCGCCGGCATGGCGGTGGCGGCGCGCGCGCTCAAGCCGGACATCCTGGTGCTGGGGGTGGAGTGCGCGCTTTACCCGTCGATGCGCCAGGTGCTGCGCGGCGAGCCCGTCGCCTGCGGCGGCGCCACCCTGGCCGAGGGCATCGCCGTGAAGGCGCCGGGCGCGCTGACCCGGACGCTGGTCGAGCGCCTCGTCGACGACATCCTCGTGGTCGACGAGCCGGCCCTGGAGGCCGCGGTCTACGAGATGGTGACGGTGCAGAAGCTGGTGGCCGAGGGGGCGGGGGCCGCCGCCCTGGCGGCGGCGGCGGCGGCGGGCGGGCGCCTGCGCGGCCGCCGCGTCGGGCTGGTGGTCTCGGGCGGCAACATCGACGCCCGCCTTCTGGCCCAGGTGCTGATGCGCGGCCTGGTCGTCGACGGGCGCGTCGTGCGCCTGCGCATCGGGCTGACCGACGTGCCCGGAGCGTTGGCCCGGGTCACCACCCTGGTCGGGGCGGCCGGCGCCAACATCGTGGAGATCCACCACCAGCGTCTGTTCCACGACGTCCCGGTGAAGATGGCCGAGATCGACGTGATCCTGGAGACCCGCGACCGCCGCCATGTCCAGCAGATCGTCGACCGCCTGGGCGCCGCCGGCTTCCCGGCGGAGCTGATGACCGACGTGTCGTGAGCGCCCGAGCGGGGCGGAGAGCCGCCCCGCTGCACGGCGGTCAGAGGAAGAACACCAGGGTCACCAGGGCGAACAGCGGCACCAGGAAGGCGCAGGACCAGGCCATGTAGCCGAAGAAGCTGGGCATCGGCACGCCCCGCTCCTCGGCGATCGCCTTGACCATGAAGTTCGGGGCGTTGCCGATGTAGGTGTTGGCCCCCATGAACACCGCGCCGCAGGAGATGGCGGCCAGGGTGACGGCGAGGTCGGTCATCAGGTGGACCGCGTCGCCGCCGGCGGTGTTGAAGAAGATGAGGTAGGTCGGGGCGTTGTCGAGGAAGCTGGAGAGCACCCCGGTGGCCCAGAAATACATGGCCGGGATCGGCTGCCCGTCGGGGGTGTTGACGGCGTCGATGACGACGCCCAGCGCACCGGCGGAGCCGGAGCGCAGGATGGCTATGGCCGGGATGATGGTCAGGAAGATCGCCGCGAACAGCTTCGCCACCTCGACGATGGGTCCCCAGGTGAAGCCGTTGAGGCGGCGGCTCTGGTCGCTGGTGAGCTTGAGCGACAGGCCGGTGATGGCGAGCAGCAGGATCTGGCTGGCCACGCTCTCCCACGGCACCGTCACATGATAGATCTCGAAGGTGCCGGGGTGCCAGACGCCGCTCAGCAGCACCGCGCCCATGACGCCCAGCAGCAGCAGCAGGTTGACCTTGCCCTCCAGGGCCAGCGGCTCCGCCTGGCCGTCGACCTGCGGCGCCGGGCCGGGCTCGCGGCCGTGGTACCAGGTGTCGAGCGCGAAGTAGATGGCCAGCAGGATCGCCGCCATCATCATCATCGGCAGGAACATGTGGGTGGTCGGCCAGAAGAACGACACGCCCTTGAGGAAGCCGAGGAACAGCGGCGGGTCGCCCAGCGGCGTCAGGGAGCCGCCGATGTTGGCCACCAGGAAGATGAAGAAGACCAGCGTGTGCACCTTGTGCTTGCGGTGCTCGTTGGCGCGGATGAGCGGGCGGATCAGCAGCATCGCCGCCCCGGTCGTCCCCATGAAGCTGGCGAGCATCGTGCCGAGCAGCAGGGTCATGGTGTTGACCACGGGGGTGCCCACCAGCTTCCCCTTGAGGCGCACGCCCCCGGCCACCGTGAACAGCGCGGTGAGCAGGACGATGAAGGGGATGTACTCCAGCAGCGCCACGTGCAGCAGCTCGTAGACGGCGAGCGGCACGCCGAACACCACGGCGAACGGCGCCATGAAGGCGATCCCCCAGGCCGCGGCGATCTTGCCGAAATGGTGATGCCAGAGGTTCGGCGCGGCCAGCGGCATGATGGCGATGGACAGCAGGATGCCGGCGAACGGAATCACCCAGGCCAGGCCGAGGTCGGCGCCATCGAGATGGGGAAGCGCGTGCGCCCCCCCCTCCGCGACCGCGGCGGCGACCGCCGGCAGCGGCACCAGCATCAGGGCGAGCGCACCCGCGAGCGTGCGGGACACGAGAAGGCGGGCGCGGTGGCGCCAATCGTCGACAGAGGTCATTGTGCAGGCGGTATTGTCGGCAGGGCCCGCAGTATGCGTATCGGGGCACCTTAAGCCAAGCCGAAAGCGCCCCATGGTGGTGCCACCTATGGGCAGGCTCGCAGCGCCAGAGGGCTGTTGCCGGGAACCACGTCCAGCCATGCGTGCAGGGGTCGGCAGTCGCCCCGCGAACACAACCGGTGATCGTCGGTGAAGGCGGACGCCGCCAGCACGATGCGGTCCTGGGGCGGCACCGCCGGGACCCAGCGCCACCAGCCGCCGACCAGCCGCGCCCCCTCCCCCGCCTCCATGCCGGCGCCGCTGCCCTGCACCCGCGCCTCGTCCAGCACCAGGCGCCCGTCGGTGAGGCGCCAGTCCTCCCGCCAGCCCGTCTTCTCGATGGAGTGGGTCCAGGACAAGGTGAAGCGATCGCCGGGAATCGTGGCGAGCACCGCCCCGCCCAGCGCCATGATGCACAGAGCCGCGCTCATGGGGTGCCCGGCGCCGGTGCGGCGGCGCGCGCGCGCTGGCGGAGCAGCGCCCAGCGCTGCCAGCCCATGAACAGGGCCGTGGCGGCGAACGCCGCCTCGTCGGTGACCGGCAGGGCGAGGACGAAGAGGAAGGCCGAGCCGGCGGCGGCGATCCGCGCCACCCAGCCCAACGGGGTCCAGAAATAGCCGATCGCCGCCCCGCCCCACAGCATGATCCCCAGGCTGGCCTTGACCAGCATGTAGAGGGTGTCGATCACGTCCGGCGATTGCAGCATCAGGGCCGGGTTGTAGACCGCCATCAGCGGCACGACGTAGCCGGCCATGGCGATTCGGGTGGCCAGGAAGCCGATCTCCAGATGCCCGGCGCGGGCGATCGAGGACGCCGCCAGGGCGGCCAGGGCCACCGGCGGCGTCAGGTCGGCCATGATGCCGAAATAGAAGACGAACATGTGGCTGACGATCAGCGGCACGCCCATCTGCAGCAGCGCGGGGGCCGCGATGGCGCTGGTGACGATGTAGTTGGCGGTGGTCGGCAGTCCGGTGCCCAGCGCGATGCAGGCGACCATCGTCAGCAGCAGCGCCAGAAGCAGGTGGCCGCCGGAGAGCTGGACGATCAGCGCGGCGATGCCCGACGCCAGGCCGGTGAGCGACAGCACCCCGATCAGGACGCCCACCAGGGCGCAGGCGATGCCGACGCCGAGCGCGTTCTTGGCCCCCTCGGCAAGGCTGTGGACCAGCATCACCACCGTCGCCCGCCCGCCGCGGACCGCCAGGCACGGCACCACCAGGCCGGCCACCACGATGAAGGCGAGCTCCTCGGTGCGGAATCCCAGCCGCCACAGGGCGGCGGCGGCCAGCCCGACCGCCACCCAGAACACCGTCCGCACGGCCAGCGACGCCGTCGCCGCGGTGATCCGCATCCCCAGGATCAGCGCCGCCGTGGTCGCCAGGCCGATCACCCCGGCGAACAGCGGCGTGAAGCCCGAGAACAGCAGGTAGACCAGCGCCACCAGCGGCAGCAGCAGGTACCAGCCATCGACCACGGCGCGCAGCGCGCTGGGGCATTCCTCGGCCGGCAGCCCGACCAGGTTCTTCCGGCCGGCCTCCAGGTGGACCATCCAGAAGGCGCTGCCGAAATAGAGCAGCGCGGGAATGGCGGCGGCGATGGCGATGTCGCTGAACGGCACGCCGATGGTCTCGGCCATGATGAAGGCGGCCGCCCCCATCACCGGCGGCATGAGCTGGCCGCCCATGCTCGAGGTGGCCTCGACCGCGCCGGCGAAGGCCGGGCGGTAGCCGAAGCGCTTCATCAGGGGAATCGTGAACTGTCCGGTGGTCAGCACGTTGGCCACGCCGGAGCCGTTGATGGTTCCCATGAAGCCCGAGGAGATCACCGCCACCTTGGCCGGCCCGCCCTTCGCCCGGCCGACCAGCCCCAGGGCGACGTCGTTGAACAGCTTGATCATGCCGGCGCGCTCCAGGAAGGCGCCGAACAGGATGAACAGGAAGATGAAGGTGGCCGAGACGAAGATCGGCGTGCCGAAGATCCCCTCGGTGGAAAAGAACAGGGTGTCGACGATTTGGTCCGGCCCGTAGCCGCGGTGGGCCAGGCCCGACGGCAGGGACCGCCCGAAATAGGCGTAGGGGATGAAGACGCCGCACAGCAGCGGCAGCGCCCACCCCATCAGGCGCCGCGCCGCCTCGAACACGAGAACGATGCCGACGCTGCCGACCACCAGGTCGAGGTCGCTGGGGTCGCCGGCGCGCAGGATCAGGTCGTGCTCGAAATACCAGTGGTAGAGCCCGATGGTGAAGCCCAACGCCCCCAGCAGCCAGCCATGCCACGGCACCCGCCGCCGGTCGCCGGCACGGAAGCCGAACAGGGTGTAGGTCAGCAGCAGCAGGAAGCCCACGTGGATCGACCGGACCACCAGGCTGGACAGCGGGTTGAACGCCGCCGTCCAGATCTGGAACACCGAGAAGGCGATGGCGATCGCGAACAGCACCCGGCCGTCGCCGCCTTCGAAAGCGGCGAGGCTGCCGGGCGACTCCCGGTCGACCACGGCGGGCCGTGCGGGCGCGCCGGGCTCTCGGTCGGGGGCGGTGGTCATGGGGAGCGGCCCTGGCGTGCGGGAGGCGGGAACGGAGGCGGGGTCGCGACCGGCGGCGAAGCCCCTCCACCACCGGACGCCGGTGGCGGAGGGCGGTGCCGCCGCAGGGTCAGAGGAGACCCTTCTCCTTGAAGAACCGCTCCGCGCCGGGGTGCAACGGCACCGGCCCCTTGGCCGCGCCGGCGTCGAGGTTGATGCGCTTCGCCGCGGCGTGGGCTGCCACCATCTGGTCGAGATGGTCGAACAACCCCTTCGCCATGGCGTAGGCGACGTCGTCGGACACCCCGGAATGGGTGACCAGGTAGTTGCGCACCGCCGCCGTGGGCACCGCCTGCTCCTGGCCCTGGTAGGTGCCGGCCGGCACCGTCTCGGCGACGTAGGCGGCATCGCCGACCGTCGCCACCACGTCGGCCGGGACCGGCACGATGGTGATGGCGACCGACGAAGCGAGGTCCTTGATCGCGGCGACGCCCAGGCCCGCGGAGATCACCGCGGCGTCGAGCTGCCGGTTCTTCATCAGGTCGACGGATTCGCCGAACGGCAGGTATTCGGTCTTGGCGAACGCGTCGTAGGCGAAGCCTGCGGCGCCGAAGATGGCGCGGGCGTTGAGCTCCGTCCCCGACTTGGGCGGGCCGACGGAGACGCGCTTGCCCTTGAGGTCGGCCAGGGAGGCGATGCCGCTGTCCTTGGTGGCCACGACCTGGATGAAGTTGGGATAGATCGCGCTGATCGAGCGCAGCTTGTCCAGCTTCTGCTTGAAGCCGACCTCCTCGTTGCCCTTCCAGGCGTCGCCCAGCGAATCGCCGAGGGTGAAGGCGATCTCGCCGCGGCCGGCCTGCAGCAGGTTCAGGTTCTCGACCGACGCCTTGGTCGATTGCACCGTCACCTTGGCCTCGGGGATGGTTTCCCCGTAGATCGTCGTCAGCGCCACGCCGAGCGGGTAGTAGACGCCGCTGGTGCCGCCGGTCAGCACGGTGATGAACTCCTCGGCGCGGGCCGGCACGGTGGCGGCCAGGCAGATCCCGACGGCCGCAAGGAAACGCTTCATCGCTTGCCCCCCTTCGTTGTTTTGTTCGTATGGTCAACAGGAGATGGTGCGGACGACTGTAACCCGCCGGCCCGCGCCGCGCCACCCTCGCCCGCCGCCCCCCTCCACCGCCCCGCCGAGCCACCGTCATGCCGCCGACCCTGTGGATCCCCCTGGTGATCGCCGCCACGCTGCTGCTTTTGGCGCTGTTCACCTGAAGCCCGCTTGACCGCGCCCCGACGCCCGCCGCTATGCTTGGAACGGGGGAGGCGCGAGCGTCGCGCCGGTCCGGCGAGCCGAGGAGTCGTCCGATGCCTGAGATCGAAGCCACAACCGCCGACGTGCTGGCCCAGGCGGCGGCCTGGCACGCCGCGGGCCGCAAGGTGGCGCTGGCCACCGTCGTGGACACCTGGGGCTCCTCGCCGCGCCCGGTGGGCAGCCAACTGGCGGTCGCCGAGGACGGGGCGATGGTCGGGTCGGTGTCGGGCGGCTGCATCGAGGGCGCGGTGGTCGACGCGGCGCGCGCGGTGATGGACTCCGGCGAGGTGCGGATCCTGACCTTCGGCGTCAGCGACGAGCGGGCGTGGGAGGTCGGCCTCGCCTGCGGCGGCACCGTGCGGGTGTATGTGGAGGCGGTGGAATGAAACGCCCCCTGCTCGACCGCCTGCTCGAGGTGCGCGCGGCGAAGGTGCCGGTCGCCCTGGTCACCGACCTGACCACCGGCCTGCAGTCCCTGGTGAGCGAGGCGGCGGTGCACGGCGCCTTCGCCCTGGACGACGCCCGCGCCGCCGCGGTGCGGGCGCTGGTGGCCGCCGACCGCAGCGGACGGCTCGGTGACGAGGACGACGATGTCCGGCTGTTCGTCACCGTCTTCAACCCGCCGCTGCGCCTGATCGTCGTCGGCGCCGTGCACATCGCCCAGTCGCTGGTGCCGATGGCGGCGCTGGCCGGCTACGCCGTCACCGTGGTCGATCCGCGCGGCGCCTTCGCCACGGCCGAGCGCTTTCCCGGCGTCGCGCTACGCGACGACTGGCCCGACGAGGCGCTGGCGGCGCTGGCCCCGGACACCCGCACGGCGGTCGTGACCCTCACCCACGACCCCAAGCTGGACGATCCGGCGCTCGCCGCGGCGCTGCGCTCGCCCGCCTTCTATGTCGGCGCGCTGGGCAGCCGGCGCACCCACGCGCTGCGCTGCGAGCGGCTGCGCGCCGAGGGCCTGGGCGACGCCGACCTGGGGCGCCTGCACGCCCCGGTCGGCCTGCGGATCGGCGCCGTCTCGCAGGCCGAGATCGCGGTCTCGATCCTCGCCGAACTGGTTCAGGTTCGCCGCGGCTCCGGCGCGACGGGCGCCACCGCGCCGGCCTGAGGCGCCCGTCGCGCGCATTCGCCGCTGGACGGGCGCTTCCCGGTTGCGGATAGTGAGGGGCATGACGCACCCGCGCCGTCCCCTGTCCGACACCGAACGCCTGGACCGGCTCCGCCTGATCCGGACCGAGAACGTCGGCCCGATCACCTTCCACCGGCTGCTGGAGCGCTACGGCAGCGGCGGCGCGGCCATCCAGGCCCTGCCCGAGCTGGCGCGGCGCGGCGGCCGGGCCAAGCCGCTGCGGGTCACCTCGCGGGCCGAGGCGGAGCGGGAGATCGATGCCGTCGCCCGGGCCGGCGCACGCCTTCTGTTCACCGGTGAGCCGGGCTATCCCGAGCCGCTCGCGGCGATCGACGACGCCCCGCCGGTGCTCTCGGTGCTCGGCCATCCGCATCTGCTGGAGCGGCGGTGCATCGGCGTGGTCGGGGCGCGCAACGCCTCGCTCAACGGCCGCACCTTCGCCCGGGAGGTGGCGCGCGACCTCGGCGCCGCCGGCCTGGTGGTGGCGTCCGGGCTGGCCCGCGGCATCGACGCGGCGGCCCATGACGGGGCGCTTGCCAGCGGCACGGTGGCGGTGGTGGCCGGCGGCATCGACGTGGTCTACCCCGAGGAGAACCGGGCGCTCCAGCAGGCGATCGCCGCCCAGGGCGCGATCGTCGCCGAATCCCCCGTGGGCACGACGCCCCAGGCCCGCCATTTCCCGCGCCGCAACCGGCTGATCTCCGGGTTGTCGCTGGGCGTCCTGGTGGTCGAGGCGGCGCCCCGGTCGGGCTCGCTGATCACCGCCCGGATGGCGCTGGAGCAGGGCCGCGAGGTGTTCGCCGTTCCCGGGTCGCCCCGCGACCCCCGCTGCCAGGGGCCGAACAACCTGATTCGCCAGGGCGCCACCCTGGTGGAGACCGCCGAGGACGTGCTGCGCGTCTTCGCCCACCTGCGCCCGCCGAGCCTCGGCGAGCGTGACCGCGACCTCTTCACCGCCGCCACGCCCATGCCTCCCGACGACAGCGAACTGGAACACGCGCGCCGCATCGTGCTGGAAAACCTCAGCCCGACACCGGTTGGCATTGACGAACTGGTCCGCGGGTGCCAATTGTCACCACCCGTGGTGTTGACCGTCGTGCTGGAGCTGGAACTGGCCGGGCGCGTGCAGCGCCAACCAGGCCATCGGATCAATGTGATCTGACCGCGGTCTCTCCAGTTTCCGCCGCACAGGAAGGGCGAGGGTCACTTGCCGGGCAGCAACGTCGTCATCGTGGAATCGCCGGCCAAGGCGAAGACCATCAACAAGTATCTCGGGTCCGACTACACGGTCGTGGCAAGCTTCGGCCATGTCCGGGACCTGCCGGCGCGCGACGGATCGGTGCGCCCGGACGACGATTTCTCGATGGAGTGGGAGCTGGGGGAGCGTTCCCGGCGCCACATCGACGAGATCGCCAAGGCGGTGCGCGGGGCCACGCGCGTCTACCTCGCCACCGACCCGGATCGCGAGGGTGAGGCCATCGCCTGGCACCTCACCGAGGTGCTGCGGGACAAGAATCTGCTGGACAAGGTCGACGTCCAGCGCATCACCTTCAACGAGATCACCAAGAGCGCGGTGCAGGCCGCCATCGCCAGTCCGCGCCAGGTCAGCCGCGAGCTGGTGGACGCCTATCTGGCGCGGCGCGCGCTGGACTACCTCGTCGGCTTCACCCTGTCGCCGGTGCTGTGGCGCAAGCTCCCGGGTTCCCGCTCGGCCGGGCGGGTGCAGTCGGTGGCGCTGCGCCTGGTGTGCGAGCGCGAAGCCGACATCGAGATCTTCCGGGCCCAGGAATACTGGTCGATCGAGGGGCTGTACGCGACCGCCGCCGGGGCCACCTTCACCGCCCACCTCACCCAGCTCGACGGCAAGCGCCTCGACCGCATGGCGATCGCCACCCGGGAGGCGGCCGAGGCCGCGGTCGCCCGCATCCTCGCCAGCGATGTGGCGGTGGCGGCGGTGGAGCGCCGCCAGGTGCGGCGCAACCCCTACCCGCCCTTCACCACCTCGACCCTGCAGCAGGAGGCGTCGCGCAAGCTGGGCTTCGGCGCCACCCGCACCATGCGCGTCGCCCAGCGCCTTTACGAAGGCGTCGACATCGGCGGCGAGACCGTCGGCCTGATCACCTACATGCGAACCGACGGCGTCACCCTGTCCCAGGAGGCGATCGGCGCGGCCCGCGGCCTGATCGGCTCGCTGTGGGGCGACAGCTACGTGCCGGACGCGCCGCGGGTCTACAAGACCGCCGCCAAGAACGCCCAGGAGGCCCACGAGGCGATCCGTCCCACCGACCTCTACCGCAAGCCGGAGAGCGTCGCCGCCTATCTGGAAAGCGACGAGCTGCGCCTCTACGACCTCGTCTGGAAGCGCACGGTGGCCAGCCAGATGGAGAGCGCCGTGCTCGACCAGGTGGCCGTCGACCTCGCCTCGCCCTCCAGGGACGTGGTGATGCGGGCGACCGGCTCGATGGTCGTCTTCGACGGCTTCATGCGCGTCTACCAGGAGCAAGACGAGGACGCCTCCGGTCCCGCCGACGACCAGGACCGCCGCCTGCCGGCGATGGCCGAGGGCGACGGCGTGGAGCGGCGTGCGGTCACCCCGTCCCAGCACTTCACCCAGCCGCCACCCCGCTACACCGAGGCCAGCCTAGTGAAGAAGCTGGAGGAGCTGGGGATCGGCCGCCCCTCCACCTACGCCTCGATCCTGCAGGTGCTGCAGGACCGCGACTACGTGAAGCTGGAGAAGCGCCGCTTCCAGCCGGAGGATCGTGGCCGGCTGGTCACCGCGTTCCTCAAGAACTTCTTCAATCGCTACGTCGAGTACAATTTCACCGCCGACCTGGAGAACCAGCTCGACGACATTTCCGGCGGCGCCATCGACTGGAAGACGGTGCTGCGGGAGTTCTGGCAGGCGTTCATCCAGGCGGTGGAGGGCACCAAGGACCTGACCATCACCCAGGTCCTCACCACCCTGGACGAGGAGCTGGGGGCCCACTTCTTCCCCACCCCGGCGGACGGCCAGGACGCGGCGACGGCGCGCGTCTGCCCCAAGTGCCAGCAGGGCCGCCTCGGCCTCAAGCTGGGCAAGATGGGCGCCTTCATCGGCTGCTCCAACTACCCGGAATGCCGGTACACCCGGCCGCTGACGGTCGCCAACGACGACGCGCCGGACGCCCTGGACGGCCCCCGCGACCTGGGCGACGATCCCG
Source organism: Azospirillum sp. NS33 (assembly GCF_059703765.1). Lineage (NCBI taxonomy): Bacteria > Pseudomonadati > Pseudomonadota > Alphaproteobacteria > Rhodospirillales > Azospirillaceae > Azospirillum > Azospirillum sp. NS33. Next base: position 112,270 of record NZ_BAAKJB010000007.1, on the reverse strand, counting down.
AGACCGGCCTGCCCGTGACGGTGCGCCGCGGCCCGTACGGGGCCTACATCCAGCTCGGCCCGCCGCGCGGCAGCGAGGAGGCGCCGCCACCGCCCGCCGCCGACAAGCCCAAGAAGGGCAAGAAGGCGAAGGACGACGCGCCGAAGCCCAAGCGGGTGTCGCTGCCCAAGAACCTCGCGGCGACCGAGGTCGATCGGGACACCGCGCTGCGCCTCCTGGCGCTGCCGCGCCCGGTCGGCGTGCACCCGGAAACGGGGCAGGAGATCCAGGCCGGAATCGGGCGGTTCGGCCCGTACCTCAAGCACGGCCCGGCCTACAAGTCCCTGCCGCCGGACGACGACGTGCTGACCATCGGACTGAACCGCGCCGTGGTGCTGCTGGGCGAGGCGGCCAAGAAGGCGGCGACGCCGGGCCGCACGCTGGGCGACCATCCCAAGACCGGCAAGCCGATCACCGTCGGCGCCGGGCGGTTCGGGCCCTATGTCAAGCACGCCTCCCTCTACGCCTCGATCCCCAAGGGGACCGAGCCGGAGTCGGTGACCCTGGAGCAGGCGCTGGAACTGCTCGACGCCAAGGCCGCCAAGGACGCCGCCAAGAAGGGCAAGGCCGCACCGCCGGCCACAGAGGCGGCCAGCGGGACGGCCAGCGAGACGGCCAGCGCGAGCGCCGCCGGGGACCCCACCGCCGCCGCGGCCGCGGCCAAGCCGAAGAAGGCGCCGGCCAAGAAGAAGGCCGCGCCGGCCAAGGCCGCGGCGGGCAAGGCCGGGTCCGCCGCCACCGCCGAGGAACCGGCCGGCGACAAGCCGGCCCCATCGCGCAAGCGGGCGTAACGCGCCCGCCCCACCCCCGGGCCCGCCCACGCGGGGCGTCCACGGGGGTGGGGAGCCCCCCTCCATTTCCGGAGCGCCATGCCGCCGCCGCCGCGCCCCTTCCCGACCCGCGACGCCATCCTCGCCTTCATCCGCAACAGCCCGGTTCCCGTCGGCAAGCGGGAGGTGGCGCGGGCGTTCAAGCTGTCCGGGTCGGCCGAACGCGAACGCCTGAAGGAGGTGATGCGCGGGCTCGAGGCCGAGGGTGCCGTGGAGCGCGGGCGCGGCAAACGGATGGCGCCGCCGCAGTCCCTGCCCGAAGTCACCGTGCTGGAAGCGACGGCGATCGACACCGACGGCGAGGTGCTGGCCCGCCCGCTGACCTGGAGCGGCGACGGCGACCCGCCGCGCATCTTCATGATGCCGGATAAGACGGGGCAGCCGGCACTCCGCCCCGGCGACCGGGTGCTGGCCCGCCTGAAGCGCATCAATGAGCGGCTCTACCAGGCGCGCACCATCCGGCGCCTCGATGGCACGGTCGGCCGGGTGCTCGGGGTCTACCGGCTGGGCGCCGACGGCGCCCGGATCGTGCCCACGGACCGGCGCAACCCGGCCGAGCTGGCGGTGCTGCCCGCCAACGCCGAGGGTGCGCAGGACGGCGACCTGGTGCTGGCCGAGGTTCTGCCGGCCAGCCGCCTCGGCCGCGCCCTGGGGCGGGTGGTGGAACGCATCGGCCCGAGTTCCGAGCCGCGGGCGGTCAGCCTCATCGCCATCCACACCCACGGCCTTCCCACCGTCTTCCCCCACGCCGCGGACACCGAGGCACGGCTCGCCAAGGTGCCGCCGCTGCGTGGCCGGAGTGACCTGCGCGACGTGCCGCTGGTCACCATCGACGGCGCCGACGCCCGCGATTTCGACGACGCCGTGTGGGCGGAGGCCGACCCGGATCCGGGAAATCCCGGCGGCTGGCACCTGCTGGTGGCGATCGCCGACGTGGCCTACTACGTCCGCCCGGGCGCGCCGCTCGACCGCGCCGCGTTCGAGCGCGGCAACTCCGCCTATTTTCCCGACCGCGTCGTGCCGATGCTGCCGGAGGCGCTGTCCAACGACCTGTGCTCGCTTCGGCCCGGCGAGGAACGCGGGTGCCTCGCCGTCCATCTCTGGATCGACGCCGCCGGCGTCCTGAGACGCCATCGCTTCGAGCGGGCGCTGATGCGCTCGGCGGCGCGGCTCACCTACGAGCAGGTGCAGGCGGCGCGCGACGGCCGGCCGGACGATGCCACCGGCCCTCTGGTGGAACCGGTTCTGGCCCCGCTCTACGGCGCCTTCGCCTGCCTGTGGAAGGCCCGGGCGGCGCGCGGCACCCTCGAGCTGGACCTGCCGGAGCGGCAGGTGCGCCTGGACGGGGACGGCCGGGTCGCCGCGATCGCGGTGCGCGAGCGCCTCGACAGCCACCGGCTGATCGAGGAGTTCATGATCTGCGCCAACGTCGCCGCGGCGGAGAGCCTGGAGGCCGCGGGAGTCCCCTGCGTCTACCGGGTGCACGACCGCCCCGCGGTGGAGAAGCTGGAGGCGCTGCGGGAGTTCCTGGAGGGCACCGGGCACGCCTTCGCCCGCGGCCAGGCCCCGACGCCCGAGCACTTCACCCGTCTGCTGCGCCGGGCCGAGGGGGCGGCGGAGTCGCAGATCATCAGCGAACTGGTGCTGCGCGCCCAGGCCCAGGCGGTCTACAGCCCCGAGAACATCGGGCATTTCGGCCTGGCGCTCGCCCGCTACGCCCATTTCACCTCGCCGATCCGCCGCTACGCCGACCTTCTGGTGCACCGCGCGCTGATCCGTGCCCATGGGCTGGGGGTCGGCGGGCTCGACGACGCCACCCTGGCCGGGCTGGACGACGCCGCCGAACACATCACCATGACCGAGCGGCGGGCAGCGACGGCGGAACGCGATGCGGTGGACCGCTTCACCGCGGCCTACCTGTCGGGGCATGTCGGCGCCACCTTCAGCGGGCGGGTCACCGGTGTCACCCGCTTCGGTCTGTTCGTGCGTCTCGACGAGAGCGGGGCCGACGGGCTGATTCCCGCCTCGACCCTGCCCGACGACCGCTACGAGCACGACGAGCGCGCCCACGCCCTGGTCGGCCAGCGCGGCGGCCGGACCTACCGTCTGGGCGCCGCCGTCAAGGTCGTCGTGGTGGAGGCCGATCCGCTGACCGGCAGCACTCTGTTCCGGCTGCGTGACGACGTCGGGGCGGGGACCGCCCCGCCATCCGGGCCACGCCGCGGCCATCGTGGCAGACGCGCAACAGGCCGTGGGAAGTAGAACACAACGGGGCAATTTGTCCTAAGTTGTCCCACCCCTTCTCCAAACGAAAGTGGTATCTCTTCGCCATTGGAACGAAGGGAGTTCGCTCGGCGCGCCATGATCAAGGGGCTTGCACGGACCACCCGCGCCCTGGGCGCCGCGCTCACCCTGCGCACCGCCGCCGTGGCGGTCGCCTGCCTGGCCGGCGGTCCGGCCACAGCCGGCGACCCCGCCCTGCCCCACGTCAGCGAGCACGTCTTCGCCGTCGGCTACAGTCGGATCGCCGACGCGTACATCCAGCCCGTCGACATGCTCCGCCTCGGCATGGACGGCCTCCAGGCCCTCACCCGCATCGATCCGGCGGTCACCGTCGAGCGCGATTCCGGTGCCGTCCGCGTGTACGCGTCACACGGGCCGGACGCCGTGTATGCATCCCCCCTCCCGGTCACCGCCGGCGGCTGGGCGATGCTGACGGCGGCCGCGGTGGACCGCCTGCGCAGCCGCTCCCTGCCGCTGCGCGACGCACCGGCGGAACGCATCTACCAGGCGGTCTTCGACGCGGTGACCGCCGATCTCGACGGCTATTCCCGCTACGCCGGCGCGGAGCGTGCCACCAACGAGCGGGCGCAGCGCGAGGGGTATGGCGGTGTCGGACTGGTGATCGACAGCCTGGGCGGACGGCATGCCGTCCGCACCGTCATCGACAAGGGTCCCGCCGCGCGCGGCGGTGTCCGCACCGGCGACGTGGTGGTCGCCGTCGACGACGTGCCCACCGCCGACATCGACGAGACCGCGTTGCGCGAGCGGCTGCGCGGCCCGGCCGGCACGGCGGTGGCGCTGACCCTGCGCCGCGACGACGACCATTCGATCCGGCGGATCACCGTGCGGCGGGAACGGGTGGTGCCCAACACCGTCTCGGTGGCCCACGCCGAGGGAATCGCCATTCTCAAGGTGGACCGGTTCAACGCCGCCACCGCGGGCCGGCTGCGCGACGCCGTCTCCGGCGTCCTGCGCGGCGCCGGCGGGGCGGTCCGCGGGCTGATCCTCGACCTGCGCGGCAACCCCGGCGGCCTGCTCGACCAGGCGGTGGCGGTGGCCGACCTGTTCATCGCCAACGGGCGGATCATCACCACCGAGGGCCGCCATCCCGACAGCCGCCAGCGCTTCGACGCGGCGGACGACGACGTCTCCGGCGGGCTGCCCCTGGTGGTGCTGGTGGACGGCCGCTCCGCCTCCTCGGCCGAGGTGGTGGCCGCGGCGCTGCAGGACAGCGGCCGGGCGGTCGTCGTCGGCGCGTCGTCCTATGGGAAGGGCAGCGTCCAGACGGTCACCCGCCTGCCCAACGACGGCGAGCTGTTCCTGACCTGGAGCCGCATCTACACGCCGGCCGGCTACACCCTGCACCGCCAGGGCGTGCAGCCCGTCATCTGCACCAGCCGCGACCAGAACGACGCCCACGCGCTGCTGGCCGACCTGCGCGGCGGGCATGCCCGTCTGCCGGTGGAGATCGCGTCATGGCGCGCCGCCGCGGCCGATGACGAAGCCGCTCTGGCGCATCTGCGCGAGGCCTGCCCCTGGAAGGAGCATGAGCCCGACGTGGACGTCGACGTGGCTCGCGAACTGCTGACCGAGCCGGGCCTCTACTCCCGCGCCCTGGCCATCGCCTCGACCACCGTGGCGGAGCGCTGATCCGACGCCCTGCCCCACGCCCGCACCGGCAGGGGTCGGCCGACATGGAAGCCCTGGATCAGATCCACCCCTTCGCGGAACAGGGTCGCCGCCTGGCCGGCGCTCTCCACCCCCTCGGCGACGGTCGTCAGGCCGTTGGCCCTGGCCATGCCGACCACGGTGCGGATGAACAGCAGGGCGTCCGGGCAGGCACCGAGATCGGCGACGAACGAGGCGTCGATCTTGACAATGTCCACCGGCAGCGCGCGGGCGTGGCGGTGCGACAGGTAGCCGGCACCGAAATCGTCGAGGGCGACCCGGCAGCCCAGCCGTCGCACCGCCGCGATGAACCGGGCGGTTTCGTCGAGGTCGGCGATGGCCGCGGTTTCCGTGATCTCGACGATCAGCCGGCGCGCGACGTCCTGCCGCCCGGCGACGCCGGCGTGGAGCGCCGCCAGCCACGTCCGGTCGGTGGTCGTCCCCGCCGACAGGTTCATCGCCAGGGTTCCGGCCGGATCGGCCCGCAGGTCCGCCAGCACCAGGCCAAGGGTATGGTGGTCGAGGCGGCGCGCCATGGAAAGCCGCTCCACCGCCGGCATGAAATCCCCGGCGGGCACGAGCGCGTCGCCGACGGCGATGCGGGCCAGGCCTTCGTGGTAGGCGACCGCGCCGGAGCGGTCGACCACGGGCTGGTAGACCACGCGCAGGCTGCCGTCGCCCAGCGCGGTCCTGACCCGCTGCCCCGTGGCGACGCACGCCAACAACGTGCGCCGGCCGGGGCTTTCGCCGTCGTGCGGCCAGTACCGATCGCGGCCCTGGCGCTTCGCCTCGGCCATCGCCGCCTCGGCGTTGATCATCACCGCCTGGGCGCCGGCCAGCGCCGGTCCGGCGGGTGCCGCCGCGCCGGACGCGGCCCCGCCGATGGACACGGTCACGTGGATGGGGCCGGCCGGCGTGCCGACCGGGTCGGTGCGCACCGCTGCCAGCACCGCCTCCGCCGCGTCCGCACCATCCCGGCATCCCGGCAACACCGCGCCGAAGACGTCGCCGCCCGACCGTCCCACCACCGCGCCCGCCGGCAGTGATCCCTTCACGCGCCGCGCCGTTTCGGCGACCACCGCGTCGGCCGCCGCGTGGCCGAAGGCGTCGTTGAGCAGGCTCAGCGCGTCGATGCCGATGGTGAGATAGGTGGCCGGTGCCGTCGCCATAGCGACGGCGAGCCCGCCGCGCAGGCCACGGCGGTTAGGCAGCCCGGCCAACGGGTCGGTGGCGGCCCGCCGCTCCCTCGCCGCATCGACCGCCGCGTCGAGACCCACCCCGGCCCCGATCACCCGCAGCATGCCACACGCCCGCCGCACCGCACCGTCGGTGTCCCGCTCGATGATGCCGCGGTCCTGAACCCAGTGGTGCGCGCCGTCGGCCAGCCGCAGCCGATAGACGCAGTCGTACCGGCCGTCCCGGGTGGTCCGCCCGCCGGCCAGCGCCCGGCGCCGGCCACGGCGGTCGGCCGTGGCGACCCGCTCGCGCAACCGGCCGCCACAGGGATCGCCGGGGGACTCGTCGGGAGGGGCGCCCGCCGCGGCGGGGCCGAACAGCGCCGCGATGGCGCCGGCCCAGGCGACGGTGTCGGCGCGCAGGTCCCAGACATAGGCGATGTCTCCGGACGCAGCCGCGGCCGCAGCCAGCACCGTCGCCGCATTGGACCTTTCGCTCATGATCCGGCCCCCCGTGATCGGAGCCGCAGCATACAGGGATACCGCTTGTGACACATTAACATAAAATACGTTCTATCCGGGTGTCCCATTAAGATTCCAGGAACGATCGGTTGGTAGCCTGTGTTCGCGTCTCCATGACTCGGACCATCGCACACCGGACCGCGCCCTTGACCTCGATCGCCGCCCTTCCGCCCCCCTCGGCCTTCGGTGCGACCGCCTCCCCCCCGGGGGCAGCGCGGCTGAAGGCGCTGCTGGGGTCGGACACGATCCCGGTCACCCCGGTCCAGCCCATCCCGGGCGAGCAGCAGCGCCGCCGCCAGCAGAGCGAGGTGGAGGGCGCGGAGGAGTCCGCAAGCCGTGGCGCACGGTCCGCAACGGCCGAGTCGCGCCGCCGCACCGGCGGCAGCGGCGACACCGGAGCCGGCACCCGCCCGGCCGGCGGTGGCGACGAGCGCGGCCCGGTGTCCGGCGGCCTGACGCCGCTGTCGTCCGGCCCGACCGCCGGCTACGTCGCCCAGACCATCGCCCAGGAGGCCATGGGGACCGGGCTCCACATCGAACCCTGGGGCGCCGCGCTCGCTGCCTACCGCCGCGCCGACAGCGGCCCGTCGATGCCGCTGGTCAGCCGCCTGAGCGTGTAGGCGGGCGCTCCCGCCGGGTCAGGACGGCCCTTGCATCTGCTCCTGCTCATAGGCCTTCAAGCCGATCCGCTGGATCAGGCCGAGCTGGGTTTCCAGCCAGTCGATGTGCTCCTCGGTGTCGGCCAGGATCTCCTCGAACACCCGGCGGCTGTCGTGGTCGCGCGCCGCCTCACTGGCGGTGATGGCCGCGATCAGGCAGGTGCGGTTGTGGCTCTCGACGCCGAGGTCGCCGGCCAGCATCTCCGGCAGGTCGTCGCCCACCGTCACCGTGTGCAGATCCTGGTAGTTCGGCAGACCGCCGAGGAAGAGGATGCGCTCGGTCAGCTTGTCCGCGTGCTCCATCTCGCCCATGGCTTCGTCATGGACCGTCTGGCCGATCCGCGTCAGCCCCCCGTGCTTCAGCATGCGGGCGTGCAGGAGGTACTGGTGGATCGCCGTCAGCTCGTTGGTGAGGATGGTGTTGAGGTGGTCGATGATCGCCGGATCGCCTTTCATGGACTCTTCCCTGGTTGAGGCCGGCAGCGCCGCCGTCAGGCGTCGCCGCGTGACGACTGTACCAGCGCCACCGGGAAGGTGGCGAGCAGGTCGGCCAGCGCCAGCCGACCGTCGGCCGGCAGAGCCACCGCCGCACCGGTCAGCACGTCCCGCGCCGCGCCGCCCGGCAGCTCCGGCAGCATCAGCGCGGTGTCGCCCCAGGCGGCGACGGGCGGCAGCGGCCGCGGCTCCTCCCCCAGCAGCGGCACCACCAGGCGTGGCACCACCACCAGCGCGCAGCCCGTGTCGCTGCGGCGCAGGAAGGCGACGACCCGGTCGGCGTGGGCGCCGACGACGTCGACGGGCCGATACTCCCCGGTGGCGAACAGCTGCGGGTCGCGCCGCCGCAGGTCGAGCGTGCGGGCGATCACGAACTGCTTGACCCGCCCGTCCCGCCAGCCGTCGAGCAGGGCGCCCGCCAGCGCCGGGCCGCCGCCCTGCCCGTCCGGCGCCGCGGCGGCGTCGAGCGCGGCGGCGCGCGCGTCATAGTCCACCGGCCGGCGGTTGTCGGGGTCGACCAGGCTGAGGTCCCAGAATTCGGTGCCCTGGTAGATGTCCGGCACCCCCGGAACGGTCAGCTTCAGAAGGGTCTGCGCCAGCCCGTGCACGGCGGCCACCGGCGCCACCGTCTCCAGAAGGTCGAGCAGCTCGGCCATGAAGGTGGCGCCGCGCACCGGGTCGAGGATGCCCCGCACGAAGCGGTCCAGGGCGTCCTCGTAGTCCTGGTTGGGCGCGGTCCAGGAGGAGCGCACCTTGGCCTCGCGCACCGCCTTGACCATGTAGGCGACGACCCGGTCGGCGTAGGCCTCCAGCGCCGGACCCGACGGCCACTCCAGCTCGAACGGCCAGGTGCCCAGCAGGGTCTGGTAGAGCAGATACTCGTCGTTGCGCCCGGGCGCCGCCGCCCCGTCGATCTCGCGCTTCTTGAAGCGGTTCATGCGGTTCCACCGCCGCACCCGGGCGTCCCAGGTGTCCGCCATCTCCGACAGGACGGCGATGCGCAGACGGGTGTCCTCACCCCGCTTGTGGTCGTGGGTGGCGGTGGCCAGCATGTTGAAGGGCCAGCGCTTCAGGCGGTCCTGGTTGACGTGGTGGAAGGCGCTGACCGAGGTCCCGAAGCGCCCCGGCTCCCCGCCCACCTCGTTCAGCGCGACCAGCCGGAAATAGCGGTAGAACACCGTGTCCTCCAGCGACTTCGCCATCACCGGACCGGAGAACTGCTGGAACCGCATGGCGATCTGCACGACGTCGGCGGGATCGAAGCCGTGCCGCCCCATCGCCGCGTCGCCGGGGGCATGACGGGTCGCCAGCTCCGTGCTGAGGACCGCGTGAAGGAAATCGAACAGGGAGGGATCGACGGCGCCCGGCAGCTTGCGCGCCCGCCCGACCGCCCAGTCGAGGTAGCGGCGGTCGGTGTCGTCGACATGGCCTTCGGTGACATAGGTACGGTAGACCGGCAGGCAGGCCACCACGTCGATCAGCGCCCGGTGGACGCCGGCCAGGGTGAAGTCACGGGTGTTCCAGCCCCCCTGCGCCAGCCGGTAGAGCGACGAGGCGAGCACGTGCAGCTCGCTGGACAGGCTGGTGCCCATGATCCGGCGCTTGGTCTCCACCACGAGGCGATCCAAATCGACCTCGCGGCGGATGAAGCCGTGATAGATCGCCGTCATCGCCTCTTCGGCACTGGCATCGATGAACAGGCCGGCGACGAGGTTCATGAACTCGTAGCCGGTGGTGCCCGCCACCGGCCAGTCGTCGCGCAGGTTCTCGTGGTGGGCGAGGATCTTCTCCACCACCACGTAGAACGGCTCCTTCAGGCGCAGCCCCGGCGGGTCGACGGTGGAGGGCCCGGCCTGAAGGGTGAGATAGGCGGCGCGATCCTGCAGTTTCTCGAAATACTCCAGCGGGTCGTAGAGCCCGTCGACGTGGTCGAGCCGGATGCCCTGCAGCTTGCCCTCGCCGATCAGCCGGAAGACGAGCTGGTGGGCCAGCTCGAACAGTTCGGGGCGGTCGATGCGCAGCCCGGCCAGGTCGTTGATGTCGAAGAACCGGCGGTAGTTGATCTCGTCGGAGGCGACCCGCCAGTACGCGACCCGGTAATGCTGGTCCTCCAGCAGCCGGTGCATCTCCTGGAAGCTGTCGGGGTCACCGGGGGTGCCGTTGATGGCGGTCAGGGACTGCTCGATGGCACCGGCCACCGCGCCGTCACCGGACACGGTGGCGGCCAGCTGGGTCCGCAGCTCCTCCGCCTCGCGGTGGATGGTGGTCTGACGCTGCACCGACTTGGCCGCGCCGATCCCGGCGAAGGCCGCGATGAGCGCGTCGAGCACCACCCCGTCCGCACCGAGGCGGTCGCGGGCCAGCCGCAGCAGGCGCGGGTAGTGGCGGACGGCGATGGGGAACCGGTGGTTGTGGTACCACACGCTGAAGGAGCCGCGCTCGACGTCGAAGCGGAGCTGCAGCTCGCCCCGTTCGAGGACGTTGCCATAGTGATCGCCGAGGAAGGGAAGCAGGACCTTGCCCTGGAGCCCGGGCTGCAGCGGCTCCCAGGCGATGTCGAAGAAGGGGGCGAAGGGCGACGCCGGTCCCCATTCCAGCACATCGAGCCACCAGGGATTGTCGTTGCCGCCCACCCCCATGTGGTTGGGGACGAAGTCGAGGATGAGGCCGATGCCGTGGCCGTGCAGCGCCGCGACGAAGCGGTCGAAGGACGCGGCGTCCCCGACCTCGGGGTTGAACTGGCTGTGGTCGGTGATGTCGTAGCCGTGGGTCGAGCCGCCGCGGGCCTTGAGGAAGGGCGAGGCGTAGACATGGCTGACGCCGAGCCGGGCGGCGTACGGGACGATCGCCGTCGCCTGGTCGAAGGTGAACCCGGCGTGGAACTGCAGGCGCAGCGTGGCGCGGGGAACCAGGGGCGCGTCGGTCATCGCTCGCCCCGCCCGGTGGTGACGGCCGCGGCGACCGCGCGGAGCAGCCGGTGGTTTTCCATGCCGTCCAGGGTTTCGCCGAGCCGGCGCCGCCAATTGGGGTGCTGGTCGGTGGTGCCGGGCAGGTTCGGTTGCTCGATGTCGGCCAAGGCGTCCTCGATCTGGACCATGACGATCTGCCCGGGCGTGCGGCCGAGGTGGCGGTGCACCGCCTCGACCAGCGGCTCCGACCAGGGCTGGTCGCCGTCGTCGGTGGGATGGGTGTCGGGGCGCAGCCCGCCGTCGCCCAGGGCCTGGAGCAGGCGCCAGCGGTCGGTGCCGCGGTCCCAGGCGTCCCGCTCCGCGGCGGCCGCGTCGGGGTAGAGGTCGAGGCGCCGCCGCCACTCCATGTCGTGGCCGGTCCAGTAACCCCGGAAGGTGGGCAGGTCGTGGGTGGTGATGGTGACCATCGCGCGCCGGGGAAACGCCGCGGGGGGGATGAAGGCGCCATCGGCGGCGCGCTCGAAGTAGAGGACGCGGTAGCTCAGCACGCCCGCCCGCTCCATGGCCGGCCGGAAGCCCTCGGGCACGGTGCCCAGGTCCTCGCCGATGACCACGCAGCCCTGGCGGTGGGATTCCAGAGCGATGATGCGCACAAGATCGTCGAACGGGTATGCCACGTAGGCCCCGTCGCCACCGTCCGAGGGGATCCAGAACAGGTGCTTCAGCGCCATCACGTGGTCGATCCGCAGGGCTCCGGCGTGGCGCATGTTGGCCCGAACCGCGGCGATGAAGGGCTCGTAGGCGGCCTCGACCAGGCCGACCGGCGACAGCGGCGCCAACCCCCAGTTCTGCCCCTTCATGTTGAAGGCGTCGGGCGGTGCGCCGACGTTGGCGCCCTGCACCAGGGTGTCGGGGTCGGCCCAGGCCGCCGCACCGCCCGGCGCGGCGGCGACCGCGAGGTCGCGGTAGAAGCCGAGGCCGAGCCCGGCCGCCCGGCCCCGCGCCGCCGCCACCGCGAGCTGGCGGTCGGCCTCCCATTGCAGGAACTCGAAGAACTCGACCCGCTCCTCGTTGTCGCGGACGTAGTCCGCCACGGCGGCGCTGCGGCAGTCCTGGAACGGCTCGGGCCAGGACCGCCAGGACCACAGGCGCGGGTCGCCGCCGTAGAACCGTTCGTGCAACGCCTCGAACGCGGCGTGCCGGCGCAACGGCGCGCCGAACTCGCGCTGGAAGGCACGGAAGGAGGCGCCCCGCGCGCTCTCTCCCGCAGGCCCCAGGTGACGACGGCGGAACGCGGCGTAGAGCCGCTCCAGAACCGGCAGCTTCAGGCGGGCGACGGCCGGATAGTCCACCAGCTCCGCCGCCCGGGCCGCCGTCAGCTCCGCCTGGAATCCCGCCTCGGCGATCAGGGCGCGGGCCTCGCCGCACCCGTCCAGCTCCGGAACGGCCTCGACGTCGATGTAGAAGACGTCGAGAAAGCGGCGGCTGGACGGGGAATAGGGGCTGAAATGATTGGGATCGGCGGGGAACAGCGCGTGCAACGGGTTCAGCCCGACCACGCCGGCGCCGAGCCGGGCCGCCAGCTCGGCGAAGCCGCCGAGGCCGTCGAAATCGCCCATGCCCCAATCGGTGGCGCTGCGCAGCGCGTAGAGCTGCAGCCCGATGCCCCACAGCCGGCCGCCCGGCACCACCTCTTCCGGCAGCCGGCAGCGCTCCGGCGCCAGGATCAGCCGGGTCTCCCCGTGCAGGGCGCCGGCGATGCCCGGGGGACGGACCTCCACCTCCAGCCGGTGGTAGCCCATCGGCGCCGGCGCCGCGACCGGCAGCGCCCGCCGCTCGTACGCCAGCCCGTCGACGGTGGCGCTGGCCAGCGGGTCGAGCGAGCCCACCGCCGCCTCGCCGCGGTGGACGGCGCCGGTCTCGTCGTGCAGGGTCCACCGCACCGTTCCGTCGGACAGGCCGGCGGGGACGCTGACGGGGACGGCAACGGTCGCCCCGACGCCGGCCACCAGGACCGGCGGCAGCATGCGGCGCCACCCCGCCTCCTCGGCCGAGCGCAGGCTGTCCTCGACCGCCGCGTCGTCGTCGGCGGGCAGGCCCATGGCGGCGATCAGCGAGCGTTTCGTGGTGTCGGTGGTGTCGCGCCGGTTGCCCCAGATGTCGTGGTAGAAGGGTTCGATGCCGACCCGTTCGGCCAGCCGATCCAGCGCGTTCATGCCCTCTCCCCGTGGCGTCACGTGGCGTTCCCCGCCTCTTCCAGGAACCACAAAGCCGACCAGCCCGCAAGCGCACCGCCGGACAGGGGGCCGAGCAGCCCGGGCTCGCTCTCGGCGATGAGCCGGCCCTCCGGCCGGATCACGCCGGGCGCGTCGACGTCGCCGAGGTTGGCCAGCACCACCAGCACGGCGCCGTCCCCCAGCGTCCAGGCGATGGCGAACGCGGCCCCGTTGCGCCACACCGTGCGCGGATCGCGCACCCCGGCCAGGCGGGGCATCAGCGTCGCGGCGCGGGTGCGCAGCAAGGACCGTGTCAAGGCCAGCCAGCCGGCGTGCGGCTCCCGCCCGGGCGCGTCCCAGTCCAGCTTCGAGCCCTCGAAGGTGGACGGGGCGTTGGGGTCGGGGATGCGGGCGCGCGCCGCGTCGTCGGCGAACTCCGGAAAGGCCGCGAACTCGCGCCGCCGGCCCTCCCGCACGGCGTCCGCCAGCCCTCCCTCGAAGTCGCAGAAGAAGTTGAAGGGACGGGTCTCGCCCCATTCCTCGCCCATGAACAGCATGGGCACGGCCGGCGCCAGCAGGGTGACCGTCGCCAGCGCCCGCAGCCGGCGTGCCGGCGCCAGCGCCGTGAGCCGCTCGCCGAACGCCCGGTTGCCCACCTGGTCGTGGTTCTGCAGGAAGTTGACGAAGGCGTTGGCGGGCAGGTGGGAGCTCGACTCGCCCCGCTCCTCGCCGCCGCGGTGGGCGGATTCCTCCCCCTGGTAGATGAACCCCTCGGTCAGGGCGCGCTGCACCATGTCGATGGGGTCCTCGGCGAAGTCGCGGTAGTACCCGCCCTCCTCGCCGGTCGCCAGGACATGGGCGACGTGGTGGTAGTCGTCGTTCCACTGGGCGTCGTAGCGGCGTGCGCAGCCGGCGGAGTCGCGCTCCAGGTGGCGGGCGGTGTTGGCGTCGTTCTCCAGCACCAGGTGCACGTGGCGGTCGGGGCCGATGACGGCCCGCACCGTGTCGGCCAGCTCGGTCAGGATGTCCGGGTCGCTGTCGTCGATGATGGCGTGCACCGCGTCGAAGCGCAGCCCGTCGATGCAGTACTCGTTGAGCCAGTACAGCGTGTTGTTGATGAAGAAGTCGCGCACCGGCCGGGCGTCGGCGCCGTCGAAATTGATGGCCGCCCCCCAGGGCGTGTGGTGGCGCTCGGTGAAGAAGCGGTCGGCGTAGGCGTGGAGGTAGTTCCCCTCGGGCCCGAAGTGGTTGTAGACGACATCCAGGAACACCATCAGGCCGCGCTCGTGCGCCGCGTCCACCAGGGCCTTCAGGTCGTCCGGGGTGCCGTAGGAGGAATCGGGCGCGAAGTGGAGAACGCCGTCGTAGCCCCAATTGCGGGTGCCGGCGAAGTCGGCCAGCGGCATCAGCTCGACCGCGGTGACGCCGGTGTCCACCAGATGGTCGAGCCTGGCGATCGCAGCACGGAACGTGCCCTCCGGCGTGAAGGTGCCGACGTGTAGCTCGTAGAGCACCGTCTCGTGCCAGGGGCGGCCGCGCCAGGCGCCGCTGCGCCAGGGATAGGCGGCGGGGTCGACGACGACGCTGTGGCCGTTGACGTCGCCGGGCTGGTGGCGCGACGCCGGGTCGGGCACGCGCAGGCCGTCGGGCAGCACGAAGCAGTACCGGCTGCCGGCGCCGGCGCGGTCGGTGACCCGCTCGAACCAGCCGCCGTCCTGCGCGTCCATGGCGACCGGCTCCGCATCGTCGATCGCCACCGCGACCGCGGGCACCGAGGGCGCCCACAGACGGAACCGGACCTGGCCATCGGGAAGCAGCGCGGCGCCGAACGGCATGGAATGGGCGAAACGGGCGGTCATGGCGGGCCTGTCCGTGGTGGCATGGAGAAACCGTCCGGTCATCGATTGGGGACGATGCCGGGTGGTGCCGTCAACAGGTCAGAACCAAGAACGCTGCGCGCAAGGGGGGTATGACTGTCGGACGGGGCGGTTCACACCGCCGCGGAGCCGCGGCGGCGCTCGCGCAGCAGGAGGTAGAGGCCGCTGGCCACCACCAGGGTGCCGCCGAGCGCCAGCCAGGGGCTCGGCCGGTCGCCGAAGACCAGAAGCCCGAAGCCGACGCCCCAGATCATCTGGGTGTACTGGAACGGCGCCACCACCGGCGCCGGGGCGATGCGGAAGGCGGCCAGCGCGCAGGTCAGCGCCAGCCCGCCCAGCAGCCCGGCCAGCGCCATCAGCGCGAGGTCGTGCGGCGAGGGCGGGACGAACACGAAGGGCTGCGGGACCGCCAGGATCGCCGCGATCAGGATGTTGCCGAAGAACGGGAAGGAAAACGGCGTCTCGCCCGGGCCGTAGCGGCGCACCACCAGGGCCGAGGCCGAATAGCCGAGCGCGCCGACCAGGGCGCCGACGACGCCCAGGTTGACCGCCCCGCCGCCGGGGCGGAGCATGATCAGCACCCCGGCGAAGCCGACGAGGATGGCCGCCCAGCGCGCGCCGTCGATGCGCTCGCCCAGCCACACCGCGGAGGCGGCGGCGATGATCAGGGGGGAGGAGAACAGGATGGCGTAGACGTCGGCCATCGGCAGGTGGCTGAACCCGAAGAACGCGCCGTAGCCGGCCGCCAGGCCGCACAGGCCGCGCAGCGCGTGGACCGCCGGCCGGCGGGTCGCCAGCATGGCCGGGCCGCCCCACGCCAGCGCCACCAGGCCGATCGGCGCCAGCGAGAACACCGTGTTGAAGAACGCCACCTCGACCAGCGGATAGCGGCCGCTGAGATGCTTGATCAACGCGTCCGCCGACGAGAACAGCGCGAATCCCGCCACCGCCAGCGCGATCCCCGTCATGTTGGTGTTGCGCATTCCCCGTCCCCCAGGCCGTTGGGGGCGAACCCCATGGCCTGCGCCGCCGCCACGCAGTCCTCGGCGATCACCGCGTCGAGATGGTCGCGGGCGACGATGGAGAAGCTGTAGCCGCGGTCGTAGATGGCCACGGCGAACCCGCCGTCGATGGCGGCGCGCAGGAAGTCCGGCAGGGTGGATGCCCGCCACGCCTGGGGCCGCGCCGGGTCGACGCACATCACCATGGCCCGCCGGCCCGGTGTCTGGAACACGTAGGCGCCGGCCTCCTTGGGGTGCGGCACCACCGCGCGCTCGGCGGAGCCGTGACGGTGGGCGTCGATGTGGCGGCAGGTGAAGCCGCCGCACACGGCCGGGCGCGCCGGCGTGCCGTGAATGGCGCACCCCCCCCCGCCGATGTGGCGGCACGGCTGGAAGGGGGGCTTGCCCAGGGCGTCGATGGCGAAGACGACGCAGCACAGCGTGCAGCCGTCGCAGTGCCCGGCCCGGGCCGCCACCTCACGGCGCCTTCCGGCTGCCCGTCGACGGGAAGGCGCGCTCGATGCTGAACTCCCGCGCCGCCAGGGCGCGCACCGCCGCGGCCAGGCGGTCGCGGAGCCGGTCGGCCAGCGCCGCGTCGCGCTGCGGGGCCTCGTGGGTGAAGAGCGTGAACAGCTTGGCGTCGGTGAGATAGAGCAGCAGCGCCACGTGGAGCGGCCCCTTGGCCGAGGGGCAGGTCAGGTTGCCGGTGCGCAGGGCCACGCCGATCATCACCTCGACGTCGCCGTAGCTGGCGTCGCCGCCGTTGCACGCCTTGACCATGGCGGTGCGGTAGACGTCGCTGATCTCCGACAGGGTGGCCGTCTCGTCGACCATGTGCTGGCGCACGCTTGCGGTCACCGGCCCCGCCCTCCACAGGAAGTCGGGCCGGCGGTCGGCCGGGAGGTTGTCCAGCGGCACCGGCGTGATGTCACGGATGCCCGCCTCGCCCAGCAACGCCAGCAGCTCGTCGGGAAGCGGCCCCGCCTCGCGGGCGGCGGGGCGGGTCCCCGGCACGTCGCCGTCCCGGGCCACGCACTCGCGAAGGGTGGTGAGCGCCTTCTTGGTGCCCTTGAGCTGGAACGCCACCCGGTCGGTGTCGGACCGGATCACCAACTCGTTGCCGTTCGCCAGCCGGTCGAACAGGGTCTCGTCCTTGCCCTGGGGGATCACCAGCAGGTCGCCCTGGGTGGCCACCGCCGTGCGCGTGCGCTCCGCGCCGCCGTCGACGCTGAGCGACACCGACCATTGGGTGTCCTTGGGCAGGCTGGCGCCGGGAATCTGCACGGCGATGTTGATCTCCTGACGGTTGCTCAGGGCCAGCAGAAGCAGGTGCCCGGTGTCGAACCGGTTCTCGGTGACGCAATAGGAAAAGGCGCCGTCGGCGCCGTTCACCGGGCCGCCGTACCACTCCCCCGTCGGCGACGCGGCGACCGCCGGCGCCGCCGCGCCCGGGTCGTCCGCGGCCCCCGGGGCCGCCAACGGCGCCCCGTCTCCGGCGCCCGGCGCCACCGATTGCAGCGGCGGCGCCGGCTTGACCGGCGGGGCGAGCACGGGCCCCGCGACCGGATCGGCCGCCAGGACGGGTGCCACCGCCAGCACGCAGCCGGCCAGGGCAAGGGCGAAGCACACTCGGGACATGGGGCTCTCGTCGACCAGGGGGGCGGCGGCGGGCGCGGCCGGGGGTTCGTGCGCGACCCTAGCGATCCTCCGCCCCGCCAGCAAGGCCGAGGTCGGCCCCGCCGCCGAGGAAGGCGGCGCGCAGCGCCTGGGGGGTCACCGCGTCCGCCGCCCCCTCGTGGACCACCCGGCCCACCCGCAGCAGAACCACCCGCCGGGCTGCGCGGAGGGCGAGCGCCGCGCTCTGCTCGGCCAGCAGAACCGCGGTGCCGGCGGCGGCGACCGCGGCGATGGTGGCGACGACCTCGGACGCCAGCTTCGGGGACAGCCCGAGGGACGGCTCGTCCAGCAGCAGCAGGCGCGGGCGCCCCATCAGCGCCCGGCCGATCGCCAGCATCTGCTGCTGGCCGCCCGACAGCCGCCAGGCGGCGTCCGCCGCCTTGGCGCGCAGCTGTGGAAAGAGTGTGAACACCCGTTCCAGGTCGTCGGCCCGCCCGGCGGCGGCGGTGAAGCTGGCAACCTCCAGGTTGTCGCGCACGCTCATCCCCGCGAACACGCGCCGCCCCTCCGGCACATAGCCGAGGCCGAGCCGGACCCGCCGCTCCGGCGCCAGACCGGCGAGGTCGGTTCCGTCGAGCCGGACCCGGCCGGCCGACAGCGGGACCAGCCCCAGCACGGCCCGCAGCAGGGTCGACTTGCCGGCCCCGTTGGCGCCGAGCAGGGCCACCGTCTCGCCCCGCCCGACGCTCAAGGAGGCGCCGGCCAGCGCGGCCACGCCGCCATACCCGGCCGCCGCGCCCTCGACGTCGAGCACCGTCCCGGCCGCGGGGGGGCCACTCATGCCCCGTCCCCCAGATAGGCCGCGACCACCGCCGGATCCTCGGCCACCGCGCCGGGCGGGCCGTCGTAGAGCACGCGCCCCTGGTCGAGGCAGACCACCCGGTCGGCCAGCGGCAGCAGGAACGCCATGTCGTGCTCCACCACCAGCACGGCCACGCCCGACGCCGCCACGGCGGCCACCTGGCCCGCCAGCTCCGCCTTTTCGACGTCGGTCAGTCCGGCCGCGGGCTCGTCCAGCAGCAGCACCGCGGGCTGGCGGGCCAGGGCCCGGGCCAGCTCGACCCGGCGGCGCAGGGCCGCCGGCAGCGAGTCCGCCGGGCGCAGGGCGAGGTCCGCGGCGCCGACCCGGTCCAGGGCATGGAGGGCGTGGGCGTGGGCCGCGGCGATTCCGGAATCCCGGTCCAGGCGCGCCGCGGCCACGGCCTCGAGGACGCTGGTCGCCGGCAGGCTCGCCGCCTGGAAGGTGCGGGCGATGCCGGCGCGGGCCAGGCGGTCGGGCCGCCATCCCGCGGTGTCGCGGCCGCCGACGAGAACGCGCCCCGCGTCGGGCCGCTCGACCCCGCTTACGATGTTGATCAGGGTCGTCTTTCCCGACCCGTTGGGGCCGATCAGCCCGGTCACCCGGCCGGCCTCCAGCGCCAGCGAGACACCGTCGAGGGCGTGGACGCCGCCGAAGGCCTTGCTCACCCCGTCCACCGCCAGCGCGGTCCCGACCGGAAGGGGCGCGGCGGCGGCCCAGGGCCGGGCCGGCGGCGGCGCCGGCGGCGGCGGCGGAAACAGCCGCTCCAGCGCCCCGACCAGGCCGTAGGGGGCGAGCACGACGGCGGCGAGCAGCGCCGCCCCGTAGAGCAGGAGCCAGCTCTGTTCGAGGAAGCGGAACCACTCCGGCAGATGCTGGAGCAGGATGGCGCCCACCACCGCCCCGGCGACGCGGCCACGGCCGCCGACCACGGCAATGGTCAGCACGGCGACCATCACCGGAAATTCGAGCACCTCCGGCGACACCACGCGCTGGGTGTGGACCGCCAGCGCGCCGGCCGCGCCGCCGTAGAGCGCGCTCACCACGAAGGCGCCCAGGCGCAGCCGCCCGACGTCGAGCCCGAGGGTCGCCGCGGCGAGCGGGTCGTCGCGCACCATCGTCAGTGCCCGCCCCCACCGGCCGCGGGCCAGGTACCAGGCGGCGACGCCGCCCGCCGCGACCGCCAGCCACACCGCCGCCGCCAGCGGCCGGCCCCGCGGCACCTCCGCGCCCAGCACCACGATGCCCGGCACCCCGGCCAGTCCGTTGGCCCCCCCGGTGAGGTCGGGCGCGTTGACCGCCAGCAGAAGCACGACCTGGGCGACGCCCAGGGTGGCCAGCGCGAAGTAGTGCGATTCCAGGCGCAGCACCGCCAGCCCGACCGGAAGGGCCAGCAGCGGCGGGACCAGCAGCGACAGCGGGAAGGTCGCCGGAAAGGTCCAGCCGTAGCGGCTCCCCAGGATGCCGGTGACGTAGGCGCCGATGCCGAAGAAGGCGCCCTGCGCCAGGGACAGCGCCCCGCCCAGGCCGAACACGATCTGGAACCCCATGGCGGCCAGCGCGTACACCCCGGCCACGGTCAGCACCCGCAGCTCGTACGGCGTCGCCAGGCCGGCGGCGTAGGCGGCCAGAAGGGCGCCGGCCAGGCCCAGCACGGTGCCGGCGCGCGGCCTTCGGATGCCCCCCCTACGCACGGCGCCGCGCCGCCTCCCCGAACAGGCCCTGGGGGCGCAGGATCAGGATCGCCAGCAGGGTGAGGTACAGCGCCCCCAGGGCGACGGGATAGGACAGCACCGCGGACACCCCGACCTCGAACAGGGCGATCAGCAGCGCCCCGGCCACGGCGCCGGGGATCGAGCCCCAGCCGCCCACCGTCACCGCGATGTAGGCCTTGAGGATGAGGTCGCCGCCGGCGGTCGGGGTGACGAAGAACTGGTTCGCCAGCAGCAGCCCCGCGGCGCCGGCATAGGCCGTGCCCAGCGCGAAGGTGGCCATCACCATGGCCGTCACCGGGATGCCGCAGGCCCGCGCCATCTCGGCGTCCTGGGCGGTGGCGCGCAGGCGCCGCCCGAACTGGGTGCGGGCCAACCCCCAGTGCTGGGCGGCGATGAGAACCGCCGCCACGGCGATGATCGCCAGCGACTGCTGCGGCACCACCAGCCCGCCCAGGTCGAGCGTCCCGCCGCCCAGCAGCGGCGGCGCGGCGCGCGGCTCTGGACCGAACAGAACGGTGGCCCCGTTCTGCAGCATGATGCCGACCGCGATGGTCGAGATGAACACCGACACCGGCGGCCGGTCGCGCAGCGGCAGGTAGGCGGCCAGCGACACCAGGAGCCCCAGCGCCGCCATCAGCGCCAGCACCACCGGCAGCAGGACCAGTCCCGGCACCGGCAGGTGCGGCGCCAGGGCCGCGCCGAGCATGCCGCCGGCCATCACCAGGTCGCCCTGCGCGAAGTTCACCGCGCCGGTGGCGTTGAGCACCAGGACGAAGCCCAGCGCCACCAGGGCGTAGGCCGCGCCAAGGGCGACGCCGTTGAGCAGCAGCTGCAGGGCCAGCATGGCGGCTAGTTCGCGGCGGTGGTCAGGCCGTCGTACCGCTTGGCCACCGCCGGCACCCGCGAGGCGCCGTCGTAGCACACGATGATGGCGGTGTGCGCCATGTTGCCCGTCCCGTCCGAGCGGTAGGTCATGGCCAGCCCCTCGTGGGTGCCGCGCGCCAGCGCCGCACGGACCGCCTCGGCGGTGCGGGCGCCGCCGGCCACCGCGTCCAGCACCATGCGCATGCCGTCGTACTGGCCCAGCGCGAAGGCGTCGGGCTCGGCGTCGAAGGCGGCGCGGTACGCGGCGGTGAATCGCTCCATCGCAGGCGAGCCGCCGGACACCGGCGACGCCGCGGTCTCCGCGCACACGCCCTTCAGCTCGGCCGGCCGCAGCAGGGCGGCCGTGCTCGGCTGATGCATGGCGGACCCGGCCACGATGGGCAGATCGACGCCGTGCGCCGCGGCCTGCCGGATGAAGAGTGCGGTCGGTCCGGAATGGAGATGCAGGACCAGGGCGTCGGGCTTGGCGGCGAGCGCCTTGCTGATGGCCGGCAGCAGGTCCTTGGCGGCGGGATCCACCCCCTCCTCGTAGACCACCTCGGCGCCGAGGCGGGCGAACTGCTCGTCGAGGTGGGCCTTGCCGCTCTGACCGTAGGCGGTGGTCTGATAGATGATGGCCGGGCGCGTGCGGCCCAGCTCCTCCACCACGTAGCGGGCGTGGGCCCGCTTGGTCACCGCGTCGCCCGGGAAGAACCGGAAGACCCAGGGGTTGCCCTGCTCGGTGATGGCGGCGGTGCCGGACACCGTCACCAGCGGCACGCCGTAGTCGCGGGCCAGCGGAAGCATCGCCAGCATCTGCGTCCCCAGCATGCTGGCGGCCACCGCGCCGACCGTGTCGCCGGACCCGACGGCGCGCTCCAGCGCGGTCACCGCCGCCTCCGGGGAGGTTCCCGTGTCGGCCACATCCGATGCCACGGTGACGCCCGCCGGCGACGAGTCCTGCAGCGCCAGCACGGCCCCGTTGCGCTGGCTCGTGCCCTCCAGCGAGAGGAAACCGGTGAGCGGAACGAGGACGGGGAAGGTGAGCGTCTCGGCCCGCACGGCGCCGGCGCAGGCGACGCTCAGGAGTAGGACGCACGCACGGTTCCGCCGCATGACAGTCTCCTCTTCGCCGGAGGGGGTGCTGTGCGGCGCGGCGGGGCTGCACCCGGCCGTCGCACGGCTCCCTTCGCCGGCATGACCCGGATCAGGTTCGATGGGTGTTTCTCAGCCCGCCTGTGCGGGCACCCCAGCCGTTCGGTGAGGAACAGTCGCAAGCCGTCCCATGGGTGTCAAGGCCGCCCTGGCGCGCCACCGCATCGTGAAACCGCGGTGGCATGCCACGTCTGCGGCCCGCCGCGTTGTCGACGGGGCGTGCCGTCTGCTACATGTTGGTGATGCCCACACCCCGCCGCCGCACCGGATCCCGCCGGGTCGCCGACCCCGACCAGTTCGATCTGCTCGACTATCCCGAGCCGACGGCGGTCCTCATCACCTATTCCGGACGCACGGTCGATCTGGAACGCCCCGATTTCCGCCATTTCGAGATCGAGGACATCGCCCGCCCGCTGGCCTATCAGTGCCGCTTCGTCGGCAACACCGTGGCCTATTTCAGCGTGGCCCAGCACTGCGTGCTGGCCAGCCACGTGGCCCCGCCCGGCTACGCCTACGACGCCCTCATGCACGACTGCGAGGAAGCGTTCACCGGCGACTGGCCGACGCCCTGGAAGGTGCGCATCGGGCGCGACACCATCCGCGCCGCGATCGCGCCGATCAAGCAGGCCTTGGCCAAGCGGTTCGGCTTCCGCTATCCGGAACCGAAGGCGGTGAAGCTGTCCGACCAGCGGGCGCTGGCGACGGAACTGCGCGACCTCTGCGCTCCGCACCGGGTCAACTGGCAGGACCTGCCGGCCCCCTCCCCCGACCCCATCGTCCCGCTCGGGCCGGAGGACGCCATGGCCGCCTTCCTCGCGCGCTACCGCGACCTGCGGCCCCAGGGCTGAACGTCAGGCGCGGCCGCCGGTGTGGTCGCCGTCACCGCGGCCGCCGCGCTTTCCCACGCCGAGCCCCATGCCCGGCGTGTCGCCACCGTCGGCCTCCCCGGCGCAGCGCTCCGCCAGCTCGCGGATGGCGCCGCGGATCTCGGGATTGCGGATGTGCTGGAAGTAGCGGGCGAGCATGAGCGCCTCGCGCGATTGCAACGTGCCTTCCGCCTCCGCCGCGGCCTCTTCCGGCCGGCCGGCCGCCGCGGCCTCCCGCGCCAGGGTGCGCTCTTCCAGCCCTTCGAAGAACACCGACACCGGCACCTTGAAGAACTGCGCCAGCTTGTAGAGCCGGCTGGCCGAGACGCGGTTGAAACCGCGCTCGTATTTCTGGAGCTGCTGGAACGTCAGGCCCAGGGACGACGCCACGTCGCTCTGCGACAGGCCGGCCAGCATGCGCAGCTCGCGCAGCCGCTGCCCGACGAAGACGTCGACATCGTTGAGGCCTTCCTTCTTCTCACGTCCGCGTTTTTTCACAATATCCCCCGTATCCGGGAAAGCCGGGCCCGACACCGCCCGGCGAGAGACGATTGGTGCTCGGGCGCGCGGGATGCGGCCGGTCGGCACGCGCTTGAACGCCAAAACAGCGGGCAACCGGATTCGGCTTCACCCGGTCGTTGAAAATGAGCTATGCCCGGTCCGGTAAGCTGTCAACCGGCGCCCTTGCGGATACACCCTTTGATCCGTAGCCTTCCATCCGGGCGCCGCGCCGGACGAGCGCGCTTGCCCGGGGTCCCCGCACCGCCGCGCCCCGGCCACAGGCCAGCGGCAGGCCGGCGGCAGGCCAGCGGCAGGATGGTCCCCCGGTAGGCAGATTTTGCCGGGCGCCCGGCAAATTCTGCCCATGAATTAACCTTCCATTCATCAAGACTTTACTAGCATGCACCGGACATTGCCCTCCGGCGCAGAACTTGCAGTCCGCTCGGCTCCCATCTTTGGGACCATCGGTTGCGAACCCCGATCGCGGGGGGCCGGAGCCACCCGATCGGGGACGACGCGTGAACAACCTGCTGCAGACCTTGCGCAATCTCGGGCCGACGCGCCTCGCGGCGATCGGCGGCGTCGGCCTCCTGCTGATCGGATTCTTCATCTACCTGACGACCCGTCTGTCGACCACCGACATGGAGCTGCTGTACGGCGAGCTCGCGGCCTCCGACGCGGCGGCCATCGGCAAGATGCTGGACGACGCCAAGATCCCCTACGAGGTCGACAAGAGCGGCACCAAGATCATGGTCCCGGCCGAGCAGGTCGGGCCGGTGCGCATGCGCATGGCCGAGGCCGGCCTGCCGTCGGGGGGGTCGGTCGGCTACGAGCTGTTCGACAAGTCCGAGGGCTTCGGCGCCACCGCCTTCATCCAGAACATCAACCACCTCCGCGCGCTGGAGGGGGAGATGGCGCGCACCGTGTCGACCCTGGCCGGGGTGCAGACCGCCCGGGTCCACCTGGTGCTGCCCAAGCGGGAGCTGTTCGCGCGCGCCCAGAACCCGGCGACCGCCAGCGTCTTCTTGAAGATGAAGCCGGGGGCCAAGCCGTCGCGCGAGAACATCCTGGCGATCCAGCACCTGATCGCCGCGTCGGTGCCGAATCTGGAGCCGACCCAGGTGTCCATCGTCGACGACGGCGGCAACCTGCTCGCCCGCGGCATGGGCCAGAACAGCGAAGAGCTGCTCATGGCCACCGCCGAGGAGAAGAAGCTGGCCTACGAGGGCCGCCTCGCCCGCACCATCGAGGAGCTGGTGGGGCGCACCGTCGGCTACGGCAAGGTGCGCGCCGAGGTGTCCGCCGACCTCGACTACGACCGCATCACCACCCAGTCCGAGATCTACGATCCGGAAAGCCAGGTGGTGCGATCCACCCAGACCGTCACGGAGAACAACGAGAGCCAGGACCGCGACCCGCTGGCCCCGGTGACCGTCGACCAGAACCTGCCGACGGCGCAGACCGGCTCCGACAGCGCCGGCCCGATCTCGTCCAACCGGCAGGAGCGCAGCGAGGAGACCGTCAACTACGAGATCAGCCGCACGACCAAGAGCCATGTGCGCGAGACCGGCCAGGTGCGCCGCCTCTCCGTCGCGGTGCTGGTCGACGGCACCTACCAGCCGGCCGAGGCCGGCGGGGCGCCGGCCTTCCAGCCGCGCAGCGAGCAGGAGATGGACAACATCCGCGCGCTGGTCCGCTCGGCGGTCGGCATCGACGCCGTGCGGGGCGACAGCCTCGAAGTCATCAACATGCGGTTCTCGACGCCGGAGGACGAGTTTCCCAAGCCCGAAGAGCTGTTCATGGGCCTGACCAAGGACGACATCTTCCGCATCGCCGAGATGGTGGTGCTGGGCATCGTCGCCGTCCTCATCATCCTTCTGGTCATCCGTCCCCTGATCACCCGCGCCTTCGAGAAGGCCGAGGCCGACGACGACGACGAGATGGACCGCCTGCTGACCGACCAGTCCGGCATGCCCGCGGCGCTGGCCGGTCCCACCGGCGCGCTGGCCCAGGACCTCGCGCTGGAGGCCGCGCAGGCCGACGAGGAGCTGGAGCAGATGATCGACATCAACCGCGTCGAGGGGCGGGTCCGCGCCTCCTCCCTGCGCAAGGTCGGCGAGATCGTCGAGAAGCACCCCGAGGAAGCGGTGTCGATCCTGCGCAACTGGCTGTACCAGGAGAGCTGAGCCATGGACCGCTCCGCACGCCCCGCGCCGCACCGCGCTCCGCCCGTCCCGCTGCCTGACCGGGTGACCGCATGACGTCGGTCCGCAAGTTCCTGTTCGACGAATCCTTCGACGTCGACGGCGGGCGGAGCCGCGCCGAGCCGGACGACTATCTTCCGGAGGAGCCCGAGCCCGAGGCGGAACCCGAGGCGCCGCCGCCCCCGGTGTTCACCGAGCAGGACGTGGCGGCCGCCCGCGCCGCCGGCTTCGCCGAGGGCCAGACGGCGGGAAGCTCCGCCGGCTACGGCAAGGGCTTCGCTGAGGGGCACGCCGCCGGACGCAACGACGGACTCCAGGCCGGCCGGGCGGAGATGGCGACGACGACCGAGGCGAAGGTCGCCGACGCGCTGCAGCGCGTCGCCGCCGGGGTCGACCGCCTGTTGAGCGAGCGCGACGCGACCAACGCGATGCGCCGCGACCAGCCGGTGCACATCGCCCTGGCCATGGTCCGCAAGCTGATGCCCGAACTGGCGCGGCGCGGCGGATTGGCCGAGGTGGAGGCGCTGGTGCGCGGCTGTGTGATGGAGCTGATCGACGAGCCGCGCCTGATCGTCCGCGTCGCCGGCGACGTCCAGGCGGCGGTCGGCGAGCAGCTCGGCGCGCTGTCGGACAGCCGCGGCTTCGGCGCCAAGCTGATGGTGGTGGCCGATCCCGCGGTGGCGCCGGGCGACTGCCGCATCGAATGGGCCGAGGGCGGGGTGGAGCGCGACACCGCCCGCCTGCTGGCCGACATCGAACATTGCGCGGCGCGGCTTCTCGTCGCGCCCCCTGCCTGAAACCGGCGCTTCGGAGAGCTGAATGGCCAAGGACAACTTTTCCCTCGACGAGCTGGACGCGGCGGCGCGCAGCGATCTCGCCGAATACGAGACCGGCCTCGGCCCGACCAAGGACCTGGAGGCGGTCTACGACATCCCGGTGCAGATCTCGGCCGTGCTCGGCAAGTCGACCATGCAGGTCAGCCAGCTCCTGAAGCTCGGCCGCGGCGCGGTGGTCGAATTGGACCGCAAGGTCGGCGAGGCCATCGACATCTACGTGAACAACCGCCTGGTGGCGCGCGGCGAGGTCGTCGTCGTCGAGGACCGGCTGGGCGTGACCATGACCGAAATCATCAAATCGGACCGGGGATGACCATCGCGCGCGACACCGCCGACACCGGCCGCCCCGCCGCCGCTCCGGCGACGGGCGGTGGCGTGCGCCCGCGCGGCGGGCTCGACGCGGCGACCCTGGTCGGGCTGACCGCGGCGGTCGGCGTCATCGTCGCCGCCGTCGTCCTGGGTGGCGCGCCCGGGGCGTTCGTCGACGCCCCGTCGATGCTGATCGTGCTGGGCGGCACCGTGGCGGTGACCACCGCCGGCTACGCGCTGGGCGACGTCGCGGCGGCCTGGCGCGACGGGCTGCTGGTGCTGGTCCAGAAGACACACGACCCGCGGGCGGTGGCGCGCCGGGTGCTGCTGCTGGCCGAGGCGGTGCGCCGGGCCGGGCCGGAGATGCTCCAGGGCGTCCTTCCCGACCTGCGCGGCGAGCCGTTCCTGCACCGCTGCGTGTCGCTGATCGTCGAGGGGCATCCCGCCGACGACCTGGAGCGCGTCCTCGGCGGCGAGGCCGAGGCCGCGGCGGCCGGCCGGGCGCGCAGCGCCGCGGTGCTGCGCCGGGCAGCCGAGGTGGCGCCGGCCATGGGCCTGATCGGCACCCTGGTCGGCCTCGTGCAGATGCTGGGAAACCTGAACGACCCCAGCAGCATCGGCCCGGCCATGGCGCTGGCCCTGCTGACCACCTTCTACGGAGCGGTGCTGGGCAGCGTCGTGCTGACGCCGCTGGCCGGCAAGGTCGAACGCGCCTCCGAGGAGGAGGCGCTGGTCAAGACCCTCTACACCATCGGAGCGGTGTCCATGGCGCGCCAGGAGAATCCTCGCCGCCTGGAAATGCTGCTCAACACCGTCCTGCCGCCGTCGCGGCGGATCCAGTACTTCGACCGGGAACTCCCGAGGGGAGCGTAAAGCGATGCGTCTGTTGATCGTTGGAACGTTGGAAGGGTACATCACCGCCGCCGGCAAGATCGCCATGCAGCGCGGCGCCAAGGTGTCCCACACCGACAGCATCGAGGGTGCGCTCAACGCCCTGCGCGCCGCCGCCGGGGCCGATCTGGTGATGATCGACGTCAAGCTGGACATCGCCCGCTTCGTCGACTGCCTGAAGGCCGAGCGCATCACCATCCCGGTGGTGGCCTGCGGCATCGGCACCGACGCCGCCGCCGCGGTGCGGGCCATCCGGGCCGGGGCCAAGGAGTACATCCCCCTGCCGCCGGACGCCGAGCTGATCGCCGCGGTCCTGTCGGCGGTCGCCGAGGAGAGCCACGCCATCGTCTGCCGCGACCCGGCGATGCATGCGGTGCTCCAACTCGCCGAACAGATCGCCCCCTCCGACGCCTCCGTGCTGATCACCGGCGAGTCCGGCACCGGCAAGGAGCTGATGGCCCGCTACATCCATCGCAAGAGCCGACGCGCCAACGAGCCGTTCGTCGCCGTGAACTGCGCGGCGATCCCCGAGAACCTCCTGGAATCGGAGCTGTTCGGCCACGAGAAGGGTGCCTTCACCGGCGCCGTGGCCCGGCGCATCGGCAAGTTCGAGGAGGCCAACGGCGGCACCTTGCTGCTGGACGAGCTGTCGGAGATGCACCCGCGCCTGCAGGCCAAGCTGCTGCGCGCCATCCAGGAGCGGGAGATCGACCGCATCGGCTCCTCCCAGCCGGTCAAGATCAACGTCCGCCTGATCGCCACCTCGAACCGCAACCTGGAGGCCGAGGTCCAGGCCGGCAACTTCCGCGAGGACCTGTTCTTCCGGCTCAACGTGCTCTCGATCCCGTTGCCGGCGCTGCGCGAGCGGCCGCTCGACATCCCGACCATCGCCGAGCACTTCGTGAAAAAGTACTCCGAGGCCAACAGCGTGCCGGAAAAGTCGCTGTCGGCGGAGTCCATGGCCAAGCTGCAGGGCCACCACTGGCGCGGCAACGTGCGCGAGCTGGAGAACACCGTGCACCGCGCCGTCCTGCTGTCGCGGGGCGACGTCATCGTTCCCGACGCGATCATGCTGTCGGGTCAGTTGCTGGCCCCGGAAGGCTCCGCCCAGGCGTCCATCCCGTCGGGGTCGCCGGTGGCCAACCCCTTCGCCTACCCCTCGGGAACGGTGCCGCCGGCCCGCCCCATGCCGGCGGGCAACCCCTACGCCGCCTACGCCAACCACGCGCCGCCGCCGGGCCAGTCCGCCCGGCCGGCCCCGCCCGCCACGGCCCCCCAGGGCGCGGCGGGAGGGGCGCCGCTGGCGTCGCTGGTCGGCCGCACCGTGGCCGACGTGGAGCGGGACCTGATCATCGAAACGCTGAGCCACTGCTTCGGCAACCGCACCCACGCGGCCACCATCCTCGGCATCTCGATCCGCACCCTGCGCAACAAGCTCAAGCAGTACAACGAGGAGGGCGTCCCGGTGCCGCCGCCCGGCTCCGAGGAACGGGCGATGGTGTGAACCGGCGGTCGGTGTTAGACGGACGTTCGTAACGGCGGCAGGCACGGGGCACGGCAGCGGCGATGGCGCTCACCGAACACACGGAACCCGAAGGCGGCGGAGGAGGCGGCGGGCGTGGCAATGCCGCCGCCCTCGGCGACATGCTGGGATTCGCCAAGCGGCAGCTGAAGCGCGGCGACTTGGTGATGGCGTTCGGCATCGTGCTGATCGTCGTCGGCCTCATCATGCCGATGCCGGCCATCGTCCTCGACATGATGCTGGCCTTCAACATCACCATCTCGATCCTGATCCTGATGGTCGTGCTGTTCATCGAGAAGCCGCTGGACCTGTCGTCCTACCCGACGATCCTGCTGATCACGACCCTGCTGCGGCTGTCGCTGAACATGGCGTCGACCCGGCTCATCCTGCAGCACGGCTCCGAGGGCACGGACGCCGCCGGACAGGTCATCCAGGCCTTCGCCGGCTTCGTGATGGGCGGCGACTTCGTCATCGGCGTGATCGTCTACGGCATTCTGACGATCGTGAACTTCAAGGTGATCACCGCCGGTTCCGGGCGCATCGCCGAAGTCGCCGCCCGGTTCACCCTGGACGCCATGCCCGGCAAGCAGATGGCGATCGACGCCGACCTGTCCGCCGGCATGATCGACGAGGCCACGGCGCGGGCGCGCCGCAAGGAGCTGGAGGACGAGAGCGCCTTCTTCGGCTCGATGGACGGCGCCTCCAAGTTCGTGAAGGGCGACGCCGTCGCCGGCCTGATGATCATGTTCATCAACGTCATCGGCGGCGTCACCGTGGCGGTGCTGCGCTACGACATGCCGGTCATGGAGGCGCTCGACACCTTCACGAAGCTGACGGTCGGCGACGGCCTGGTGTCGCAGATCCCGGCCCTGGTGATCTCGATCTCCGCCGGCTTCCTGGTGTCCAAGGCGGGCGCCGGCGGCTCCACCGACAAGGCGGTGGTCGGGCAGCTCACCGGCCATCCCGCAGCGCTCGGCCTGTCGACCCTGGCCATCGTGTCGCTGGCCCTGCTGCCGGGAATGCCCATCTTCACCTTCCTGCCGGTCATCGGGCTGGTCGGGGCGGCCGCCTACTTCCTGCCGAAGATGCGGGCCCGCAAGGAGCAGGCGGACGCCGAGCGCGAGGTGGCCGAGGCCGAGGCGGCGGGCGCCGGCCCGGGCGGCGGCCCGGCCCCGGTGGCCGACGAACCGATCGCCACCGCCCTGGCGATCGACCTGATCCGGCTGGAACTGGGCTACGGCCTGCTGTCGCTGATCAACCAGCCCCAGGCGGGAAGCCACCGCCTGACCGACCAGATCAAGGGGCTGCGCCGCCAGATCGCCGGCGAGGTCGGCTTCGTCATGCCGGCGGTGCGCATCCAGGACAACCTGCAGCTCCCGCCCAACGTCTACGTCATCCGGGTCAAGGAGATCGAGGCCGGGCGCGGCGACATCCGGCCCAACATGCTGCTGGTGATGGACCCCCGCGGCGAGGCCATGAGCCTTCCCGGCGAGCAGACGGTGGAGCCGACCTTCGGCCTGCCGGCCATCTGGATCGAACCGGGCTACCGCGAGGAGGCCCTGTTCCGCGGCTACACGGTGGTCGACCCGTCGACCGTCATCACCACCCATCTCACCGAGACCATCAAGGACAACATGCCGGAGCTGCTGTCCTTCACCGAGACCCAGAAGCTCCTGGACGAGATGGACAAGGAGCACCAGAAGCTGGTCGCCGACGTGGTGCCGCAGCAGATCACGGTGGGCGGGCTGCAGCGCGTGCTCCAGAACCTGCTGGGCGAGCGCGTGTCGATTCGCGATCTTCCCACCATCCTGGAAGGGATTTCCGAGGCCGCCGGCCAGACGCGGTCCATCACCCAGATCACCGAACACGTGCGGTCGCGTCTCGCCCGGCAGATCTGCGACTCCTGCGCCAACGAGATGGGATTCATTCCGCTGGTCACCCTGTCGCCGGAATGGGAGAATGCGTTCGCGGAGTCGCTCATGGGCGACGGCGACGAACGGCAGCTGACGATGGCGCCAAGCCGGCTGCAGCAGTTCATCACCTCGGTGCGCCAGACCTTCGAGCGACACGCGATGATGGGCGAGACCCCCGTACTGCTGACCAGTCCGCTGATCCGGCCCTACGTCCGCTCCATCGTCGAGCGGTTCCGTCCGTCGACCGTGGTCATGTCGCAGAACGAGATCCATCCCAAGGCGAAGATCAAGACCCTGGGGGTGATCTGATGGGCCGTCCGCTGCCGCACCGCACCGCCGCCGCCGTGATCGGTGACCGCCGGACGGAGGTGCGCCGATGCGGCTGAAATCCTTCCACGCCAAGTCCATGTCGGAGGCGATGCGCCAGGTCCGCCAGACGCTCGGCGACGACGCCATCATCGTCGCGACGCGCGAGGAGGAAGGCGGCGGCGTGCGCGTCACCGCGGCGGTGGAGGAGGACGACCACCCGCACGGCCAGGGCCGCACCGTCACCGCCCCCGCCGCCCCGGTCGAGCCGGAGGTGGACGTCAGCGAGGCGGTGGCCGACGCGCTCCATCGCCACGGCGTGCCGGCCGCGCTGGCCGAGCAGTTGATCGACGCCGCGGCCGGGCTCGACACCGACGACCCGACCCTGGCGCTGGGCGCCGCGCTCGACGCGGTCTTCACCTTCCACCCCCTGGCCGAAGGCCGGCCCGGGCAGAAGCCGCTGGTGCTGGTCGGCCCGCCCGGGTCGGGGAAGACCCTGACGGTGGCCAAGCTGGCGGCGCGCGCCGTCTTCAAGAGCCGCAGCGTCAGCGTGATCACCACCGACACGGTGCGCGCCGGCGGCGTCGACCAGCTCGCCGCCTTCATGCGTCTGATGAAGGTGCGCCTGCACACCGTGGAAGACCCCGAGGCGCTGCACGGCGCGATCGCCATGAGCCGCGAGACCGACCTGATCCTGGTCGACACCGCCGGCCGCAACCCGTTCGACGCCGAGGACATGGCCGACCTCAAGGCGCTGATCGCGGCCGAGGCGGTGGAACCGGTGCTGGTCCTTCCCGCCGGCATCGACGCCATGGAGGCGTCGGAGATCGGCCAGATCTTCCGCGCGCTCGGCGTGCGCCGTATGCTGGTGACCCGGCTCGACGCGACACGCCGGCTGGGCAGCATCCTCACCGCCGCCTTCCGTGCCCGTCTTGCGCTGTGCGACTGCACTGTGGCGCCGAAGGTGGCCGAGGGCCTGACCACGCTCAACCCCGTGGCGCTCGCCCGCATGATGATGCCGGGGGAGGAGAAGAAGGCGGCGCAGCCGCCCCCCGCCAAGCCGAAGAAGACCAAGGCCGCCGCATCCGCCCACGCGCTGAGTTCCCCGTCGTCGAGGACCCTCCCATGACCGAACCGGTTTTCCAGGCCACCGCCTCCAGCAATGTCCGGCCGTTGCGCGGCGCCAACGTGATCGCCGTCGCGAGCGGGAAAGGCGGGGTCGGCAAGACGTGGTTCTCGATCACGCTGGTCCACGCCCTGGCCCGCCTGGGGCGCAACACCCTGCTGTTCGATGGCGACCTCGGACTCGCCAACGTCGACATCCAACTGGGGTTCGCGCCCAAGCACGACCTCGGCCAGGTGATCGACGGATCGGTGACCCTGCAGCGCGCGGCGCAGCGCTTTCCCGACGGCGGATTCGACATCATCGCCGGCCGCTCCGGCTCGGGCACGCTCGCCACCCTGCCCAGCCAGCGCCTGTCGTCGCTGCGCAACGACCTCCTCGACCTCGCGCGCAAGTACGACAACGTGGTGATGGACATGGGCGCCGGCGTCGACCGCACGGTCCGCACCCTGTGCGGACCGGCCGGGGTGACCCTGGTCGTCACCACGGACGAGCCGACGTCGCTGACCGACGCCTACGCGTTCATCAAGCTCACCCACGCCACCAACCCCAACGCCGACCTGCGCATCGTCGTCAACGTCGCCCAGAGCCTCAAGGAGGGTGAACGCACCTACAACACGATCCTCAAGGCCTGCACCAATTTCCTGAAGTTCAAGCCGCCGCTGGCCGGCATCGTGCGCCGCGACCTCAAGGTGCGCGACGCGATCCGCAACCAGATCCCGCTGCTCACCCGGTCCCCCGGCAGCGACGCCGCGGGCGATGTCCAGGCGATCGCCCAGCGCCTGCTGCGCGACTGAGCGCGGCGGGGAACGCCGGCCATGAGCGGCAGCGTTCCACCCCCGGCGCCGACGCCGGCCGCGGCCGCACCGGCCGGCCCGGCGCCGGCGACGCTGGCCGAGGTTTCCATCGCCAAGGTGCCGGACCGCCTGGCCAACCTGCCACGCCCGGTGGTGGTGAGCGGGACGGTGGCCGGCACCGGCGCCGACGGGCTGGTGCGCGTGCGCACCCAGGCCGGCGAGATCCAGGTGCGATCGCCCGTCCCCCTGCCCGCCGACAAGCCGGTGACGCTGCAGATCGCCGCCGGCCAGCCGCCGGGGCGTGCGGTGGTGTACGCCGCCCCGGCCGCCGCCGCCGGCGCCCCCCAAGCCCCGCCCGCCGCGCCCGCGCCGCAGCCCGGCGTGGTGCTGAGCCTGCTGACCAACGCCCTGACCCTGGCCGGCGCCCCGCTGGCGACGCGCCCGACCCTGGTCGCGGGGGCCCTCGTGCCGGCCACCGTGATCGCCGCGGCGACGGCGACAGCATCGCCCACCCCGCCCCCGGCACCGCCGGTCGTCGGTCCGGGGGGAGCCGCGGCGCCGGTCGCCACGGCGCCGAACACGCTCCCGGGCGCCCCTCCCACTCCCGGCATGACCGCGGCGGTGCCGCCCCCGGCGGCCGGGGCCGTCCCGACGATGCCCGGTGCGGCACACCCCGCCGCCGCCCCGCCGGCAACCGGCGCCCTGCCCCCGCCCTCCGCGGGCACCCCGGCCGGGGCCTCCCCGCCGGCGGCGCCCGGCGCGACCACCCCGCCCGCCGCCGGCCAGCCCGCGCCGGTCCTGCCGCAGGACGCCGGTGCCGCCAGCCGGCCGATCCCGCTGCCGGGCACCGCCGCGACGCCATCCGCCGCAACGCCGTCGGGCACCGCAACGCAGACAGGCACCGCAACGCAGACAGGCACCGCAACGCAGACAGGCACCGCAACGCAGACGGGCACTGCGCCGCCGTCGGGCGCAGGCGTCGCCACCGAGCCCGTGGCAGCCAATCCGGTCGCCGGCAGGTCAGGGCCGCCGGCACCGTCCGCGCCCACGCCGCCCTCCACAGCGGTGCCGCTGCTGACCCAGGGCGCCACCGTGGCGTTGCGCGTGCTCTCCGTGACGCCGCCCGGCGGGGACCCCAGTGCCGGAATCGCCGCGGCGCTGTCGGCCGACGAGCCGACGGTCGGCGGGACGGTGGCCGGCGCGACCTCCCGCGGCCAACCGATCCTGGCGACGCCGCAGGGCATGCTCGCCCTCAACACGCGCGCGACTCTGCCGCCCGGCACCCAGATCACCGCCGTGGTGAGCGACCCGGCCGCGGCGCTCGCCGGCCTCTCCGCGGAGGGCGAGGCCGCCCTGCCCGGCCGCGAATGGCCGACCCTGCGCGAGGCGTTGGCGGCCCTGGCCGCCCTCGACCCGGGGATCGCCCGCACGGTGATGAACAGCGTCGTGCCGCAGCCCAACCGCAAGCTGGGCGCCGCGCTCAGTTTCTTCCTGGCCGCGGTGCGCGGCGGCAGCGCCCGCGGCTGGCTGGGCGACGAGGCCGCGACGGCGCTGGAACGGGGCGGTCGCGGCGATCTCCTGGCCCGCCTCGACCGTGAGTTCCGCGGCCTGCGCACCCAGGCGGCGGAGCCCGCCCCCGGCGACTGGCGGCCCTACACGGTGCCGATGTTCGACGGCCAGGCGCTGGCACCGCTCCAGTTGCACGTCCGGCCGCTCCACCAGGACGAGGCGGGCGGCGGCGGCGGCGGCGAGAAGGAGCGCGGCAGCCGCTTCCTCATCGAGGTGGAGCTCAGCCGCCTCGGGCCTCTCCAGCTCGACGGCATGGTGCGGGAGCGCCGGTTCGACCTGATCCTGCGCAGCCCCAACCCGCTCCCGTCATCGCTGCGGGGCGACCTGCTCGCGGTGTTCACCGACAGCCTCGAAGCGGTCGGCTACGGCGGCGGCCTGTCCTTCCAGGTCGGTGCCAAGGCCTGGGTGAAGCTGGCCCGGTCGGGCCGCTCGACGACGGTCACCGCATGACCGGCCGGCAGCGCCGCGCGCGCCTCGCCATCGCCGGCAACCCCGACGCCCGGCACGACTACATGGTGTCGCTCGACGGCCCGGCCCGGCCCGGGCTCCACCTGGAGATCCGCTACGTTCCCGACCGCTGGGTGCTGACGGCCGACGGCTTTTCCGCCTACCTCGACGCCCTTGCCGAGGGTCCGGCGGAGCCCGAGGCGCTGGCCCTGGGCGTGCTCGAGGACCTCAACAACGAGGTGGTGCCGCGCTGGCTCGAGGTGCGCGTGGCGCGCGACGGCGCCCCCGGCCACCGCGTGGTCGTCGAGGACCGTCAGCCCGGCTGGGACAACCCGGTGCTGATGGCCCGCCTGGGCCCGCTGTAGAGGCCGGATCGGCCGCGTTGAATTCACCCCCGGCCCCTGATAAGCAGGCCCGCCGCCTTTCATCGCCCGACGAGCCGACATGACCGAACACGCCGCCCGCTCCGCCCCGACGGACGCGCCGCCGTCAGACCGCAGGGCGGTCGCGGCCGCGGTCGCCCTGGCGTTCCTCGCCGGGCCGCTGGCCGCGGTGGCGCCACGCGGGATGGCGGCGTGGACCATCGTCGTGTTGCTGGCGGCCCTCGCCGCGCTGTGGCACCGCGCCGTCTGGCCGCGCACCGCGATCGCGGGCGCTCTGGCCGCCCTGGTCGCGGTGGCCGCCGCCAGCGTCGCGTGGAGCCCCTCCGGCCGCGCCGCCGCCACCGTGCTGGAGATCGCGTACGTCGCCGGGGCCGCGGTGCTCGGCGCAACGGCCCTGGCCGCCATGCCCGCGGCGTCCGTCCGGCGGGTCGCCGTCGCCATGGCGTTGGGGGCGGTCACCGGGATGCTGATCTTCGCGGTGGAACTCGCCTTCGACTTTCCCATCCACCGCAGCTGGAACGGGGTGCCGGCGGAGGTCGCGGTCGCCGGCGGCAACGTGCCCAAACGCGCCGCCGCCCTGCTGGCGCTGGTGAGCTGGCCGGCCGCGCTCGCCCTGCGCCAGCTCTGGGGCCGCTGGGCACTGGCGGTTCCCGCGGCGTACGCCGGTCTCGCCCTGGTGTCCACCAGCCGGTCCGCGGTGCTCGGCATGGCGGCGGCGGCCCTCGCCTTCGCCGTCGCCCTGTGGTCCGCGGCGGTGACCCGCGCCGCCCTCGCGCTGCTCGTCACCGCGGCGTTCGCCGGCGTCCTTCCCCTGGCAAGCGTCCTCGACGGTGCCGGGCTCGTCGACGCCGACTGGTTGTTCCGCTCCGCCCGCCACCGCGTCGAGATCTGGATCGCCGCCGCCGACCGGGCGCTCGAGGCCCCGCTCCTGGGCCACGGCATCGACGCCTCGCGGGCGCTGGCGGCGGACGGTGCGGTGTCCCGCTTCTCCGGCGGGGCGGACACCCTGCTTCCCCTCCACCCCCACGACGCCATGCTGCAGATCTGGCTGGAACTGGGGGCCCTCGGCGCCCTGGCCGCGTGGGCCGTGGCGGCGGCCCTGCTGGCCGCCAGCCGGCGGCTGGAGCCGTCGGCCCAACCCTACGCCCTGGCCGTGTTCGCCGCCGCCCTCGCCATGCTCAGCACCGCCTACGGCGTGTGGCAGGCCTGGTGGATGGCCGGCATGGCGGTGGCGGCCCTGGCGCTGGTGGCGGCGGCCCCAACCCGCCTCAATGGCCCGCCTTCAGATTGAAGTAGCGGTAGAGGAAGAAGGCCAGCACCAGGGCCCAGAAGTTCAGCACGTGGAGCGTCCAGGTCGCGGCGCACACCACGTACACCGCCATGCCCAGGCCCCAGAACCAGATGACCACGCTCTCCACCAGGGCGCGCGGCGCACCGGACCCGAAGAAGCGCACGCTGCCCAGCACCACCAGGGCGGCCAGGGTGGCGGCCATCAGGGCGAACACGGTGACGGGATCACCGGTGTCGAGGCCCCGGACGCGCAGCCACAGCGCGTGGGGCGGGTAGCGGGCCGGGTCGAGCCAGAAGGTGAACAGCTCGGCAAAGCTGACGTCCCAAGGGCCGCCGGCGTGGAACACCGATTCGAACTCGTAATACGCCGGGTCGTGGTTGACCACCAGCAGCAGCAGGCCGGTGATGGCGCCGGACAGGAAGCTGAAGCGCATCATGCCGGGCACCGCGAAGTACTCGATGGTGTCGATGGCGTGCAGCACCCTGCGGCCCATCGACCAGGCGAGGAGCGGCAGCAGCACCAACCCCGCCAGTTCGGCGGTCCGCCACAGGGCGGGGATCAGCTCTTCGACCATGCCGCCCCCGCCTACGCCCCGTCACCAGGCCGACCGCGCCTAGACATGCCCGCCCTCCTCCGACGGCGTGATCAGCCCCGACACGTGCTGGCGGAACAGGGCGAGGCAGACGCCGCCGGTCAAGGCCGTGGCCACCGCCGCCTGAACCCACATGATCGTCAGATCGGTGGTCGGCAGGCGCACGCCGACGCTGTAGCCGGCCCAGCTCAGGGCCGAGAAGAAGGCGATCGCCGACAGCACGCCGATGGGGGTCAGCGTGCGCAGCGCGATCGCGGTGACGAAGACGTGGAGGATCAGCAGCGCCGCCCCGACGAACACCTTCACCGGGAACAGCCCGTCGTCGGGCGCGGTCAGCCAGGCCACGTAGTGGTAGCCGGTGGGGTTGTAGGTGGCCTCCTCCAGGGCGAACACGAACAACCACCGGACCACGAAATCCGACCATTTGAAACGAGGCACCGCCCCGGCCATGCAGACTCCCCCGGCAATCCCGCGCGGACTCGACCACGCCCTAGGCGCGCGCGTCCAGCAACTTCTTTAGGCGATGGAAGCCCCGGTTGTCGATGTAGCCCATCATCAGGGCGTTCGGGGTCATCGCGTCCTGCCAGTAGTCGGGCCAGCGGTCGGTCGCCCCGTCGTAGGAGAACCGGACATAGCCCGGCCAGAACCAGGGTTCGACCAGGGTGACGGCGGTGATCTTGTCCCGCGCGATCACCGTCTCGGTGTCCCCGTCGTAGAGATTGAAGACCTCCAGGAAGAACTGCAGGGCCCCGCCGCGGTGGATCTCCACCCGGTCCTCGTAGACGTCGATGTGGCCGCCCAACCCGGTCACCCGGTAGAGGCGACCGGCGCCGTGTCCGCTCATGCTCGCTCCCTGGTCCCGCGCGATCCCGGGCCTGATTGTGATCAGTGGTTCTCCGACGGCGTGATGAGACCGGAAAGCGCCTGGCGGAACAAGCCCAGGCTCATGCCCCCGGTCAACGCCGTGGCGGTCGCCACCTGCACCCACATCACCGTCAGCGCGGTGGTCGGCAACCGCACCCCGAGGCTGTAGCCGGCCCAGCTCAGGCCGGAAAAGAAGACCACGGCGGACAGCACGCCGATCGGCGTCAGCGTGCGCAGCGCCATGCCCGCGATGAAGATGATGACGATCAGCAGCACCACCCCCACGAAGGCCTTCAACGGGAGATGGGCCCAGCCCGGCTCGGTCAGCCAGGCGACGTAGTGGTAGCCGGTGGGGTTGTAGGTCGCCTGAAGCAAGGCGAACACGAACAACCAGCGCACCATGAAGTCCGACCATTTGAAGCGCGACGCCGCTCCCGCCATGCCATCTCCCCGATTGCCGGCCCCCGCCGGCTGTCACACCCCGGTGCCGCTTTCCTGCTGGCGGCGGCGGAAGCCGACCAGGGCGGTCTCGTCGAGCACCGCCGCCTCGCGCCGCTTCAGCTTGTCCGCCTCGCGGCGGACCCGCTCCTCCTCCGCCAGTTCGAAGCGCTTCAGCTCCTGGAAGGCCTCGGCCATGGCCTCGGTGGCCGCGGCGATCTGGCTCTCGACCTGATCGATGGAATCGGCAAGGCGCTGGCGGCGGTCGCGGGCGGCGCGGGCGAAGCTGGCATAGCCGAACGCCACCTCGCCGTCGGCCAGCGCGGTCTCCTGCTCGTGGACGATCTCCTGCTCCAGCTTCTCCGCCTCGCTGCGCAGCCGGTCGCCCAGCGTCTGCAACTCGACCAGCGCGCGGCGCTTCTCGTCGAGCTGCCACTTGTGCAGGCGGATCACGGTCTTCAGCGAATTCACTGCCAGGGCACCCCTAGAATCTCAGCCAGCATCGAGTACCCGGTGGCAAGGCTCGTGTTGTCCCGCTTGCTCTGGCGCAGGAAGGCCTCCAAGGCCGGCTGGAAGTGGATGGCGAGGTCGACCTCCTGGTCGGAGCCGCGCCGGTACGCGCCGAGGCGGATCATCTCGGCCATGTTGTCGTAGGACGCCAGCAACTGGCGGGCCGCGGCGACGATCTGGTTCTCCGCCTCGGAGTTGCATCCCGGCATGGTCCGCGACACGCTGCGCAGGATGTTGATGGCGGGATAGCGCCCGCGCTCGCCGATCTGCCGGTCCAGCACGATGTGCCCGTCGAGGATGCCGCGCACCGCGTCGGCGATCGGTTCGTTGTGGTCGTCGCCCTCGACCAGGACCGTGAACAGCCCGGTGATGGTGCCCGCCCCCGCCGCCCCCGGCCCGGCCCGCTCCAGCAGGCGGGGCAACTCGGCGAACACGGTGGGCGGGTAGCCCTTGGTGGTCGGCGGCTCGCCGGCCGACAGCCCGATCTCGCGCTGCGCCATGGCGAAACGGGTCACGCTGTCCATCATGCACAGCACGTCCATCGCCTCGTCACGGAAGTACTCGGCCACCGCCATGGTCATGTAGGCGGCCTGGCGGCGCATCAGCGGCGGCTCGTCGGAGGTGGCGCAGACGACGACGCTGCGTCCCAACCCCTCGTCGCCGAGGTCCTCGCTGATGAACTCCTGGAGTTCGCGCCCGCGCTCCCCCAGCAGGCCGATCACCGCGACCTGGGCGCTGGAGTAGCGCGCGAGCATCGACATCAGCGACGACTTGCCGACGCCGGATCCGGCGAAGATGCCCATGCGCTGGCCGAGGCAGCAGGTGAGGAAGGTGTTGATCGCCCGCACGCCGAGGTCGATCTTCCCCCCCACCCGCTGGCGGGTGTGGGCCGACGGCGGGCTGTTGCGGATCGGCACCGGCCGGGTGCCGCGGGGCAGCGGCCCCTTGCCGTCCACCGGCTCGCCCAGGGCGTTGATGACGCGGCCGAGCCAGGCGTGGCAGGGATAGATGACCGGCTGGCCGTCCGACACCAGCGCCCGGCACCCGAGCCCGACGCCATCGAGCGAGCCGAACGGCATCAGCAGGGCGCGCGCCTGGCGGAAACCCACCACCTCGCACGGGATGCGGCGGCCGTCGCGGGATTCGATGACGCAGCGGCCGCCGATGGACAGCTCCTTCTCGATCCCGCCGACCTCCGCCAGCAGGCCGAGCACGGCCGTCACCCGGCCGAACCGCCGGTGGTCGGGCAGCGCGTCGATGTCGTCGAGGAGGCGGGCTACGTCGGCGGGCACGGGCGTGCGTTCGCGGTTGTCTCGAAAAGGGACCGGGCGAACCGGGGGTGCCCTCAGCGGCACGGCGGCCGGCCACCAGACCGGTCGGCTCCGCCATGATCGTCCGGAATGCTTAACGAGTCGTGAACCAACTCGAGGCTGGCGTTAAGCTGAATCGTCTGTTAACTTGTGTAAACATGAGGATGTGGGCTGTTGGGGTGGCAGGTCGTCCGCTCCCGGACAGCCCCGATCCGGTTCGGGCTCGGGTACGGAACGGCACCTTGCCACAGGTTGGGAAAAGGCCATGAGGGTACTGCTGGTCGAGGACGATTCGTCCATCGCGAAGAGCATCGAGCTGATGCTTCAATCGGAAGGGTACATCGTCGATTCCACGGACTTGGGCGAAGATGGGCTCGAAATCGGAAAGCTCTACGACTACGACATCATCATCCTCGACCTCATGCTGCCGGACATCGACGGCTACGAGGTGCTGCGCCGGTTGCGCGCGGCGCGGGTCACCACCCCCATCCTGATCCTCTCCGGCCTGTCGGAAATGGACAACAAGATCAAGGGGCTGGGCTTCGGCGCCGACGATTACCTGACCAAGCCCTTCGACAAGCGCGAGCTGATCGCCCGCATCCAGGCGATCGTCCGCCGGTCCAAGGGCCACTCCGACAGCCTCATCCGCACCGGCCGCCTGACCGTTAACCTGGACACCCGCACGGTCGAAGTGGACACCCAGCCCCTGCATCTCACGGGCAAGGAGTACGGCATCCTGGAGCTGCTCTCCCTGCGCAAGGGCACCACCCTGACCAAGGAGATGTTCCTCAACCATCTCTACGGCGGCATGGACGAGCCGGAGCTGAAGATCATCGACGTCTTCGTCTGCAAGCTCCGCAAGAAGCTGGCGGCGGCGACCCAGGGCGACAACTACATCGAAACGGTGTGGGGCCGCGGCTACGTGCTGCGCGATCCCCACGAGGACACCGCCCTGCCCGCTCCCGGCGGCAAGGTTCCGCAGCACCAGACCGCCGACTGACCGGCCGCGCGCCGGCCGGTCCGGCGCCCCCCGGCGTCACCACGCCGGCAGCAGCCCCAGCCCCCACAGCCAGGCGCTGGCGAGCGCCATCGACGCCAGCGTGATCGGAACGCCGCACCGGGCGTGCTCGGCCAGGCCGACCCGCACGCCCAGGGCGGCGGCGCGTTCCGCCATGATGATGTTCGCCAGGCTTCCGGGAAGCGCCAGGTTGCCGGCCAGGGTCGACAGCACCGCCAGCCCGAGAAGCGCCCCCTCCGGCGGCCCCGGCCAGGCCGCGAGCAGGAGGAGGACCGCCGGCACGTTGCCGACGGTGTTGCTGGCGACCAGCGCCAGGGGCGCCAGCACGGCCAGCGAGTCCGGCAGGTGCCCGCGCGCCGCCAGCGCGTCCACCACGCCGGCCGGCAGCCCGGTGTCGGCCAGCGCCTGGGTGACCACGAACAGCCCCGCGAACAGCACCAGCAGGTGCCAGTCGACCATGCCCAGCATGGTGCGGCTGGCCAGGCTGCGGCTGACCAGCATGGCCCCGGCGACGATCAGCACGCCCGTGACCTGGGGAAGCGGCGTGGCGAAGAGCGCCAGCAGCCCGACGGTCGCGGCCATCGCCTTGGCCATCGGCCAGCGGGCCAGGGCCGGCGAGGGGCCGGCCTCCCCCTGGGCCGGCGCCGTCCACCAGCGTCCGCGCCATTGCCACCACACCACGGCGTGGACGCAGGCCATGCCCAGCAGGGCCGGCACGCCGCACACCGCCAGGAACGGCCAGAAGCCCAGGTCGCCGGACTGGGCGATCAGGATGTTCTGCGGGTTGCCGATGACCGTCGCAGCGGAGCCCGCGTTGGCGGCCCCGGCCAGCGCGATCAGGTACGGCTGTGGGGCGAGGCCGCGCCGCCGCAGGCCGTGGCACAGCATGGGGACCATCGCGAAGACGACGACGTCGTTGGCGAGAACCGCCGACAGCACCCCGGCGACGAGCACGGTGAGCGCCAGAAGGCGTTCCGGCGCGCCGCGCCCGGCGGCGATCCGCCACGCCGCCCAGTCGTAGAAGCCGCTGGCCGCGTACTGCGCGGACAGCACCATCAGGCCGAACAGCACGAACAGCGTCGGGAAATCGATGGCGTCGACCGCCTGGTCGGCGGACACGGCGCCCGCGGCGAGCAGCAGGATCGCCGCGACGAGGGCGATGCCCGTGCGGTCGACGCGCACCCCTGGAAAGCGGCCGAGGGCCATGCCGAGATAGGTGACGGCGAACACCCCGACGACGTAGGCGGTCATCCCAGCGGCTCCCGGGCGGCGCGAGGGCACCCGCGCCCGGCGCGGGCCCTGCCCGACCGGGCGGTGGCGTGAGGCCGGCCGCGGTGGTAAGGATGGCCGGCACACCGGAAGGGGCCGAGCCGATGACCGACACGCTGCGCGCCCTGATCTTCGACGTCGACGGCACCCTTGCCGAGACCGAGGAGGCGCACCGTGCGGCGTTCAACCGGGCGTTCGCCGAACACGGCCTGCCCTGGGTCTGGGCGCGCGCGTTGTACCGCGATCTGCTGGCAGTGTCGGGCGGCAAGGAGCGCATCCGCGCCTTCGTCGCCGCCCACGACCCGTCCCGCCTCGGTCCCGACCTGAACGGGCTGGTGGCGCGCCTGCACGCCCGCAAGACGGAGCACTACACCGCGTCCGTGCGCCGCGGCGGCGTGCCGCTGCGCCCCGGCGTGGCCCGGCTCATCGCCGAAGCCGGAGCGGCCGGCCTGCGGGTGGCGGTGGCGACCACCACGACCCGGGCGAACGTGGAGGCCCTGTTCGACGGCGCCACCGGCGGCGAGGGTCATGGCTGGTTCGCCACCCTCGCCTGCGCCGAGGACGCCCCGTCCAAGAAGCCGGACCCCATGGTCTACCGGGTGGCGCTGGAGCGGCTCGGCCTTCCCGCCGCCGCCTGCCTCGCGCTGGAGGATTCCACCAACGGCGTGCGCGCCGCGGTGGCCGCCGGCATCGCCGTGGTGGTCGGCACAAGCGTGTTCACCGACGGCGACGATTTCACCGGGGCGCGCGCGGTGCTGCCCGATTTCGCCGCGCTGACCCTGACGGACCTGCGGCGCCTCCACGCCATGAACAGCTGACACGCCCGCGTCACTCCGCGGTCGCGACCTTGGCGCCGGCGGCGGCGCTGCGCGCGGCCTCCGTCGCCTTCGCCTGGGTGATCTGGTCCAGGCGATGGCGGTAGCCGGCGACCGCGGTCGCCACCTCCTGCGTCATCGCCTCCAGGGAACGGTCGGGGTCGACCGCCTGCAGCAGGCTCCGGCTCAAGGACTGGATGCGCGACACCTCGGCGGCGTCCAGGGCACCGCTGTCGGCGGTGGACCGGAGCTGCTCCACCGCGTCGCGCAACGCGCGGCACAGGCCGCCGACGGTGCTGCGGCTACCGCCGTC
Source organism: Azospirillum sp. NS33 (assembly GCF_059703765.1). Classification (NCBI taxonomy): domain Bacteria; kingdom Pseudomonadati; phylum Pseudomonadota; class Alphaproteobacteria; order Rhodospirillales; family Azospirillaceae; genus Azospirillum; species Azospirillum sp. NS33. The sequence continues at coordinate 68,299 of NZ_BAAKJB010000007.1, read as the reverse complement.
CCCCTCCGACAGGCGGCGGTGCAGGTCGCCGACCACGCCCGGCACGCGGGCGAGATGGTCGAGCGCCATGCGGTCCGGCGGCTCGCGCCCCAGCCCGGGCACCGCGAACTCGACCAGGAAGGCCGCCTGGACGCTCGCGCGCAGACGCTTCTGCTTGTTGACCTGGGTGTTGGTCTGGGCGATCCGCTGGCGGGGGTTGATGCTCGACCACTGCCCCATCGCCTTGAGGCGCAGGGTGTTGGGGGCGTCGATGAGCGGCACCTGGGCGCCCTCCCGCGGCGACTTGCGGCGGTCGGGCCCGGTGTAATCGGCGGTCACCACGAACGGCTTGCGCGATTCGATCAGGGTGGCGATGCGATCCTGGACCTGCTTCGGCGACACCGGCTTCACCACGAGGTCGTCGGCTCCGCTGTTGGTCACCCGCAGCAGGAGGGCCGGCGTCGGTTGCCATGTCGTAACGATCAGGGCTGCGTACGGGTTGGGGGTTGTCGGCTCGTTGCGCAGGGCCCGGATGAACTGGAACGCCGCCGCCTCGTCGCCATCGGCGTCGACCAGGACGATGTCCGGGGTCGCCGAGGTGAGCACCACCGCCGCATCGCCGGTCGACCCGAAGGTCGCCACCGACTTCAGGCCGAGCCGGCTCAGCACATCGCGAAAGAGGCGCTGGGTGGCGTATTGGCCATCGATGACAGCCGCGTCGACAAGGGAAAAGTCATAGTCGGGCATGGCGAGCACTCAACGCTGGACCGTTCGCACTCCGACACTCTACCACAGGTTAATTGTTACCGGACAGAAACAACATCGCTGCCGGGACTTTCGACGAGTTGGAACACCAGTGTGCTCCGCCCATCCACCGGGACGGGGCGGCCCGACAGATTCATGCGGCCGTCACCGGCGCCATCGGCCACCCGGGTGTCGAGGACGCAGCGCCAGCCCCGCCCCCCCGGCACCGCCGGCAGCACGAACGACACCGTGTCGTGGTGGGCGTTGAGGACGATCAGCAGCACGCCATCGTCGACCCGCCGTCCCTCGGCCGACAGGAATTCGCCGGCGTGCCCGTTCAACAGCACGCCGATGCAGCGGGCGTGCGGGTTGCGCCATTGCTCGGCGGTCTTCTCGTTGCCGAGCGGCGTGTACCAGACGATGTCCTTCAGCCCGTTCGCCGACGACGCCATGCCATGCAGGAAGGTCGGCCGGCGCAACGCCGGATGGGCCTTGCGCAAGGCGATCAGCCGCTGCGTGAACGCCAGCAGGTCGGCGGATTCGGCGCTGCGGCGGGCCCAGTCGATCCAGGTCAGGTCGTTGTCCTGGCAATAGGCGTTGTTGTTGCCGCTCTGGCTGTGGCCGATCTCGTCTCCCGCCAGCATCATCGGCGTGCCCTGCGACAGCATCAAGGTGGCCAGGAGGTTGCGCTTCTGCCGCTCGCGCAGGTGCCGGATGCGCAGATCGTCGGTCTCGCCCTCGGCCCCGTAGTTGCTGGAGTAGTTGGCGGAATGCCCGTCCCGGTTGCCTTCGCCATTGGCCCAATTGTGCTTGTCGTTGTAGGAGACGAGGTCCTCCAGGGTGAATCCGTCATGGGCGGTGACGAAGTTGACCGACGACCACGCCTTGCGGCCGCGCTTCTCGAACAGGTCGGCCGAGCCGGCGATGCGCCCCGCCAGTTCCGGCAGCTTGCCTTCGTCGCCGCGCCAGAACGCCCGCACGGTGTCGCGGTAGCGGTCGTTCCACTCCGCCCAGCCCGGCGGAAAGTTGCCGACCTGGTAGCCGCCGGGGCCGATGTCCCAGGGCTCGGCGATCAGCTTCACCCCCGCCAGGACGGGGTCCTGGCGGACCGCGTCGAGGAAGCCGGACCCCGGGTCGTAGCCGTAGGATTCCCGCCCGAGCACCGTCGCGAGGTCGAAGCGGAACCCGTCGACGTGCATGTCGGTGACCCAGTAGCGCAGGCTGTCCATCACCATCTGCAGCACCCGGGGGTGCGACAGGTTCAAGGTGTTCCCCGTGCCCGTGTCGTCGATGTAGTAGCGCCGGTCGTCCGGCATCAGCCGATAGTAGCTGGCGTTGTCGATGCCGCGGAAGCTCAGCGTCGGGCCGAGGTGGTTGCCCTCGCCGGTGTGGTTGTACACCACGTCGAGGATGACCTCGATGCCGGCCTCGTGCAGGCGCGACACCATGGTCTTGAACTCCGACAGCGCGCCCGACGACATGAAGCGGGGTTCCGGGGCGAAGAAGCCGATGGTGTTGTAGCCCCAGTAGTTGTTCAGCCCCTGGTTCACGAGATAGCGGTCGTTGGTGTGGGTGTGCACCGGCAGGAGTTCCACCGCCGTGACGCCGAGCGCACGCAGGTAGTCGATCACCCCCTGGGTGGACATCGCTGCGAAGGTTCCCCGCAGCGACTTCGGCACCGCCGGGTTGCGCATGGTGAAGCCGCGGACATGGGCTTCGTAGACGACCGATTCCGACCAGGCCACGTTGGGCCGGCGCTCGCCGCCCCAGGTGAAGGCGCGGTCGACCACCCGGCATTTGGGCATCGAGCGGGCGTTGTCGCGCCGGTCGAAGGAGAGATCCTCGCGGGTCGACCCCACGCGGTAGCCATGATGGGCATCGGACCAGCGGATGCTGCCGTACAGCGCCTTCGCGTAGGGGTCCAGCAGCAGCTTGTGGTGGTTGAAGCGATGACCGTTGGCCGGATCGTAGGGCCCGTGGACGCGGTAGCCGTAGAGCAGACCCGGCCGGGCGTCGGGAAGATAGCAGTGCCAGACCTCGTCGGTCTGCTCCGGCATGACGATGCGCTCCACCTCGCGCTGGCTGGCCATGTCGAACAGGCAGAGCTCCACCTTCTCCGCGTTCGCGGAGAACAGGGCGAAGTTGACGCCGAAGCCGTCCCAGTCCGCGCCCAGCGGGTACGGCCGTCCGGGCCAGACGGTCATGCGCACGGCGCCATTCCCCATCAGGGGCACCGAAGATGCGCCTGGGCGATCGGAAGCTGGCCGTCGCGGGTGTGGGGCATGGAGGCTCGGCGAAGTCGCGGTGCCAACGGGGCGGGGGATCATTTGGGGGAAGCAATCGCCCAGCGTCAAGCCGTCGCGGCTTCGCGGCCACACATGGCGGTCGGCGCGAACCGCTGTCGCAAGGGCTCTCTCAAAACGCTGTACGAGTGTCAATTTCCTGTCAAATATCAATCGGGACCTGCGACGATTTTCTCGTATTCCGGAGCACCCCATGGCAGAGGCGGCCCCCCTCGCGACCGAGACCCCGGTGGCCCCGCCGCCGGACCGGCGGCGGCTCTCGCAACAGGAGCTGGATCTGTTCCTCAGCCGCCACGAAGCCTTCGTCGAGTCGCGGCCGGCCGGCGCGCGCGCCATCCTGAAGCTCATGGACCTGTCCTTCCTCGATCTCTCCGGGCGGCGGCTGGCCGGGGCCGACCTCACCGGGGCCCGGCTGGTGGGGGCGAGGATGAACGCGGCGGACCTGCGCGGGGCGTCCCTGTTCGGCGCCGACCTGCGGCGCGCCTCGATGCTGCGCACCGATTTCCGCCAGGCGGACATGCGCGGCGCGCTGTTCCGCGGCGCGATGATGGCCGGCTGCAACCTGTCCTTCGCCGATCTTCGCAACGGCCTGCTGATGACCCAGTCCGGCGGCGACCTGCGGCCGCTGGTGCGCGCCTGCGCCAAGTCCGATCTCTCGGCCGCGGTGCTGGCGCGCTCCGACCTCAGCCAGGCGAAGATCTCCGATTCCTTCGTGCTGCAGACGGACCTGCGCGACACGGTGATGCGCGGCAGCCGTCTGGTGCGCGCCGACCTGCGCAACGCCAATCTCACCGGCTGCGACCTCGAGGGCGCCGACCTGTCAGAGGCCAACCTCGGCGGCGCCAACCTGGAAGGGGCCAACCTCAGCCGCACCGTGATGCGCCACACCCGGCTGGAAGGCGCCAACATGCTGGGCGCCCTGATGGACGGCGTCGATCTGTCGCTGGCCCGGACGACCGGCGCCCGCCTGGCGGAGGCCCGCCTCATGCTGGGCGACGAACTGGCCGAGATCATCGAGCGCCACGACTTGTGGATCGCCAGCCAGGGCCGCCGCGGCAGCCGGGCCGACCTGTCGGAACGGGACCTGTCGGGCGCCGACCTCAGCGGCGTGAACCTCTCGGCCGCCGTGTTGAAGCACGCCCGTCTGGTCGGCGCGGACCTGTCCGGTGCGGCGCTGATCACCGCGGACCTCGCCCTGGCCGACCTGCGGGGCGCCTTGCTGCGGTCGGCCGACCTGCGCGGGGTGTGCCTGGCGCGGGCGGCCCTCGACGGGGCCGACCTGACGGCCGCGCGGGTCGGCCCCCTGGCCATCGCCGGCGGCCACGACTGGCCCGCCGATCTCGCCCGCGCCCGGCTGCGCAAGGCCGTGCTGGCCGGGGCCGACTTCGCCAAGGCCAAGCTCACCGGCGCCGATCTCACCGACGCCGACCTCACCGGCACGAAGCTGTCGGGTGCCTGCCTGATGAACGCCACCCTGGAGGGCGCCCAGCGTGGCGGCGCCAAATGGGACGGCGCCGACACACGGGGGGCGAAGGGGGTGTGAGGCGGCCCGGACCGCCGGCCCTGGCCTAGCCCCGCCGCTCCAGAACCACCGTCCCCAGCGGCGGCAGCGTCAGGCTGACGGAATGGGGCCGGCCATGCCAGGGGGTGTCCTCGCTGGAATAGCCCTCGCGGTTGCCGACACCGCTGCCGCCGTACCGCCCGTCATCGGTGTTGAGGCGCTCGGCGTAGTGCCCGGGCAACGTCACGCCGACCCGGTATCCCTCCCGCGGGATCGGCGTGAAGCTGCAGACCACCACGAACACGTGCTCCGGGTCCTTCCCCTTGCGCAGGAACGCCAGCACCGAGTTGTCGCTGTCGTTCGCCTCGATCCACTCGAACCCGCCGGGCTCGCAATCCAGGCCGTGCAGCGCCGTCTCGTCGCGGTAGAGGCTGTTGAGATCGGCGATCAGGTCGTGGACTCCCTTGTGGAAGGGCTGGTCCAGCAGATGCCAGTCGAGACTCTCGGCGTAGTTCCATTCCCGCCACTGCGCGATCTCGCCGCCCATGAACAGCAGCTTTTTGCCGGGATGGGTGAACATGAAGCCGTAGTAGGCGCGCAGGTTCGCGAACTTCTGCCAATCGTCGCCCGGCATCTTCTGAATCAGCGACCCCTTGCCATGCACCACCTCGTCATGGCTGAGCGGGAGAACGAAGTTTTCCGAATACTGGTACAGAAGGCCGAAGGTCAGCTCGTGGTGATGGTAACGCCGGTGGATCGGGTCCTTCGACATGTAGTCGAGGGTGTCATGCATCCAGCCCATGTTCCACTTGTAGCCGAAGCCAAGCCCGCCCAGATAGACCGGGCGCGACACGCCCGGCCATGCGGTGGATTCCTCCGCGATGGTGGTCACGCCGGGCAGGCTGCCGAACGCCAGCTCGTTCATGCGCTTCAGGAACGCGATCGATTCCAGGTTCTCGCGGCCGCCGAACTGGTTGGGGATCCACTCCCCCTCCTTGCGCGAATAGTCGAGGTAGAGCATGGACGCCACCGCGTCGACCCGCAGCCCGTCGAGGTGGTACTGCTCCAGCCAGAACAAGGCGTTGCCCAGCAGGAAGTTCTGCACCTCGCGCCGCCCGAAGTTGTAGATCAGGGTGTTCCAGTCCATGTGGAATCCCTGGCGCGGGTCGGCGTGCTCGTAAAGATGGGTGCCGTCGAACAGGGCCAGGCCGTGCTGGTCGGTGGGAAAATGGCCGGGCACCCAGTCGAGGATCACGCCGACGCCGGCGCGGTGGCAGGTGTCCACGAAGCGCTTGAAGTCCTCCGGTCCGCCGTGGCGGCTGGTCGGGGCGTAGAGGCCGATCGGCTGGTATCCCCACGAGCCGTCGAAGGGATGTTCGGTGATCGGCAGCAGCTCGATGTGGGTGAATCCGAGGTCGCGGACGTAGGGCACCAGCCGTTCGGCCAGCTCGTCGTAGGTGAGGAAGCGGTTTGCGTCCTCCGGCACCCGCGCCCACGAGCCGAGATGGACCTCGTAGACGCTCATCGGCGCCTCGCGCACCTGGGCGCTGGCGCGCCGGTTCATCCACTCGCCGTCGCTCCAGTCGAACGGCGCCAGCCCGTGCACCACCGAGGCCGTCTGCGGCCGCATCTCGCTCTGGAAGGCGTAGGGATCGGCCTTCAGCGGCAGGAGGTTGCCATCCGGCCCCTTGATCTCGAACTTGTAGCGCTGGCCGACGTCGACGTAGGGGACGAAAATCTCCCAGACGCCGGCCTCCACCCGCTTGCGCATGGGCAGGCGCCGGCCATCCCAGTCGCAGAACTCGCCGACGACGCTGACCCGCCGGGCGTTGGGCGCCCAGACCGAAAACGCCACGCCGGAAACGCCGTCCATCTCGCGGGGGTGCGCCCCGAGGCGTTCGTACGCCTTGAGGTGGTTTCCCTCGGCCAGCAGGTGGACGTCCAGCTCGCCCAGCACCGCGCCGAAGCGATAGACGTCCTCGAACTCCCGGGTGGCCAGCGGATAGTGCACGCGGAAGCGGTAGCGGAACCTCTCGCGGCGGTCGGGCAGCACGGCTACGAAGAATCCTTCGTCGTGCCGGCGCTCCATCACCCCGGCGGCGTCGCCGGTGGTGCTGTCGATCACCTCGATCCGGTCGGCCCCGGGCAGAAAGGTGCGGACCTCCACCGGCGCCCCCGGCTCCTCCTGGTGCATGCCGAGGATGCCGAAGGGATCGCCGTGGTCGGCGCGGACGATGGCGTCGATACCTTCCTGCAGCGCCGTCGCCGTGTTGCGGACGTCATTCGGCATCGGATCTGCTCCCATTTCCACTCTGGTCAACGCGGTGGCGCCGGTCCGGCCCGGTCATCCCGATCGGACCGCCGGGCCAGGACCGCCCGCCGCCTTCGGGCTCATATGGCACCATCATCCAGCAACTGAAGCACGCCCTTCACCGGGATGCACAGCCAGGCCGGGCGATTGGCGGCTTCGTAGGCGATTTCGTAGAGCGCCTTCTCCATCAGGAACAGCCCGAGCAACCGCTGCCCCGACGCCTCGTCGGTCGGCCAGCTCGGGCACCCCTCGATGGTGGCGCGGTAGGCGCTGAGGAACGAGACCACCGTCCGGCGCTCCCAGTCGCGCGCCCCGTCCCGCAGCCGCGACGGGCCGGAGCCTTGCTCCAGCGCCTGGTCGTCGAGGCGGAAGATCGCCGACCACGCCGCGTAGTTGAAGGACCGCAGCATGCCGGCGACGTCCACCAGCGGCGACCGCTTGGCCCGGCGTTCGTCCAGCGGCTTTGCCGGCTCGCCCTCGAAGTCGATGATGTAGAAATCGTTCTGCGCCCGCAGCACCTGGCCGAGGTGGTAGTCGCCGTGGATGCGGGTCTTGACCGCCTGCAGCGGCTGGTCGGCCATCTCGCCCAGGCGTTCCATGACCTCGGCGCGGCGGGTCAGCAGCGCCTCGGCGTCCTCCCGGGTTTCGCCGCCCAGCCGGTCGACCGCCCCGCTGAGCGCGTTGAACGCCGTCTCCGCCTGGGCGCGGGCGCGGGCGATCCACCCCGCGACGTCGTCGCCCGTCACCGGCTCCGGGTCGAACGCGGGGTCGCCCGTCCGCAGGGCGAAGGCGCGGTGCATCTCCGCCGTGCGCTGACCGAGGGTTCCGGCGAGGTGGAGATACATGCCGAAGGGCACGCCGCCGTCGGTCTCGTCGTCGACGTGGTTGACGCCCAGGCGGATCTCCTCGAACTCGCGCTCCAGGTACTCGATGGTGGTGGTCCAGCCGTCACCCTGGTTGCGCACGAAGCCCTGGGCCACGGCCAGGGTCGTCACCGTTCCGTGGGGATCGACGTGCTCGACGGCCCCCAGCAGCGGCGGGGTGTTGGCGAACCCGGCCTTCTCGGTCAGGAACCGGCCGACCTCCAGCTCCGGATGGACCCCGGACGAGAGGCGGCGCAGGACCTTGACGATGGCCTGGTCGTCGACCAGCACCGACGTGTTGCTCTGTTCCACGCCCAGCGTGCGGACGACCGGTGCCTCGGACAGCTCGATCGACGCCATGGCCGAGGTGGCGTCGAACCGGATGGTGCCGGACGATGCCGGGATGGTGGCGCCCCGGCGCAGCCCGTCCATGAGCGCCAGCGCGAAGTCCCCGGACTGGCCGCCATCGAACAGCGCACCGGCCCGGGCGCCGCGTCGCACCTTGGCCAGGGTGTAGGGAAGCAGCGGCCAGCCCGGGCCGCCGGCGTTCTCCTCCCAGCTCATGGCGAGCGGCAGGAAGTAGGATTGCGGCTCATCCCCGCCGCCCAGCAGCACGTCGACACGCGCCACCAGGAACCCGTCGCCCGCGCCCGGCAGGGTCGCGTGCATGCCGATGTGGGTGCCCTTCACGGCCCGGTCCTTTGCGCCGAACCAGCGCTGGTTGGGCAGGTAGGCCGGCAGGATGTCGTTGTCGATCTCCTGCGCGGTGCGGCCCGAGGTCAGGCTGTTCCAGCCGTCGCGCACCACCAGGGTCACCAGATCGGGCATCGGCTCCGGCGTCGTCTCGTGCCAGCTCGGCAGCTCCGCCTCCGACGTCAGGGCGAACCAGTAGAAGCCGTAGCCGGGCAGGGTCAGCAGGTAGGGGAGATCGCCCACCGGCGGAAACGCGGTGCGCCCCAGCATCTCCACCGGCACCCGCGCCTTCCACTCCTTGAGGTCGAGCTCCACCGCCTGGGCCGAGCGCGACAGGTTCGCCACGCACAGCACCACCTCCTCCGTGCCCTCGTGCTCGTAGAGCCGGAGGTAGGCGAGGATCTTGCGGTTGCCCGGGTAGAGGAAGCGCAGCGAGCCGCGCCCGAACGCCTTGCGCTGCTGGCGCACCGCGATCAGCCGCTTCATCCAGTTGAGCAGGGAGGACGGGCTGCGGGTCTGCGCCTCGACGTTGACCGCGTCGAAGCCGTAGATCGGGTCCATGATGGGCGGCAGGTAGAGGCGGGCGGGATCGGCCTTGGAGAACCCGCCATTGCGGTCGGGCGACCATTGCATGGGCGTGCGCACCCCGTCGCGATCGCCCAGGAACACGTTGTCGCCCATGCCGATCTCGTCGCCGTAATAGAGCACCGGCGTCCCCGGCATCGACATCAGCAGGCTGTTGAGCAGCTCGATCTTGCGGCGGTCGTTGTCGAGCAGGGTGGCCAGCCGGCGGCGGATGCCGAGGTTGATCCGCATGCGCCGGTCGGCGGCGTAGAAGTTCCAGAGGTAGTCGCGCTCACGGTCGGTGACCATCTCCAGGGTCAGCTCGTCGTGGTTGCGCAGGAACACCGCCCACTGCGAGCCCTCGGGAATGTCCGGGGTCTGGCGCATGATGTCGGCGATGGGGTGCCGGTCCTCGATCGCCACGGCCATGTAGATGCGCGGCATCAGCGGAAAGTGGAACGCCATGTGGCATTCCCCGGCCCCGTTCTCCGGGTCGCCGAAATAGGGCAGCACGTCCTCCGGCCACTGGTTGGCCTCGGCCAGCAGCATGCGGTCGGCGTAGCGCTCGTCGATCGCCGCCCGGATCTGCCGCAGCACGTCGTGGGTTTCCGGAAGGTTCTCGTTGTTGGTGCCCTCGCGCTCCTTCAGGTAGGGCACGGCGTCGAGCCGCAGCCCGTCGACCCCCATGTCCAGCCAGTAACGCATCACGTTGAGCACTTCGTACAGCACCCGCGGGTTGTCGAAGTTCAGGTCGGGCTGGTGGGAATAGAAGCGGTGCCAGAAATACGCCTGGGCCTCGGAATCCCACGTCCAGTTGGATTTTTCCGTATCGCAGAAAATGATCCGGGTGCCCTGGTACTTCTGGTCGCTGTCCGACCAGACGTAGTAATTGCGATGGTTGGAACCCGCCTTGGACTGCCTGGCGCGCTGGAACCAGGGATGCTGGTCCGAGGTGTGGTTCACCACCAGCTCGGTGATGACGCGCAGGCCGCGGTCGTGGCAGGCGCGCATGAACCGCTTGAAGTCCTGCACGTTGCCGTAATGCGGGTTGACCTGCCGGTAGTCGGCGATGTCGTAGCCGTCGTCGCGCAGCGGACTGGGGTAGAACGGCAACAGCCACAGCGCCGTAACCCCAAGATCCTGAATGTAATCAAGCTTCTGCGTCAGGCCAGCGAAGTCGCCGATGCCGTCGTTGTTGGCATCGAAGAACGCCTTCACATGCAGCTGATAGATGATGGCGTCTTTGTACCACTGGGATTCCTGCCGATCGATCATGTTCAGTCGGGTCGGTTGCTGTTGCCAGGAGGGTGAACAGAACGGTCGCCGTTCCGTTGCGGCCGCCGTTCCGGAAAGCGGGGCCCGCCGCCGAGGGAAGGACCGGCAGCAGGGACAGTGTGCCCTCGAAACCCCCCACCGCCAAGCTTCCGCTTCGGGGGATGACCGATGGCCGGAGGTGTAACGCGGGACCCCCCCTGGTGGTGCCACGGTTGTGGTGAAAACTTTTCGCCCCCCGCGCAGCGGCGCCATGCCCCTCCCCCGCCGGGGGCGACCGTGGGACGGGAACGCGGCTGCAGCGCGACGGCCGGCGATTCGCCGTCGGTCACTCGGTGGTGGTGGGCACCGTCGCCGCAGGCGACCGATCCGGTGAATGTCGCCGCAGGCGACCGATCCGGTGAATGTCGCCGCAGGCGACCGGGTGAACGTCGCCGCAGGCGACCGGGTCGAAGTGGACTGCCGCCTGCTGGGCGACCGCAAGGTCGCGGTCCGGGTCGCCCCGTCGGATGCCGGAGAGGCCGCCTCCCGGCGCTGAGAGCCCGACACCCCGGCCCGTCCGGCCGGGGCTCCGGTCCTGGCGGTCAGCCGCGGACCAGCGGCCTGTACTTGATGCGGTGCGGCTCGACCGCCTCGTCGCCGAGACGGCGCTTCTTGTCCGCCTCGTAATCCTGGAAGTTGCCCTCGAACCATTCGACGTGGCTGTCGCCCTCGAAGGACAGGATGTGGGTGGCGATGCGGTCGAGGAACCAGCGATCGTGGCTGATCACCACGGCGCAGCCCGGGAAACTCTCCAGGGCGTCCTCGAGCGCGCGCAGCGTGTCGACGTCGAGGTCGTTGGTCGGCTCGTCGAGCAGCAGGACGTTGGCCCCGGATTTCAGCATCTTGGCGAGGTGGACACGGTTGCGCTCCCCGCCCGAGAGCTGGCCGACCTTCTTCTGCTGGTCGGGGCCGCGGAAATTGAAGGAGGACACGTAGGCCCGGCTCGGCATGGTCTTCTTGCCGAGATCGACGACGTCCAGGCCGTCGGAGATCTCCTCCCACACCGTCTTCTTCGAGTCGAGGCTGTCGCGGCTCTGGTCGACGTAGCCCAGCTTGACCGTCTCGCCGACGCGGAACGCACCGTCGTCGGGGGCGTCCTGCCCGGTGATCATGCGGAACAGCGTGGTCTTGCCGGCGCCGTTGGGGCCGATCACCCCGACGATGCCGCCCGGCGGCAGGTTGAACGTCAGGTCGTCGATCAGCAGGCGGTCGCCGAAGCCCTTGGCGATCTTCTCCGCCTCGATCACCACGTTGCCCAGACGCGGCGGGGCGGGGATAACGATCTTGGCCTCGCCCACCGCCTCCTTGCCGGCATCAGCCAGCATCGTTTCGTAGGCGGAAATGCGCGCCTTCGACTTGGCCTGGCGGGCCTTCGGGCTCTGACGGATCCACTCCAGCTCGGCGGCGAGCTGCTTCTGGCGGTTCTGCTCCTGCTTGCCTTCCTGCTCCAGCCGCTTCTGCTTCTGCTCCAGCCAGGACGAGTAGGCGCCCTCGTAGGGGAAGCCCTGGCCGCGGTCCAGCTCGAGGATCCAGCCGGTGACGTTGTCGAGGAAGTAGCGGTCGTGGGTCACCAGAACGACCGTGCCCTTGTACTCCTGCAGGTGCCGCTCCAGCCAGGCCACCGATTCGGCGTCGAGGTGGTTGGTCGGCTCGTCGAGCAGCAGCAGGTCGGGCTTCTCCAGCAGCAGCTTGCACAGCGCCACCCGGCGCTTCTCGCCGCCCGACAGCTTGGTCACGTCGGCGTCGCCCGGCGGGCAGCGCAGCGCGTCCATCGCGATCTCCACCGTGCGGTCGAGGTCCCAGGCGTCGGCGGCGTCGATCTTCTCCTGCAGCTCCGCCTGCTCGGCCATCAGCGCGTCGAAGTCGGCATCGGGGTCGCCCATGGCCTCGGACACCGCGTTGAAGCGGTCGACCAGGCCCTTGGTCTCGGCCAGGGCGTCCAGCACGTTCTCCTGGACCGTCTTGCCGGGGTCGAGCTGCGGTTCCTGGGGGAGGTAGCCGACCGTCGCCCCCTGCGCCACCCAGGCCTCGCCCGAGTAGTCCTTGTCGAGCCCGGCCATGATCTTCATCAGCGTCGATTTGCCGGAGCCGTTCACGCCGAGCACGCCGATCTTCGCCCCGGGCAGGAAGCTGAGCCAGATGTTCTCCAGCACCTTCTTGCCGCCGGGATAGACCTTGGACAGGCCCTTCATGACATAGACATACTGGTAGGACGCCATGCGCCTCTCCGACCCTTTGCGAGGGAAAACACGATCGGGGCGCGCGCCGCGCCGACCGGACCGGGCAGGGTTTTAACGCATCGGGCGGTGGGTTGGAAGGGTCGCGGCACCCCGCCCCCCGCGCCGGCGCCCGCCCCGCCCCGCCCCGCCCCCGCGCGCCCCCGCGTTCGACCGGCAGGCGGCAAGTCCCGCCGGCGACCAGCCCCGCCGGCTCCTTCGATCGGCGATGTCGGGCCGTGCGAATCCCGGTCCGGAGCGGCATGTCACGGAGAAATGCGCCGGTCCCGTCTTTCAATATGTTGTCTCATGCCCCACCTGTTGTTAAATGTTCTCCATTCGTACGGCACACCGCACTTCATCGGGAGAATCCCATGGCGACGCTGAAGGAGTTCGAGGACGCGCTGCGGGCGGCGGGCAACACCGCGGCGCTGGCGGTTCTCGATTCCCTGCGCGACCGCGACCGCGCCACCCGGGCGATCCGCCCGGCGCGGCGCGTGACCGGGCGCAAGATGACGCCGGAGCTGGCGGCCGAGGTCCTTCGCCTCCACCGCGCCACCGAGATGACGCAGCAGGAGATCGCCTTCCAGCTCGGCGTGAACCAGGGCCGGGTGAACGAGGTGATCAAGCGCGGCAAATGGCTCGACGGCGATCCCGGCGCACCGGAGGCGGTGGCCCGCGACCGCGCCGTGGAACGGGCCAAGGCGGGCGTCGGCATCACCCCACAGCCCCCCCGCGCTGCGGCCGCCGTCGCGGCCCCGCCGTCCAGGCCGGCCGAGCGCCGCGCACCGGCACCGGCACCGGCACCGGCCAAAAGCGCCGCACCGCCGGCGCCGCGCAAGAACACGGCAACCCCGGCGCCGCGCACCAGCGCGGCCAGGCCATCCCCCCGGGCCGGCGCCACGCAGCTTCTGTTCGACGGCCTCTAGACGCCGGGCGTGGAGGACGGACCCCGATGACAGCCGAACTCGTGTTCTACACCAATCCCTTGTCCCGCGGGCGGCTCGTCCGCTGGATGCTGGAGGAGATCGGCCAGCCCTACCGGACGGAGCTGCTGGACTACGGCACGACGATGAAGGGGCCGGCCTACCGCGCCATCAACGCCATGGGCAAGGTGCCGGCGATCCGTCACGGCGACACCGTGGTGACCGAGGGGGCGGCGATCTGCGCCTACCTCGCCGACGCGTTCCCCGAGGCCGGGCTGGCGCCACCGGCGGAGTCGCCGCTGCGCGGTCCCTACTACCGCTGGATGTTCTTCGCCGCCGGCCCACTGGAGGCGGCGACGACCAACCGGGCCTTCGGCTTCACGGTGCCGCCGGAGCGCGAGCGGGCGGTGGGATACGGGTCGATCGCCGACGTGACCGACACCCTCGACCAGGCGATCGGGGACCGCGCGTTCCTCGTCGGCGACCGGTTCACCGCCGCCGACCTCTGCCTCGGCGGGCAGCTCGGCTGGCTGCTCCAGTTCGGCATGATCGACCGGCGGCCGTCCCTGGTGCGGTACGCCCAGGCGCTGACCGGACGCCCGGCCGCGGTGCGGGCCCGCGCCATCGACGACGCCGCGGCGCCCCCCGCCCCGTCCCCGGCCTCGTCCTAGGTGAAGACCTCGGCCAGGAACGCCACCAGGGCGGCCCACGACCGCCGATCGGCCGCGGCGTCGTGGCGCAGGCCGTGCTCCGGCCGGTCGAGGCCGCTGGCGGTGAACGCGTGCATGGCGTGGCCGTACGCATGGAGCTGCCAGTCGGCGCCGGCCTCGGTCAGCTCCCGCGCCACCGCCAGGACGTCCGGGGGTGGCGCCAGGGGGTCCTCCCACCCGTGCAGCATCAGCACCTTGGCGGTGATCGGCGGCTGCGCGCCCAGGTTCGGCGGCGCGAACACGCCGTGCAGGCTGACCACGCCCTTCACGTCGGGTGTGGCGCTGCGGGCCACATCGAGCGCGCACAGCCCGCCGAAGCAGTAGCCGATCATGGCGATCCGCTCAGGCTCGACGGCGGGGTGGGCCTTGGCCGCCTCGACAGCGGCCAGCAGGCGGCGGCGCAGCAGGCCGCGGTCGGCGCGCAGCGGCGCCACCAGCGCACCGTTGTCGCCGCCGGGCACGCCCCGCACGCCCTTGCCGTAATAGTCCAGCACGAAGCCAACGTAGCCGAGGCCGGCCAGGCGATCGGCGACCTGGCGCTCGTGGTCGGACGGACCGGCCCATTGCGGGGCGATCAGCACGCAGGGACGCCGCCCCCCCGCCGTGGCCGGCACGGTCACGTACCCCTCGCAGGCGACGACGCCGCCGCTGTACTCGATGGTCTGGCCCGCCATGCCGCCCTCTCCTCTGCCCGCATGTGACGCGTGGGCTGACAATCGCCGGCCGCCGCCGCATTATCAAGCCTGGAGCCCACCACGGAACGGAGCGATGCTGGACATCTACGTGGACGCCGACGCCTGCCCGGTGAAGGCCGAGATCTACCGCGTCGCCGGCCGGTACGACCTCAAGGTGCTGCTGGTCAGCAACCAGCCTCTGCGCCTGCCCAGCGACTGCCGGGCGGAGCTTGTCGTGGTCGGGTCCGGCTTCGACGCCGCCGACGACTGGATCGCCGACCAGGCGGGGGCGATGGACATCGTGGTGACCGCCGACATTCCCCTGGCCGACCGCGTGTTGAAGAAGGGCGCGGTGGTCCTCGGCTCCACCGGCAAGCCCTTCACCGCCGACAACATCGGCCAGGCCCTGGCCGGACGCGCCCTGATGAGCGATCTGCGCGACATGGGCGTGGCCGCGGGGGGGCCGCGCCCGATGGCCGCGCAGGACCGCTCGCGGTTCCTGCAGACCCTCGACCAGGCGGTGCAGGCGCTCAAGCGGGGGCGCATGCCGCTCTGGCGGTGACGGCGGGGCCGCTCATGCCGCCATCAGGGCCCGCGCCTCGCCCAGCGTGGCGATGCCCCGCTGGTCCAGGCGGCGCATCAGCGCCGCCGCGACCTCGGCGGTGAGCAGCGCGTGGGGGCTGCCGCGGGGCCCGTCGCGATGCTCGACGCCGAGGGCGGTGGCGAGGTCGGGCAGCGGCAATCCCGCCAGCGCCGGATCGAGGGCGGCGGCGAGCCGCCCCAGGTCGAGGCTGGGCGGCAGCGTGACATCCTCCACCCCGGCCCGCTCCGCCTCCGCGCTCAGGGCCGCCAGCGCCGCGTCGATCCCGACGCCGACCACCAGGCACCCGCGCACCGCGCCGGCCACCACCGGCCACGCGTCGGCGAACGACCGGGCCGCGGCGATGTCCGCCGGGGCGATGGCGTGGGCGGCGGCGGCCGCCGGCGGCACCGGCTCGTCGGGGTTCACCAGCAGGTCCAGGGACACGGTGCGGAACACCCGCGCGCCGGACAGGCGCACGGTGGCGACGGCGAACACCCGCCCGGCCCCGCCATCCCGGGCGCCATCCGGGGCACCATCCGGGGCGCCATCCCGGGCGCCATCCGGGGTGGCGGCCGGGGTGGCGGCCGGGGTGGCGGCCGGGGTGACGGTTGCCAGCCACAGGGCGACCATCGGCAGGGCGCCGATCGGCTCCCGGTCGTCGCCGTGGACGTGGCCATGCGCCCCGGCCGCCACGGCGCGGCGCGGCCGGTACTCCGGCAGGCGGACCGGAAAGACGACCGCCACCCCGGCGCCGAGTCCGAGGTCGGCGACCCGCGCCGGAAACTCCGCCCCGTCGTGGCGCGTCAAGACCGCCGAAACCGTCCCCCCGTCGCCGCGCGCCTGCTCGATCGCGCGGAACAGGCCGGGGCGGTCGATGAAGTCGTAGATGTCCATGCCCTCGGCCGCGGTCGCCCCGAGAAGGCGCGCGGCGGCGGCGTTCAACGTGGTGATGCGGCCCGTGTCGCCCAGCATCAGCACGGGCTCCTCCAAGGTCTTGGCGATGGCGGCCAGGCGATCGCCGGCGCGGCCGCCGGCGCGCCGCTCGCGACGGAACGCCTCGGCCACCGAATCGGCCAGCCGTCCGAGCTCGTCCATGCGCCCGCCATCCCACGATCCCGGGGCCCCGGGATGATGGCGCAGGGTCGCGAGGTCGTCGCGCAGCCGGTCGATGTCGCGGAAATGCCGCGACAGGCGGCTGAAGACGAACCACAGGGCCAGCACGCCGAGGCCGGCCGCACCCATGTCGGCAACGAAGGCCCGGACGTCGCCGCCGGTGCGCTGCGCGACGTCGGCGCCGAGGAAGGCGATCGCCATCGCCGCCACCGCCAACCCCCACAGCGCCGTCCGCCATGTGCCGCCCATACGCTCTCCCCATCCCTTGCCCGAGACCCCGATGGTAGCGCCGCGACGGCCGGCCGAGAAGAGCGCGGCGGGAGTGCTCCGGAGCGGACCGTCACGACGGTCGCGTTGCCGCCGGGGACCGGGTATGATCGCGGCCATGCCCGCCGCCTATCTCCCCTTCTGGCTGTTGACCTACGCGCTGGCCGCGTTGGGCTGGCTGTGCATCGCGCGGTTTGCGTGGGAACGGTTCGTTCCGGCGGACTCCCCCCACCCGGTGAGCCAGGTCCTGCGACTGGCCACCGACGGGCTGGTGGCGGCGACGGCGCTGGTCACCCCGCGCGCCGTGCCTCGCTGGACGCTGGCCGCGGTCGCGGCGGCATGGGTGTTCGTCGTCCGCGGCACGCTTTCGGTGGTGTTGCTGATGGGTGTCCTGGGGGCCGGCGCGCCATGACCCCGGGCGACGGCGCGTTGCGGCGCCGGAACCGGCGCCTGCTGCTGGTGCTGGCCACCGTCGCGCTGGCCAACGGGTTCCTGTCGCCGGCCGTGGGCGTGCTCTGGCGCACCGCCGTGGTGTGGCTGCCCGGCTTCCTGCTGGCGGTGCCGGGAATGGTGTTCTTCCTGACGCCGCTGGTGCTCGCCGCCCTGACCGTGCTGGTGGCCGGGCTGCCCGTGGCGGTCTATGAACGCCTTGCCCCGGGGGGCGGCGACGACACGACCGGCCTGCGCCTGTGGCTCGCCGGCACCATGGTCCTGTCCCTGCCGGCCGCCCTGGCCGTGGCGAGCGCGCTGCTCGTCCGGTGACGGGCGGGCAGGCCCCTGCCCGCCCGCCCAGTCACGGCCCTCCCGACGCCCCGCCGCGGGTGGATTCCCGTGTCAACGGCCGTTCGTCGCCGTCCCGGTAGCGCTGGACGGCGGCCGCAGCGCGTCCGGGATCGGCCGGGCCGAGCGGGTGCCCGGCCTCGGACTGGACGAAGGCCGCAAGCGGTCCGACCGAGGCCGCCTCGGCCAAGGTCGGATTGACAACGCCGCTCCTTCGGACCCGGTCGCGGCGAATTCCATGCATGTTCGTTTAGAATTTTTCCTTTGTTGTCTTCATGGAGAACCGACTTGATCTTTTGGTGGAGGTAGTACAAAAGTAATCAACGTTGGGTTAGAAACAACCGATCCAGTGGTCGTCCGGTCGCTTCCATTGGGTGGGTCGCAGCGGGTTTGCCCATGACCATGATCGAGTTCGGAACGGCGCGGGCGTCCGGTCGCGGGACGACGCGGCCGGCGCGCCACCGGGCCGGCATCGCCCTGGCGGCCCTCGTCATCGCCGCCACCGCCTGCGGCATCGGATTCGGCTTCGACCTCGCCCGCGGCTGCATCGTCGAGGCCCGCCTGGCGCGCGCGCTCGATGCCGCCGCCCTCGCCGGCGGACGGGTGCACGTGGACGAGCAACGCGACGGCCACGTGCGGACCTTCTTCCGGCAGTCCTTCCCCGACGGCTTCCTCGGCTCCGAGCCGGCGCCCTTGACCATCGCCGAGGACCGCGCCAGCGGCACCCTCGTGGTGCGCGCCAGCGCACGGGTGCACGCGGTGTTCCGCGGCCTGATGGGATTGGACGACCTGACGGTGGAGGCCCGCTCGGTCGTCCGGCGCAACCGCGGCAGCGAGCCGGTGCTCACCGCCAGCGCCCTGTGACCGGGCGGCGGCGTCCGGGCCGGCCAGCCGGCCGTCAGGGGGCCGCGTCGGACGACGGTGCGCGTGTCGGAAAGCGCAGCGTGAACACCGTGCCCTTGCCGGTCTCGCTGGACACCGCGATGCTGCCGCGCAGGGTGCCGGTGACGATGTTGTAGACGATGTTGAGGCCGAGCCCACTGGCCCCCTGCCCCCGCTTGGTGGTGAAGAAGGGGTCGAAGATCCGCGCCAGGTTCTCCGGCGCGATTCCCCGCCCGTCGTCGCCGTGGCGCAGTTCCACCAACCCGGGATCGGTTTCGCAGGCGCTGATGCGGATGGTCCCCGCCTGCCCCTCGTCGTAGGCGTGGACCAGGGCGTTGATGAGCAAGTTGGACAGCACCTGCGACAGGGCGCCGGGGTAGCCGTCGATGACGATCGCCGCGGCGATGTCGGTCTTCACCGTCACCCGCGTCTTCTTGAACCGCGGCCGGAGGCTCAGCAGCACCTCGTGCACGTAGCTCCTCAGGTTGAAGATCCGGCGTTCCGCGCTTGCCTGGTCCACCGCCACCTGCTTGAAGCTCTGGATCAGGTCCGACGCGCGGTCGATGTTGCTCATGATCATCTGCGCCGTTTCCGAGGACAGCGCCAGGAAGCCGGCCAGATCGCTGCGGCGCAGGCGGTTGTCGTGGAAGGCGGCGGTGATCTTCCCCACCTCCTCGCCGAGGTGCGAGATGGCCGTGAGGGCGACCCCGACCGGGGTGTTGATCTCGTGGGCGACACCCGCGACGAGCTGCGCCAGGGACGCCAGCTTCTCGGCCTGGATGAGGCTCTCCTGGGCGTGCTGCAGCTCCGCCAGCGCCCGCTCCGCCCGGTTCTTCGCGGCGCGCAGTTCCTCCTCGGCCCGCCGGCGCTCGCTGACGTCGGTGAAGGTGGAGACGAAGCCGCCGCCGTCCATGGGCAGGCCATACACCTCGATCACCGTGCCGTCGCCCAGCGCCCGCTCGAAGCGGTGCGGGGTCGGGGTGCGCGCCCGCTCGACCCGGACGCGGACCTGCTCCTCGATGTCGCCGGGGCCGTACTCGCCGCGCTCGGCGTTGTGGCGCATGAAGTCGGCGAACGGCCGCCCCTCCAGGTTGAACTCGACCGGGAACTGCAGCAGGTCGATGAAGCGCTTGTTCCAGGCGATCATGCGCAGGTCGCCGTCGAAGGCGCACAGCCCCTGCCCGATGCTCTCCAGCACCGCCTGCAGCAGCGCCGATTTGCGGGCCAGCTCGTCCTCGGTCTGCTTGCGCCGGGTCATGTCGGTGTAGGTGCGCACCAGGCCGCCGCCGGGCAGGACGTTGGCGCGAATCTCCAGCACCGCGCCGTTGGGGCGGCGGCGTTCGTAGGCGATCGCCGGCGGATGCTCGTCGACCCGGGCGGGACGGCCGCCCGGGCGCAGCGCGGCGGGCAACTGCTCCAGCCCGGGACCGAACTCCCCGGCGGCCAGCTGATGGGCGACGATGGCGTCCTCGGTGGGCTCGCCGGCGAACACCGAGTCCGGCAGGTCCAGGAGGTGCTGGACGCGGCGGTTGCGGGCGACGACGCGCCCGTCCGCATCGTACATGATGACGCCCTGGTCCATGTGCTCCAGCAACGCTTCCAGGGTGTGCGTCTTGAGCGCCAGCTCGGTCTCCGCGGTCTGCCGCGCGGTGACGTCGGTGTAGGTGCGCACGAATCCGCCGTCGGGAAGCCGGGTGGTGCGCACCTCGACGATGAGGCCGTTGGGGCGGACGTGCTCATAGACGGGAACGTCGGCGGACCGGGCGAAGGCGACGCGCTGGCGCACCACCTCCTCGACGTCGACCCCCTCGCCGTACTCGCCCTGCCGGGCGGTGGCACGGATCAGGTCTTCGAAGCGCATGCCCGGCCGCGCCAGCTCGGGAGGCAGGTCGTAGAGGGCGAACAGCCGGCGGTTGACGGCGAGCACCCGCAGGTCCGCGTCGACCATGGCGATGCCCTGCCCCATGTTCTCCAGGGTCGCCTCGAGCACGGCGTTCTTGACCGCGATCTCCGCCGCCGACCGCGCCTCCCGCTCGCCCTCCCTCTGCTTCTCCGTGGTGACGTCGCGCACGACGCTGACGATGCCGCCGTCCGGCGTCGGTCGCTCGGCGATGCGGACGAACCGCCCACCGGCGACCGGAAGGTCCAGCGGACCGCCGGGGAAGCGGTGGGCGACCCGCATGGATTCGCGCCAGCGCCGCCGTTCCGCCGGCCGCAGCTCCGCCGCATCGGGGAAATGCCCCGCCCCCATCCCCGCCTCCAGGATGTCCTCGTAGGTCGTTCCAGCGGTGCAGCCCGGCCCCATCAGCGCCCGGTAGAGCGCGTTGCATTCGACCAGCCGGTCGTCGTCGTCGAAGAGGGCGAACCCCTCCGGCAGGCTCTCCACGGCGACCGAGAGCTGGCGTTGGGCGCGCCGGGCCGCCTCGTCGGCACGGACCTGGGCGGTGACGTCGGTCCACAGGCTGTAGAGGTCGCCGTCCTCCCCCACCCGCTCCTCGAACCGCAACCAGCTCCCGTCACGGAGGTGCAGCGTCAGCGGCACCGTGGCGGGCCGCACGACCGCGTCGTCACGGGCCAGCAACGGCGTCAGGCGCGCCTCCTCCCCGGGAGCCAGCAACCGGTCGCCGACCGCGGCCAGCAGCGTCGCATAGGGCACCCCCGGCTGGAACAGGTCCACCGCGTCGGGCAGCAGGTCGCCCAACGCCCGGTTGGCCATCACGAAGCGACCGTCCGCGCCGATCCGGGCGAACCCCACGCGCATCGCCGCCGCCGTGTCGCGCCCCAGCGCGCGGTCGGCCACCAAGGCCTTCTCGGCGGACACGTCGGTCCAGATCTTCAACAGGCCGCCTTCGGGAAAACGATGGGATTCCACGCGGAACCACCGGCCGTCGCGACGCTGGTAGACGTAGGGCCCGGAGGGTGCGCGGTGACGGCGCAGACCGGCGGACACGTGGCGTTCCCAGGACGCCAACTCGTCGGGCGCCAGATTCACCGAGAAGTACCGCCGCAGCGTCTCCTCGTAGGACACCCCGACCCGCAACAGGTCGGCCTCCTCGGGGAAGTAGCGGAGGTAGGCGGGGTTCCACAGGACGACACGATCGTCGGCGTCGTACAGGCACACCGCCGCGTCGATGCGCGCCAGAAGCACGCCCAGAATCGCGCCTTCACCAACCGGCAGGGGGGTCCCGGCGGTGCCGTGAGTCATCGCAACAGGCGGCGTGTCCACAACTGATCCCGACGCACAGTCCCGGTCGTCCGCATTCTAGCAGGTCTTCCGCACATTCCGTCACCTCCAGTTGTCATAGGGGCCCGCGGCATCGGGGCACGACGCACCTCTCTGCTGACTTTCACGTGGACAGCGGGGCTTGACATGGCGTGCGAGGGGCGTATGTTGCGCCTCTACGTCGCCGCCCCGCCGGGCAGGCGGGTTGCGGATATTTGTCGGGATCTCGATCATGGCCAAGCAAAACACCGTCCTCATCAAGCTCGTGAGCACGGCCGATACCGGGTTCTTCTACGTCAAGAAGAAGAATCCGAAGAAGACCACCGAGAAGCTGTCGTTCAACAAGTACGACCCGGTGGCGCGCAAGCACGTCGAGTTCAAGGAATCGAAGATCAAGTAAGACGGACCGGCAGCGACGTGCACGGATAAGGCCGCCCCCGGGGGCGGCCTTTTGCGTTTACTGGATCTCGGGCCACCCCGGGGCGATCGCGGCAGGGGCAAGGGACCGGGGCAAGGGACCGGAGCCGCCGGCACTCAGCGGGGCGGCGGCCGCCGCAGGTCGGCGTCGCCGGCGGCCGGGTCGCCGACCACGCGGTTGCGCCCGCGATCCTTGGCGGCGTAGAGCGAATCGTCGGCACGCTTGATCAGCCCCTCCGCGGTGTCGCCGATGCGCCCGCCCACGGCGATGCCGACGGACACCGTCACCCCGATCGACCCGGCCGGGGCCGGGATGACGAAGGGCGCATCGCCGATGCGGCCGCGCAAACGCTCGGCCACGATCATCGCCGCATCGCCGTCGGTGTCCGGCAGCACCACCAGGAACTCCTCGCCGCCCAGCCGCGCCACCAGGTCGAAGGTCCGCAGGTTGCGGCTGGCGCGATCGGCCACCTCCTTCAACACGCCGTCGCCGACGTCGTGGCCGTAGGTGTCGTTGACCACCTTGAAGTGGTCGATGTCGAACATCAGCACCGCGACCGGCTTGTGGCTGTCGATGGCCCGTTCGATGAGCCGGGGCAGGTGCGCGTTGACGTAGCGGCGGTTGAACACGCCCGTCAGGCTGTCGGTCAGCGCCATCGACAGGCTGTGCTCGTAGTTCGACCGAAGGCGGTCCTGATAGCGTTTGCGCCGGATCTGGGTGCGCACCCGGGCGAGCAGCTCGTTGCGGTCCAGCGGCTTGATCACGTAGTCGTTGGCGCCGAGTTCCAGCCCCTTGGCGACCCGGTTGAGGTCCCCCTCGTCGACCACCAGCAGTATCGGCACCTGCCGCGTCCGTTCGTGGGAGCGCAGCTGGGAGCACAGGCGCAAGCCGTCCTCGTTCAGCAGGGTGAGGCTGACGATGACGAGCTCGAAGTCGTCCTGCAGCGCCCGCTCGAGGGCGCGCCCGCAGGTGTCGGCGGCGACCACGTGATCGCTGTCGCGCTGAAGCGTCTCGACGATCTTGTCGAGGTCGAGCGCGGAGTCCTCCAACACCAGCACACGCGCCTTCTCCGGCGATTCCGACTGCAGGGTGCCGGTCGGCTCGAACACCCCGAACTGGCCGGAGGTGTTCTCGCGCATCCGCCACTCGTCCATCATCATCTTCAGGCGGACCAGGGAGCGCACCCGGGCGAACAGCGCGATGTCGTTGACCGGCTTGGTCAGGAAGTCGTCGGCGCCAGCCTCCAGCCCGCGCACGCGGTCGGCCACGTCCGACAGCGCCGTGACCATGACCACCGGGATGTGCATCGTCGCCGGGTCGGAACGGATGCGCTCGCACACCTCGAACCCGTCCATTCCCGGCATCATCACGTCCAACAGAACGATATCCGGTGATTCCTTCTTCACCAGCTCCAAGGCTTCCGGGCCGTTGTGGGCGCTGATGACGTCGAAATACTCGCGCGTCAGCTTCGCCGCCAAAAGCTTCACATTCGGCAATACGTCGTCGACGACGAGAACGCGCGCAGACATTTTGAGCCTTTATTTAAAAAGCCGTGGACATCGCCGTCGCCGCAAGGGCGGTCAGCCAAGATACTTTCTAACCGTTTCCAGGAACTTGACGACGGAAATGGGCTTCGCAATGTAGTCCTCGCAGCCGCCTTCCCGAATTTTTTCCTCGTCCCCCTTCATGGCGAAGGCGGTGACGGCGATGATCGGAATGGACTTGAGATCATCGTCGTCCTTGATCCACTTGGTCACCTCGAGCCCGGAGATCTCGGGAAGCTGGATGTCCATGAGGATCAGGTCGGGACGGTGCTGGCGCGCCATGGTCAGCGCGTCCATGCCGTCGCGCGTCTGCAGCGTCTCGTAGCCGTGCGCTTCCAGAAGATCGTGGAAGAGCTTCATGTTCAGCTCATTGTCCTCCACGATCAGGACACGCTTCGCCGCCACAGCAGACCGGCCGAGACCTTTCGCGTCCGATGACATCAAAGCGCCCCCTGGCGTCCGCCGCTGCCGAACACAGCCACTCCAAGAGAAAGCCACTTGCGCGGTATCGCCAAGGGGCCGGTATACCGCCTTCTCTATGGGTCGGCGACGGTTAAATTGTGGTTAGCGCGGTCATCGCGGCCAACGCGGTCATCGCGGATGCGCGGCGGGCCGTCGAGCCCGGCCGCCGACAGTCAGGCGGCGCGGCGGGCGGCGCGGCGCTCGCCCTTGTGGCGGTACATCCGCACGTCGGCCTGGCGCACCACCTCGTCCTCGCGGTCGTGCCCGGTGTAGGGCTGCATGCCGAGCGAGAAGCGCAGGGGCAGGGTCCGGCCGTTCCAGTCGACGTGGGCGGCGGTGGCGGCGGCGGCAAGCTGCGCCGCACGGCCGGCACCGGCGTCCGCGTCGGTGTCGGTCAGCAGGACGGCGAACTCGTCACCGCCGAGGCGCGCCACCACGTCCTGCGCCCGCACCTGCGTCTGAAGGAAGCGCGCGACCTCGCGCAGATAGGCGTCGCCAGCGAGGTGGCCGTGGGTGTCGTTCACCGCCTTGAAGCCGTCGAGATCGATGATCAGCAGGACGCCGCCGGTGCCCCGGCGCCGTGCCGCCGCCAGCTCCCGCCGCAGGTGGCTGTAGAACCCCCGGCGGTTGAGCAGGCCGGTCAGCTCGTCGGTCATGGTCAGGCCTTCGAGGAACGCGATGCGCTCCTGCTGCTGCTCGATCAGGTCCTTGGCCTCGGCCAGCCGGGCCAGCGCATCGTGGAGCTGCCAGGCCTCGCCGTCGGCCAGCCGCGCCAATCCCGGCGACCGCAGGCTGGCGGTGGCGACGGGGATACCCTCCAGGACGACGCGGATGGGGGCTTGGACGGTCATGGCTCGGCTCCTCGGCGGACGTGGCGGGTGCACGCTCTCACGACCAAGGATTAGCAACGCCCATGCCACCCGCTGTTCCCAAGGATTCCAAGGCCTTGCGGCCGGACCGCCCGGCCGGGATGCGCCGGGATGCGTGGCCGACCCGGCAGGAACTGCCGGGGTTGGCGGTCGCGCTAGGAAAATCCGTCGCCGCTCAGGCGACGGGGTCCGGCAGGGGCCGCCCGGCGAAGAACGCGTCGAGGTTGTCGAGGGCCCGGAACCCCATGGCGGTGCGGGTCTCCACGGTGGCGCTGCCGAGGTGCGGCAACAGGAACGTGTTGTCGAGGCTCCGGTAGCCCGGGTGGAGGTCGGGTTCGTTGGCGAAGACGTCCAGACCGGCCGCGGCCACCCGGCCGCTGCGCAGGGCGCCGATCAGCGCGTCGTCGTCGACGATGGCGCCGCGGGCCGTGTTGACCACGATCGCCCCCGGCGGCAGCCGCGCGATGCGCCCGGCATCGAGCCAGCGCCGCGTGTCCGGAGTCGCCGGGCAATGGAGCGAGAGCACGTCGGCCACCGCGAGCATGGCGTTGGCGTCGGCGTGGTGGACGGCTCCCCGCTCCAGATCGGGCGGCAGCCGGCCGCGCCCGGCGTAGTGGACGTCCATGCCAAAGGCGCGGGCCCGCAGAGCCACCGCCCGGCCGATCCGCCCCATGCCGAAGATGCCGAGCCGCTTGCCGCCGAGGTGGGTTCCCATGAGCTGGGTCGGCGTCCATCCCGTCCAGCCGCCGCCGCGCAGCAGCCGCTCCCCCTCCGAGGCGCGCCGCGCCGCGCCCAGCATCAGCAGCATGGCCAGGTCGGCCGTGGCCTCGGTCAGCACGTCCGGGGTGTTGGTGACCCGGATGCCCCGCGCCGTGGCCGCCGCCAGGTCGATGTGATCGGTGCCGACGGAGAAGGTGGCGATGACGCGCACGCTGGCCGGCAGGGCGGCGATCGCCGCCGCGTCCACGCGGTCGGCGGGGCAGCACAGGACCGCGTCGGCCCCGGCCGTCCGGGTCGCCAGCGTCTCCGGCGTCTGCGGCGCGTCGTCGGGGTTGAGACGAGCGTCGAAGTCGCGCGCCGCCCGCGCCTCGACGGCGTCGGGAAGTCGCCGCGTCACCACCAGAACCGGCCTCGCCGTCCCCGCACCACATCCCATGATCGTCCCCCTGCTGGCCGCAACGGCGTCGCCAACGCTTTCGCTCGACCGCGAAAGCGCCCATTATCCCGAAGACCCGATCTCGATTCATAGGCCGCACCGACCGTGGATGCCACCCCGACGAACCGCCGCCCCGCCTGCCGCCCGCGCCCGCTCGCCCGGGCCGCCGCCGTCGCCGTCCTCGCCGCGCTTGGCCTGCCCGCGACCGCCGGCACGCTGGCGACCGCCGCCCAGGCCGCGCCCGAGATCCTGCCGCACCGCGCGCTCTACAAGATGTCGCTGCTCAAGGCGCGCAACAGCAGCAAGGTCGCGGACGTCAGCGGCGTCATGATGTTCGAATGGGCCGACGCCTGCGAGGGGTGGACGACCCAGCAGCGCTTCCAGCTCCGCTTCGTCTACGCCGAAGGCGACGAGACGACGATGGCGACGACCTACACCACCTGGGAAACCAAGGACGGCTCCCGCTATCGCTTCAGCGTGCGCAAGCTGATCAACGGCGAGCTGGACGAGGAGGTCCGGGGGTCCGCACGCCTGGACATCCCCGCTGGCGGCACCGCCACCTTCAACGCGCCCGAGGAGCAGGAGATGACGCTGCCGCCGGGAACCATGTTCCCCACCGCCCACACCATCGCCCTCATGGAGCACGCCTCGGCGGGCGACGTGCTGCTGAACCGGCCGGTGTTCGACGGGGCCGACGCGGAGGGCGCCACCGAGGTCAGCGCGGTGATCGGCAAGCCGACCACGGCCACCTCGGCGGTGGCGGACAACCTGTTGAAGGGGGTCGGCGGGTGGCCCGTGCGTATGGCGTTCTTCCCGCTGGGCAGCGAGGCGGCGCAGCCGGAGTACGAGATGAGCCTGCGCCTGCTGGGCAACGGGGTCGCCGAATCGATGCAGATCGACTACGGCGACTTCACCGTCGACGCCGTTCTGGACCAGTTGGAGGCGCTGCCTCGCTCCGGGTGCTGACGCCCCCGGGGCGGCCGCCGGTCCGCAACGCGCCGCCCTCCCCGCCCCGCTCGGCGCGGCGGAGGGCGGCGGACCGCATCACTCAGTTCTTGGCCTTGTCGACCAGGCGGCGCTCGGCGATCCACGGCATCATGGCGCGCAGCTTCTCGCCGACCTGCTCGATGGAGTGCTCGGCATGGCGGCGGCGGATCGCCTTGAAGCTCGGCTGGCCGGCCTTGCACTCGAGCATCCAGTCGCGCGTGAAGCGGCCGGACTGGATGTCGTCCAGCACGCGCTTCATCTCGGCCTTCGTCTCCGCGGTGATGACCCGCGGGCCGGTCTTGTAGTCGCCGAACTCGGCGGTGTTGGAGATGGAGTAGCGCATGTTGGCCATGCCGCCCTCGTACATGAGGTCGACGATCAGCTTCACCTCGTGCAGGCACTCGAAATAGGCCATCTCCGGGGCGTAGCCGGCTTCCACCAGCGTCTCGTAGCCGGCCTGGATCAGGTGGGTCAGGCCGCCGCACAGCACCGCCTGCTCGCCGAACAGGTCGGTCTCGCACTCCTCCTTGAAGGTCGTCTCGATGACGCCGGCGCGGCCGCCGCCGATCGCCGAGGCATAGGACAGCGCGATGTCGAGCGCGTTGCCCGAGGCGTTCTGGTGGACCGCCACCAGGCAGGGAACGCCGCCGCCGCGCTGGTACTCGCCGCGCACGGTGTGGCCCGGGCCCTTGGGCGCGATCATGAACACGTCGAGGTCGGCGCGCGGCTCGATCAGGTTGAAGTGGACGTTCAGGCCGTGGGCGAAGACCAGCGCCGCACCCTCCTTGAGGTTCGCGGCGAGGCTGTCGCGGTAGAGGTCGGCCTGCAGTTCGTCGGGGGTGAGGATCATCACCACGTCGGCCCAGGCCGCCGCCTCGGCCGGGTTCATGACCGTGAATCCGGCGCCCTCGGCCTTCTGCGCGCTGGCCGAACCGGGACGCAACGCCACCCGCACGTCCTTGATGCCGCTGTCGCGGAGGTTGTTGGCGTGGGCGTGACCCTGGCTGCCGTAGCCGACGATGACGACCTTCTTGCCCTTGATCAGGTTCACGTCGGCATCACGATCGTAGTAGACGCGCATGGTGGTGGTTCCTTAGGGGATTGCTGGATTGCTGGTTCGGTTCTTGCCGGTTGGCGGGCTCGGCCGCATTAATCCGTCGGCGGCGGCGCCGCGTCAAGCGGTTCGCCGCCGCTTCCGTTGACCGCCGGGACAATGGTGCCGCCGACCCGGCGCATGCCGCGGCCACGCGGGCCGGCGGCGGTCCGCAACGGACCGCCGCGGGGGCGCTCAGAAGCCGCCCTGGCCCTTCGACATGGCGAGCACACCGGTGCGGCTGGTCTCCACGAGGCCGAGCTGGCTCATCAGGCCGATGAACTCGTCGACCTCGCCGGTGGTGCCGGTCAGCTCGAAGACGAAGGAGGTGAGGGTGGCGTCGACCACCTCCGCCTTGAAGATGTCGGCCAGGCGCAGCGCCTCGATGCGGCGCTCCCCGGTCCCGCCCACCTTCACCAGGGCCAGCTCGCGCTCGACGCACGGCCCCTCGTCGGTGAGGTCGCGGACCCGGTGGATCGGCACCAGGCGGTCGAGCTGGGCCTTGATCTGCTCGATGATCATCCGGGTGCCCGAGGTCACCAGGGTGATGCGCGAGAGGTGGCTCGCGTTGTCCACCTCGGCCACCGTCAGGCTTTCGATGTTGTAGCCGCGCCCCGAGAACAGGCCGATGACGCGGGCCAGCACGCCCGGTTCGTTGTCCACCAGCACGGCGATGGTGTGCTTTTCGATTCTCTCTTCCACGACACGGATCTCCGCCAGAATCTTGGTCTTACACCAGCACCATGCCGTCTTCCGGCGTGGCGTCGGCCGGGTTCTCCTCCGGTCCGAAGAGAATCTCGTTGTGCGCCTTGCCGCCCGGGATCATCGGGAAGCAGTTCTCCTTGGGATCGACGCAGACGTCGACGATCACCGGCTTGTCGCGGACCGCCATCATCTGCTCGATGACGCGGTCGACGTCGGCCACCGTCTCGGCGCGCAGCCCGACACAGCCCCAGGCCTCCGCCAGCTTGACGAAGTCCGGCAGCGCCTCGGAGTAGCTCTCGGAGTAGCGCGAGCCGTGCAGCAGCTCCTGCCACTGCCGCACCATGCCCATGTACTTGTTGTTCAGGATGAAGATCTTGACCGGCGCGCGGTACTGCACGGCGGTGCCGATCTCCTGCATGTTCATGAGGAACGACGCCTCGCCGGAGATGTCGACCACGATGGAGTCGGGGTGGGCGATCTGGGCACCGATCGCCGCCGGCAGGCCGTAGCCCATGGTGCCGAGGCCGCCGGACGTCATCCAGCGGTTGGGCTGGTCGAAGGGCAGGAACTGGGCCGCCCACATCTGGTGCTGGCCCACCTCGGTGGTGATGTAGAAGTCCTTGCCCTTGAGGTATTCGCGCAGCCGCTCCAGCGCGTACTGCGGCTTGATCACCGTCTCGGTGCGGTTGTAGTTGAGGCAGTTGCGGGCCCGCCATTCGGCGATCTGCCCCCACCACTGCTTCAAGGCGGCGGCGTCGGCCTGCTTGCGCTTGTCCGTCCACACCCGGATCATCGCCTCCAGGGCATGGCCGCAGTCGCCGATGATGGGGATGTCCACCGCCACGTTCTTGTTGATCGAGGACGGGTCGATGTCGACGTGGATCTTCTTGGAGCCCGGCGCGAACTCCGACAGCTTGCCGGTGACGCGGTCGTCGAAGCGGGCGCCCAGGTTGATCATCACATCGCAATTGTACATCGCGAGGTTGGCCTCGTAGGTGCCGTGCATGCCGAGCATGCCGAGCCACCGCTCGTCGGAGGCGGGGAACGCGCCCAGCCCCATCAGCGTCGAGGTGATCGGGAACCCGGTCAGCCGCACCAACTCGGTCAGCCGCGCGGCCGCCGCCGGCCCGGCGTTGACGACACCGCCGCCGGTGTAGAACACCGGCCGCCTGGCGCCGGCCATCAGCTCCACCGCCTCCTCGATCCGGGCGAGGTCGGGCGTCACCTGCGGGCGGTAGGTCTTGTGCTTCACCTCGGTCGGCGGCTCGTAGACGCCGTCGGCGAACTGCACGTCCTTGGGCAGGTCGACCACCACCGGGCCGGGCCGCCCGGTGCGGGCGACGTAGAACGCCTCGTGCAGGGTACGCGCCAGCTTGTCCGGGTCCTTCACCAGGTAGTTGTGCTTGGTGCAGGGCCGGGTGATGCCGGTGGTGTCCGCCTCCTGGAAGGCGTCGTTGCCGATGAGGTGGGTGGGCACCTGGCCGGACAGGCAGACGATGGGAATGGAATCGCACAGGGCGTCGAGCAGGCCGGTCACCGCGTTGGTGGCCCCGGGGCCCGAGGTCACCAGCACCACCCCCACCTTGCCGGTGGAGCGGGCGTAGCCCTCGGCGGCGTGGACGGCCGCCTGCTCGTGACGTACCAGGACGTGGCGAAGGTCGTTCTGCTGGAACAGGGCATCGTAGATGGGAAGTACGGCGCCGCCGGGATAGCCGAAGATGACGTCCACACCCTGGTCCTTCAGGGCCTTGATGACGATCTGCGCGCCGGTCAGCTTCTGTTCGGGCATCGGTTTCGACCTTCGTTGCTGGCCGCGTGTCTCAGGCGGCCCATTCGCTCCGTTCCGCTCCGCGACCTGTTGGCAGGGAAAACAAAGGGTTACCCCCTTCCGCAGGGCCGGGAGCGAGACCCTAGTGGATGTGCGGCGGTGCGGTCAACCGTTTTTGCGAATTATCGCAAAGGATTCTTGCCGCACCCTTTGCACATATTACGCATCCTCGGCAACATCTCAGACGGCCACCGTCTCCAGCAGGCCGGCGATGCGGCGCACGCCCTCGCGGATGCGCTCGGGCTTGCTGGCGGAAAAGCTGAGGCGGATGGTGTTGGCGCCGGACCGGTCGGCGAAGAAGGCCGCGCCGGGAACGAAGGCGACGTTGGCCTCGCGGATGGCGCGGTCCAGCAGGGCGACGCCGCACTGCCCCTCCGGCAGCTCGATCCACACGAACATGCCACCCTGGGGCCGCGTCCAGCGGATGCCCGGGGGCATGTGCGCCTCGAGCGCCTCCAGCATGGCGTCGCGGCGCTCCTTGTAGGCGACGCGCAGGCGCTTCACATGGGCGTCGTAGATCTGCGACACCACGTCGTGCATGACGATCTGGTTGATGGTCGAGGTGTGGAGGTCGGCCGCCTGCTTCATCAGCACCAGCCGGTTGACGACCTCGCGCGGCGCCGACACCCAGCCCACCCGCAGCGCCGGAACCACGGTCTTCGAGAAGGAGCCGCAGTGGATGACGGCCGCCGGCGCCCCGCCGTTGCGCGCCGCGTCGATCGCCGCCAGGGAGGGCAGCGGGTCGCCGTCGTAGCGCAGCTCGCTGTAGGCCGCGTCCTCGACGACCGGCACCCCGGCGGCGGCGCACAGGGCGACGATGGCCTCGCGCCGCGCCGCCGACACGGTGATGCCGTTGGGGTTCTGGAAATCGGGGACGAGGTAGAGGAACTTCGGGCGTGCCACCAGGGCCGCCTCGAGGTCGTCCAGCACCGGCCCCTCGTCGTCCATGGCGATGGAGACGTAGCACGGCTCGTAGGGGGAGAACGCCTGCAGCGCGCCGAGATAGGTCGGCTTGGTCACCGCCACCAGGTCGCCCGGGCCGATCAGCAGCTTTCCGACGAAGTCGAGGGCCTGCTGCGAGCCGCTGGTCACCAGCACCTCGTCGAGCGCGACCGGCACACCCTTGCGCGCCATGTGGCCGATAATCCATTCGCGCAGCGGCGTGTAGCCTTCGCTGATGGTGTACTGCAGCGCCCCGCCGGCGCCGGCGTTGGACTGGAAGATCGTCTCGTAGGCGCGCGCGATGGCCGCGGAGGGAAACAGGTCGGGGTCGGGAATCCCGCCGGCGAACGAGATGATCTCGGGCCGCTCGATCAACTTCAGCAATTCCCGGATTTCCGAGGCCGCCATGCCGGCGATGCGCCCGGCGAAGAGATCACCCCACTCAAACGTCACTTTGCTTCCTCCTGAGGGTCAACCGCGCAACGACCGTGCGGCCAAGCGAAGAATGTCATCGCGCCGCTGCGGAAAATAGAGGGAAGAAATGGTATGGCTGCCATGCCGTGCGGAGGGGGGCGGGCGCTCGGCGAGCTGGTGACGGAACCAGGTCACCTGCCGCTTGGCGTAGCGGCGCGTCGCCCGCTGGGCCAACGCCACGGCGGCCGCGTGGTCGAGGTCGCCGTGCAGGAGGCGGCGCAGCTCTGGCACCCCCAGCGCCTTCATCGCCGGCAGCTCCGGGTCGAGGCCCAGCGCCTCGAGGCCCCGGACCTCGTCGAGCGCGCCGCGCTCCATCATCGCCAGGAAACGCCCGTCACCGGCGGCGTAGAGGTCGGGCCGCGGCGGGTCGATGGTGATCACCAGGAACGACAGCCCGGGCGGTGCCCCTTCGGCGGCCTCGCTCTGCCAGTCGGAGAGCGCGCGGCCCGTGGCCTCGACGACCTCCCAGGCGCGGGTCAGGCGCGTCGTGTCGCCGGCGCTGAGTCGCGCCGCGGCGGGGTCGCGGCCCACCAGCTCGGCCCGGAACGCCTCCCCCCCCAGCGCGCGCAGCCGGGCGCGGGCCGCGGCCCGCACCGCGTCGGGGACCGCCGGCACCGCGCACAGCCCTTCCATCAGGGTGCGCAGATAGAATCCGGTGCCGCCGACCACCACGGGCACGCCACCGCGGGCGTGGACGGCGGCGATGGCGTCCAGCGCCAGGTCGCGCCAGCGTGCCGCCGTGCCCCGTTCGGCCGCGCCCAGCACGCCGTAGAGCGCGTGGGGCGCCCGCGCCAGCTCCTCGGCGCCGGGGCGCGCGGTGAGCACGTCCAGCTCCCGGTAGAGCTGCATGCTGTCGGCGTTCACCACGCCGCCGCCGAACTCCCGCGCCAGATCGACGGCCATGGCCGACTTGCCTGATGCGGTGGGTCCGCCGATGACGATGACCGGGGCGTCGGCGCCCGTCCCCATGCTGCCCTCCTTCGTGTGCCGCCGTCGGCAGGGCGTTTGTACGGAGTCTGGTGGGCCCCTTCCAGGGCGAACAGCCCCGCCCCGCCAGCGGCGCGCAGCACCGTTGGCCCCGGCCGCGGGGCTGTGGTAGGGAGCAGCGCGTCCCACCCCCGCCGGAAGCCTGCCGATGAACGCCGTCCTCACCCTGATCGCCGCCCCCGCCACGCCGCTGGACGACGCGGCGGTGCACGCGGTTCGCGCCGCCCTCGAAGGCATCGGCGCCGACGTCGCCCCGCCCGACTGGCTCGCCCCGGCCACCGCCTGCGATCTCGCCTTCGCCGGCCTGGTGCCGGAACAGGCGGACGCGGCCGCCCGCCACGCCCTGGCCGGGCGCCCGGTGGACACCATCGCCCAGGGCCTCGCCGACCGCCGCAAGCGCCTGCTGGTCGCCGACATGGAATCCACCATCATCCGCCAGGAGATGCTGGACGAGCTGGGCGACTACGTCGGCATGAAGGACCGCATCGCCGCCATCACCGCCCGCGCCATGAACGGCGAGATCGATTTCAAGGAGGCCTTGCGGGAGCGGGTCGCCCTGCTGAAGGGCCTGCCGGCCGCCGTCCTCGACGACGTGTGGGCGCGGGCCGAACTGATGCCGGGCGCCCGGGCGCTGGTCGCCACCATGCGCGCCGACGGCGCCCACTGCGTCCTGGTGTCGGGGGGATTCCGCTGCTTCACGGGGCGGGTGCGCGACTGGATCGGCTTCGACGACGACCAGGGCAACGACCTGGAGGTGGAAGAGGGCGTGCTCACCGGGCGCCCCGCCGAGCCGATCCTGGACAAGGACAGCAAGCTGCAGGCGCTGGTCCGCTACGCCGCGGCCCGGAGGGTGCCGGTGAGCGCCAGCCTGGCCGTCGGCGACGGCGCCAACGACCTGCCGATGCTGCTGGCGGCCGGGCTCGGCGTCGCCTTCCACGCCAAGCCGGCGGTGGCGGCGGAGGCGCGCGCCCGGGTGGACCACGGCGACCTCACCGCCCTGCTCTACGCCCAAGGCTACCGCAGCGCGGACATTGTGGAGTCATGAGGCTGTTTTCCCGCGCCGCGGATTGACCGCCCCTCCCCCCGCGGTGGTAGGGTCCGGGCTTGATCCGCTCGTCCGCGCGATGGAGATCCTCATGCGCCGTCCCATCCGCCTGCCCGCGCTTCTCGCCGCCGGCGCCCTCGGCCTGAGCGCGCTGCCCGCCCTGGCCCAGGACGGCGACTTCGCCCACGGCCACCTCATCCCGCTCGAGGACGAGATCTACGTGCCGCAGCCGAGCTTGCGGGAACGCGCCGCCGACCACGCGGTCGACGCCTGGCGGACGCTCTCCGACGGTGCCGACGCCGCCGCGGCGGCGGCGGGCTCCGTGGTGGCGCCGGTGGTGCGCGATCTCACCGACGCAGTGGCACCGGCGGTGGACGCGGCGACAGAGGCGGCGGCCGACGCGCTCGGCCCGACCGCGGCGGCGGTGTCGGCGATGGCCGAGCCGACGCTGACCCGGGTCGGCGCGGGCGCCGACCGCGTCTGGAGCGAAGCCGAACTCCTCGCCATCGACGCCCGGGTCCAGGCCGAGCGCCTCGCCACCTCGGTCGCCGCCACCGCGGAGGAGGTGCGGGCCCACCCGGCGCTGCAGACGGTGGCCGACGCCGGCCTGCTGTTCCGCCTCGTCGAGGGGGCCGGCGTCACGCTGCTGGTCGGTGGCATGGCCTGGCGCAAGCTGCGCGGCGCCTGATCCCCGCCATCCCCCCGTTCCGCGCGGCGGTTGCACGCAAAAAGGCCCCGGCGACGCGCCTCGCCGGGGCCTTTGTCGCGTTGCGCCCGATCAGCCCTGGCCCAGCGGCAACGCCACGAAGCGCAGGTCGCCCTGGCGGTCGATCAGCAGCAGCACCGACTTCTTGCCCTGCTCGCGGGCCTGCTGGACCTTGGCGGTCAGCGCCGCCGGGTCGGTGACCTCCTCCTGGCCCACCTCGACGATGACGTCGCCGGGGCGCAGCTCCTTCTCCGCGGCGGCCGAGCCGGCCTTGACGTCGGTGACGACCACGCCGTTCAGCTCCGGCTTGAGGCCGTATTGCTGGCGCAGCTCCGGCGAGATGCCGGAGAGCGTCAGCCCCAGCGCCTCGCTGCTGGCCGCCGCCGGGGCGTCGGACGGGGATTCCCCCGGGGTCGCCGCCAGCAGCCCCGATTCCTCGGCCGCCTCGAGTTCGCCCACCTTGACCTGGAACTGCTCCGCCTTGCCCCGGCGCCACACCTCGACCGGCACGTCGCGGTCGATCGGCGTCTCCGCCACGACCCGCGGCAGACGGCGCATCTCCTCGATCTTGCGGCCGTTGAAGGTGGTGATGACGTCGCCCGCCTCGATCCCGGACGCGGCCGCCGGCCCGCCCGGCGTGACCGACGCGACCAGGGCGCCGTGAGCCTCGCTCAGGCCCAGGCTCTCGGCGATCTCCGGGGTGACCGCCTGGATGCGCACGCCGAGCCAGCCACGCCGGGTGCGGCCGTATTCTTTGAGCTGGTTGACGACGGTCTTGGCGAGGTTGGCGGGAATGGCGAAGCCGATGCCGACCGAGCCGCCCGACGGCGAGAAGATCGCCGTGTTGATGCCGATGACCTCGCCGTTCAGGTTGAACATCGGCCCGCCCGAATTGCCGCGGTTGATCGAGGCGTCGGTCTGCAGGAAGTCGTCGTAGGGGCCCGCGTTGATGTCGCGCTGGCGCGCCGAGATGATGCCGGCGGTGACCGTCCCGCCCAGGCCGAACGGGTTGCCGATCGCCACCACCCAGTCGCCGACCCGCATCGCGTCGCTGTCGCCGAAGGGAACGGCGGTGAGCGGGTGCGACGTCGCGATCTTCAGCAGCGCGAGGTCGGTCTTGGGGTCGCGGCCGACCAGCTCCGCCTTGATGTTGGTGTCGTCCTGGAGGATGACGGTGATCTCGTCGGCGTCCTGGATGACGTGGTTGTTGGTGACGACGTAGCCGTCGGTGGCGTCGATGACGAAGCCGGAGCCGAGCGACGTGGCGCGCCGCGGCGGCGCGTCGGGCTGCTGGTTGCGGTCGAAGAAGTCCTTGAAGAACTCCTCGAACGGCGAGCCCGGCGGGAACTGCGGGATCTCCGGGCGCGCGCCCGGGGCGCCGCCGGGGCCGTTCTGCGGCGCGGTCTGGCTGGTGGAGATGTTGACGACCGCCGGCAGCAGCCGCTCGGCCAAGTCCGCGAAGCTCGCCGGAGCGGGCTGGGCCTGCGCCATGGCCGGGGCGCTGAGCGCCCCCGCCGCGGCCCACAGGAGGGCGGCGGCGACCGGAAGAATCGCCGCCCGACCCACGGGGCCCACCCGCCGGCCCCGGGTGGCAACGTGGGCCGCCCCGGCGGCGGCGTTCACGAACTGTCGTATGCGGTTCACTGGGCTCGTCTCCCTGCCTCGTACGCCGCCGCACCCCCTCGGGGCGCGGTCGCGGCACCCCCACACCGGATCGGTGATCCGGCCCGGAGAGCGGATGCGGGGCGCGGCGCTCGCCGCTTCAAGCGTGGCTTGCCCACCGCTCCGCCCCAGGTTGGGTGTGCCGAGTATGCGGAGACGAGTATGGTCGAAAAAAGGCGCGGCCGCTATGCCCCGCGCAGCATCCACACCATCGCCACCCCCGCGACCACCGCCAGCAGCCCGCCGGTGCGCAGCTGCCCTTCGGACCGGGTCAGCGCCTCGGCGATGACCCGGCGCATCGGACCGGGAAAAAGGGCGTACAGCGTGCCCTCGATCACCAGCAGCAGGGCCAGTGCCGTCCACAGATCGTTCATGGTCGACCGGTCTCAGCGTGGGGGTGGCGGGAAACGGGCGGCGCCCGCCCGCCCCTCGCGCGGCGAGGGGCGGGCGGGCGCCGGATCGGCGCGCCACGGCGCGCCGGCCGTCCGATCAGCGCACGGCGGTCGCCGGGGCGGCGTCGGGCGTGCCACCGGCGGCGGCGTCATCCGCCGAGGTCGCCGCCGCCGGAGCGTCGGCCTCCGTGGCCGCCGCCGGGGCCACCGGCGCCGGGGAGGCCGCGGCCGAAGCGGGCGCCGCCGGGCTGCCGGCCGGCCCGGAGGCCGGCGTCTCGGAAGCCGCAGCGGTGGACGCCGCGGGGGCCGCCGGGACGGCCGCCGGCGCCTCGGCGGAGCGCGGCGACTCGTTCGCCCCGATGCCCACGGTGCCGTTGCCGAAGAAGCGGAAGAAATCCCCCTTGGGCGACAGCACCAGCGTGGTGTCGTCCTGGTTCAGCGCCTTCCGGTAGGCCTCGAGCGAGCGGTAGAAGGCGTAGAACTCCGGATCCGCCGAGGTCGCCTCGGCGATGATCTGGAACGCCTGGTTGTCGCCCTCGCCGCGCAGGATCTGCGAGTCGCGCTGCGCCTCGGCGAGGATCACCGTGCGCTCGCGCTCGGCCCGCGACCGGATCTGCTGGGCCTGCTCCTGACCCTGGGCGCGGGCTTCCGAAGCTTCGCGTTCGCGTTCGGAGCGCATCCGGGCGAAGATCGCCTGGCTGGTCTCCTCCGGCAGGTCGGCACGCCGGATGCGCACGTCGACGATCAGCAGCCCGAAGCGCTGGGCCTCGTCATTCACCTGGTCGCGGATGTCGTTCATCACGCGGGCGCGCTCGTCGGACAGGATGGCGAGCAGGGTGACGCTGCCGAGCACCCGGCGCAGCGACGAGTTGACGATGGTGTTGAGCCGCGTCTCGGCCACCGCCTCCGACCCGGCGGTCTGGAAGAACTTCAGGGGATCGACGATGCGGTAGCGCGCGAAGGCGTCGACGTCGAGGCGCTTCTGGTCGGCCAGGATCACCTGCTCGACGGGCGGGTCGAGATCGAGCACGCGGCGGTCCATCATCACCACGTTCTCGATGAAGGGCACCTTGGCCTTGAGGCCCGGCTCCTGGATCACCCGGCGCGGCTCGCCGAGGCGGACCACCAGGCCCTGCTCGGCCTCGTTGACGGTGAACAGCGACGCCGAGGCGATGATGGCCAGCACGATGACGACGATGCCGGCGATGAGGAGGTTCCGGTTCATGATGTGCTCCTCACTGCGTGCGCGGCGACGCTTTGGGCACCGCCGGCGCGGCGCCGGGCGGCTGCAACTGGCTGAGCGGCAGGTACGGCACGACCCCCTGCCCGCCCTGGACGTCGGAGTCGATGATCACCTTGTTGGCGCCGCTCAGGATCTGTTCCATCGTCTCCAGGTAGAGGCGGCGCGCCGTCACGTCCTTGGCCCGGGAATAGGCGTCGTAGACCTTCGAGAAGCGCTGGGCGTCACCCTGGGCCAGGCTGACCGTCTCCTCGCGGTAGGCCGACGCCTCCTGGATCAGTCGCTCGGCCTCGCCTCGGGCGCGCGGGATGATGTCGTTGCGGTACGCTTCGGCCTCGTTGCGCAGGCGCTCGCGGTCGGCGCGGGCGCGCTGCACGTCGTTGAAGGCGTCGATGACCGGCCCCGGCGGATCGGACTTCTGGAGCTGGACCTGGGTGACCTCGATGCCCGACTGGTACTCGTCGAGCATGGCCTGCAGGAGCTGCTCGGTCTGCTGCTCGATCTGCTGGCGGGCCTCGGTCAGGGCCGGCTGGAGGTCGGTGCGGCCGATCACCTCGCGCATGGCGCTCTCGGCCGCCTTCTTCACCGTGCCCTCGGGGTCGCGGATCTTGAAGAGGTACTCGCCGGCGTCCTTGATCAGCCAGAACACCGTGAAGTCGATGTCGACGATGTTCTCGTCGCCGGTCAGCATCAGCGATTCGTCGCTGACGTCGCGGTCGCCGCTGCGCCCGCTGCCGGCGGAGCGGTAGCCGATCTCGATGCGGTTGACGCGCGTCACCTTGGGGGTGAAGACCGTCTCGACGGGGGCCGGCCAGTGGTAGCGCAGGCCGGGCTGGGTGGTGTCGACCCATTCGCCGAAGCGCATGACGACGCCCTGCTCGTCGGGCTCGACGCGGTAGATGCCGCTGAGGCCCCAGATGGCCGCCAGCACCACGACGACGATGCCGATGCCCCGGCCGCTGCCGAAGCCGCCGGGCATCGCCCGCTTCAGTCTGTCCTGGCTGCGGCGCAGCAGGTCTTCAAGGTCGGGGGGCTGGGGCCCCCCGCCGCCACCGCCGCCTGACGGCCGTCCCCACGGATTCTGGCCACCACCGCCACCGCCCGGTGGCGGTCCCCAGGGGCCGCCGCCGCCGCCCCCACCCTGATTGCTCCACGGCATTCCTGTCAGTCCCCTTGTGCTCTCTCGATCGCCGGCATACCCGGTCTCTTTACCATTGTCGCCGGCCCGCACTATAGTGCGACCGCCGTTGGCGCTCGCAACGATTCCGACGGTTATCCGCCAATATCGGGAAGAAGCCGGAGTTTTCAACCATGGCGAAGGTCACTGAGGAACAGGTTCTCGACGCGCTCCGGTCCGTCGTGGACCCCGATCGCGGGGCGGATATCGTGTCCTTGAACATGTTGTCCGGCCTGGCAGTACGCGACGGCAACGTCGCATTTTCCATCGAGGTCGACCCGGCGCGCGGCGCCCAGGCCGAACCCATGCGCCACGCCGCGGAGAAGGCGGTCAACGCGCTGCCCGGCGTGACCTCGGTCACCGCCGTGCTCACCGCCCACCGCGCCGGGCCGGCGGCGCAGCCCCCGGCCCAGCCGGCCGGCCACGGCCACGCGCACGGGCCCGGCCACGGGCACGGCCAGGCACAGCCCGCCAAAAAGCCGGTGCCGGGGGTCAAGGCGATCGTCGCCGTCGCCTCGGGCAAGGGCGGCGTGGGCAAGTCCACCACGGCGGTGAATCTGGCCCTGGGGCTGGCCGCCAACGGGCAGTCCGTGGGCCTCCTCGACGCCGACATCTACGGGCCGTCCATGCCGCGCATGATGGGCATCCAGGGCCGGCCCACCAGCCATGACGGCAAGATCCTGGAACCCATGGAGAATTACGGCATCAAGGTGATGTCGATGGGGTTCCTGGTGCCCGAGGACACGCCGATGATCTGGCGTGGACCGATGGTGATGAGCGCGATCCAGCAGATGCTGGCGGACGTCAACTGGGGCGAGCTCGACGTGCTGGTGGTCGACATGCCGCCGGGCACCGGCGACGCCCAGCTCACCCTGGCCCAGCAAGTGCCGCTGGCCGGCGCGGTGATCGTCTCCACCCCCCAGGACATCGCCCTGCTCGACGCCCGCAAGGGGCTGAACATGTTCCGCAAGGTCGACGTGCCGGTGTTCGGCATCGTCGAGAACATGAGCTATTTCTGCTGCCCCAACTGCGGCCACCGCTCCGACATCTTCAGCCACGGCGGGGCGCGCAAGGAGGCGGAGGCGCTGGGCACCGACTTCCTCGGCGAGATCCCGCTGGACATCGCCATCCGCGAGACCTCCGACGCGGGCCAGCCGATCGTCGTCTCGCAGCCCGACGGCGCGCACGCCAAGGTCTACCGCGCCATCGCCGCCACGGTGTGGGAGAAGGCAAGCGGCCAGCGCCGCGGCGCGCCGCGCTTCGTGGTGCAGTGACACGGCCGGGGGGCCGCGCCTCCAGCGCGCGCCCCACGGGGTGGCCGACCCGGCCGCCGCCCCTACCCGATCAGCAGCGCGTCGTCGCTGATCTCGCCGCCGCCACGCTGCCGGGCGAACAGGGCCAGCAGGTGCGGCACGTCGAGGCCGGCGCGCTGGTCGCCGGCGACGTCCAGCACCACGCGGCCCTCGTGCAGCATCAAGGTGCGGTCGCCGCAGTCCAGGGCCTGGCGCATGGAATGGGTCACCATGAGCGCCGTCAGCCGCTTCTCCGCGACGATTCGCCGCGTCAGGTCCAGCACGAAATCGGCCGTCGCCGGGTCGAGGGCGGCGGTGTGCTCGTCCAGCAGCAGGATCTTGCAGCCCGCCAGGGTCGC
This sequence comes from Azospirillum sp. NS33, assembly GCF_059703765.1. NCBI lineage: Bacteria > Pseudomonadati > Pseudomonadota > Alphaproteobacteria > Rhodospirillales > Azospirillaceae > Azospirillum > Azospirillum sp. NS33. The sequence goes on along the minus strand of NZ_BAAKJB010000007.1, from coordinate 27,315 downwards.
CATCAGCAGGCTGACCGCCTGGCGCTGCCCGCCCGACAGCAACCCCATGCGGTCGCCCAGGCGGCTTTCCAGCCCCAGCCCCAGCCCGGCGATGCGCTCGCGGAAGCGGGCCCGGCGGTCGTGCCCCAGGGCCGCCCCCAGGCCACGCCGGCGGCCACGGGACGCCGCCAGGGCCATGTTCTCCTCGATGGTCAACGCCGCGCAGCTGCCCACCAGCGGATCCTGGAACACCCGGGCGACGTGGGCCGCCCGCCGCGGCGTCGGCCAGCGGGTGACGTCGATCCCGTCGATGGCGACACGCCCCGCCTCGGCCGGCGCATCCCCGGCCAGGGCCGCCAGCAGCGTCGACTTGCCGGCCCCGTTCGAGCCGATCACCGTGACGAACTGGCCCTCGGGAATGACCAGATCGACGCCGCGCAGCGCGTGCTTCTCCAGCGCCGTGCCGCGGCCGAACAGGACGTGGAGGTCCGTCACCTCGATCATTTCGCCCTCCCCGCCCGGCCGCGGCCGGCGCGCAGGCGCATCTGCGGCAGGATCAGCGCCACCGCCACCAGCACCGCGGTGACCAGGTTCAGATCGGAGGCCTGGAGGCCGATCACGTCGGCGGTCAAGGCGAGCTGCACGGCCAGGCGGTAGAGGATCGACCCCACCACGCAGGCCACCAACGCCCAGGCCAGGCCGCGCAGCGGCAGCACCGTCTCGCCGACGATCACCGCGGCCAGCCCGACCACGATGGTGCCGATCCCGGTCGTCACGTCGGCGAAGCCGTTGGTCTGGGCGAACAGCGCCCCGGCCAGCCCGACCAGCCCGTTGGACAGCGCCATGCCGGCGTAGATGTGCCGGTCGGTGTCGACGCCCTGGGCGCGCGCCATGCGGGCGTTGACGCCGGTGGCGCGCATCGCCAGCCCGAACTCGCTGGACAGGAAGCGGGCCAGCAGCGCCACCACGACCGCCACCACCACGGCCACGAACAGCGGCCGCAGCAGGTGATCGGGCAGGCCCAGCCCGTAGAACGGGGTCAGCACCGTGTCCTGCATGATGATGGCGACGTTGGGCCGCCCCATGACCCGCAGATTGACCGAGAACAGCGCGATCATGGTGAGGATCGAGGCCAGCAGGTGGAGGATGCGGAAGCGCACGTTGAGCGTCGCCGTCACCAGCCCGGCGGCGGCCCCGGCCACCGCCGCCAGCAGGCTGGACAGCCAGGGATCGGCGCCGGCGACGATCAGGGTCGCCGCCACCGCGGCGCCCAGCGGAAAGCTTCCGTCCACCGTGAGGTCCGGGAAGTCGAGCACCCGGAACGACAGGAAGACGCCCAGCGCCACCAGGGCGTAGACGAGGCCGATCTCGACCGCGCCGAAGAAGGCGATCTCGCTCATGGTGCGCGGCTTACTCCCCGACCACCTTGGTGGCGCGGCCCATCACGCTCTGCGGGATGGTGAAGCCCATCGCCGCCGCCGCCTTCGGGTTGACCACCAGGTTGGTGCCGCTGGCGACGCGCACCGCGATGTCGCCCGGCTTCTCGCCCTTCAGGACCCGCGCCACCACGGCGCCGGTCTGCCTGCCCAGCTCGAAATAATCGAATCCCAGGCTGGCGGCGGTGCCGCGCTCCACGCTGTCGGTGTCGGCGGAGAACACCGGCAGGTCGGCCTGGACGCCGACCTGGACCAGCGCCTCGAGGGCCGAGACGACGGTGTTGTCGAGCGGGATGTAGACGGCGTCGGCCTTGCCGACCAGGCTGCGCCCGGCGGCCTGCACGTCCGCCGACTTCGTCGCGGTCGCCTCGACCACCGCCAACCCCTTGGCGACCGCCGCCTCCTTGAAGGCGCCGACCATGGTGACGGAGTTCGGCTCGCCGGGGTTGTAGATCACCGCCAGCGTCCGCGCCCCCGGCAGGATCTCGGCGATGAGGGCGACGTGCTCGGCCACCGGCGCCATGTCCGACAGCCCGGTCACGTTGCCGCCCGGCGCCTCCATGGAGCGCACGAGCTGGGCGCCGACCGGGTCGGTGACGGCGGTGAACACCACCGGGACGTCGCGGGTGGCGGCGACCACGGCCTGGGCCGAGGGGGTGGAGATGGGAACGATGACGTCGGGCCGCTCGCCGATGAACTTGCGGGCGATCTGCGCCGCCGTCGCCGGGTTGCCCTGGGCGCTCTGGTACGCGACCGTCAGGGTTTCGCCGGGGGTGAACCCGGCCTCCTTCAGGGCCTCGATCACGCCGTCGCGGGTGGCGTCGAGCGCCGGGTGCTCGACGATGGCGGTGATGGCCACCGTCTTGGCCTTGTCGTCGGCCATCGCCGGAACGGCCGGCGCGGCCAGCGCGCCGCCGAGCGCCGCCGCCAGCACGATGCGCGAAATCCGCATGTCACGTCCTCTTGAAGCGTTTTCGTTGCCGGGTCCGGCGGCGGTGCGCGCGCCGTGACGATTCGGACAGGCCTAGACGCCGTCACACGGCCCGTCAAGGCCGCGCATCGCCGGCGCGGCAGCGTCGCGCGCGCGGGGGGTGCGGCCGATGCGCGAATACCCTACAGTGCCGCTGTGCGATGGCCGGCCGACGCGCGGCCGGTGCGAGGGGAGCTTCGATGACCACCACCACCATCACCCAGCCGCGGTCCAAGGTCAGCGCCGTGCTGCGCGGCTTCGCCGGGCAGTGCCCGTGCTGCGGCCGCGGCCGCCTGCTGCACCGCTACCTGAAGCCGGTGGAGCGCTGCGCCCACTGCGGCGAGGCCTACGGCCACCTGCGCGCCGACGACGCGCCACCGTGGATGACGATCTTCATCGTCGGCCACATCGTCATCCCCCTGCTGCTGTCGGTGGAGCAGAGCTATTCGCCGCCGATGTGGCTGCACTACACCCTGTGGCCGAGCCTGGCGCTGGTGCTGACCCTGCTGCTGCTGCCGCGCTGCAAGGGGATCATCCTCGGCCTGCTGTGGGCCACCGGCGCGAAGGAGGCGGGAACCTGACCGAACGCCGGCCTGGCCGAACGCGAGCCTAGCCGAAGGCCAGCGTGAAGGAGGCCGGCGGCAGGCCCTCGGCGTGGCGCTGCCACATGGTCCGCCACGCCGCCTCCAGGGCCCGGGTGAAGCGCACCCCGTCGCACAGCGGCGACCCGATGACCCGGTCGCGCAGGCCGGCGCGCAGCGCGGCGAGCCGTTCGGGGTCGCCGGCCAGGGCCACGGCGCGCGCCACGTAGCCGGCGGCGTCCGCCGCCACCAGCTCGCCGAGGCCGACCGCCTCCAGATGGGTGAGGGCGTGGCGGCCACAGAACCGCTCTCCCGCCAGCGTCACCACCGGCACCCCCATCCACAAGGCCTCCAGGGTCGTCAGCCCGCCGGCGTAGGGCGTCGGGTCCAGGGCGACGTCGACCCCGCCGTAGGCCGCCAGAAGATCCTGGCGCGGCACGCCTCCCGCCAGGTCGAGGCGGTGCGGCTCGACGCCCCGGGCGGCGAAGCGGGCGGTCACCCGGGCCGCGGTGGCGGGGTCGCCGAGCGGCGGCGTGCGCAGGGCCAGCCGCGCCCCGGGCACCGCCGCCAGCACGCCGGCCCACAGCGCCACGGTCGCGTCGCTCAGCTTGGGCAGGGCGTTGAAGGAGCCGAAGGCGACGTGCCCGCGGCGGCCGGCCGGCGATGCCGCCACCGGCGGCGCGGCCTCCGGCGGCGCCCACACCACATAGGCGTCGGGCAGCCGGGCGATGGCCTCGGTCCCCAGGGCTTCGGCGCCCGGCGGGCTCTGGCGGGAATCCGAGATCAGATAGTCGATGGCCGGCAGGCCGGTGGTGCCGACGTACCCGGCCCAGGTCGCCTGCACCGGGGCCGGGCGGCGGGCGAACACCGGCAGCCGGTTGCCGAAGGTGTGCCCCGCGAGGTCGACCAGCACGTGGATGCCGTCGGCGCGGATCGCCCGGTCGAGGGCGTCGTCGTCCATCCCGGCCGTCCACACCCAGCGCTCGGCGAGGCCGCGCAGCCGTTCCGTCGTCGCGTCGGGGTTGGCGGTGTGGGCGTAGCAGGTCAGGGCGATTCCGGCGCGGTCGAGCGCCGCCAGCACCGGCTCGACGAAGTAGCCCACGGGATGGGCCCGGAAGTCCGGCGACACCAGGCCCACCTTCAGCCGCGGCGCCGGTGCCGCGACCGCCGGGACGGACGGCCGCGGGTGTCGGCGGCCCCACGCCGCGTGCGCCCGGGCGATCGCGTCGGCCGTCGTGCCGTCGGCATACTGCAGCAGCGAGAGCCGCATGGCGTGAAGGGAGTCGGCGGCGGGGTGGAGGGCCAGGGCGCGGTCGACGGCGGCCACCGCCTCGCCGATCCGGGCCTGCTGGGCCAGGGCCTTGGCGGCGTGGTTGGCGAGGGCCTCGGCGCGCGCCGGATCCCGCACCAGGGCGGCGCGGTAGGCGGCGTCCGCCGCCTCGAGCCGGTTGGACTCGGCCAGCGCGTTGCCGAGGTTGTAAGGGTGCACCCAGGAGGTCGGGTCCAGTGCCATGGCGCGGCGGAAGCCGGCCGCCGCCGCGTCCCGGCGCGCCTCGGCCCGCAGCACCACGCCCAGGTTGGCCCACGCCGCGGCGTCGCCGGGGTGCACCGCCAAGGCCACCCGGAAGGCCGCGGACGAGCGCAGCGCCGCCGCCGCCTCCAGCAGCCCCTCGCGCGCCGCCTGAAGCTCCGGGGCGCGGACCAGCGCCGCGGCGAAGGCGCGCGCGGCCGCCGGCCGATCCCCAAGGGATTCGCAGACCAGCCCCAGGTTGGCGTGCCAGGATGCCGCCCCGCCCGACGCGACCGCCCGCTCCAGAAGGACGCGCGCCTCTCCCAGGCGCCCCTGCTGGGCCGCGGCCAGTCCCCGGCGGTGAAGGGTGTCGTCCGAGCCGGTCATCGCCGCCCTCCCCTGCCGTTCGTCTCGCGCCCCGGCCGGGGCGGCGGTTCAGACGCCGATCAGCCCCCGCGTCCGAGGGAGTCCATCAGCTCGCGCCACTCGCGCTTCGACAGGCCGCTGTCCTCCTGGGTCACCGCCTCGCCGGCGAGCAGCCGCCGCACCGTGGCCAGCCCGGCCTCGGAGAGATGGGCACCGCCCATCCGGTACGCGCTGAACGCGTCATAGACCGCCGGCACCCAGCGCCGGGCGACCTCCAGCATCGCCTCGGCGTAGACCCGGATCTCGTACTGGGCATGGCTGTCGGCGCGCAGGGACAGGAAGTGCAGAAGGTTGTGCAGGTCCACCTTCCAGTACCACTGCGTGTAGTAGTTGAGCGGCAGGTTCATGCGCGCCAGCTCGCGCGCCAGGCCCTGGCGCGCCGGGTCCAGAGGGGCGCCGTCCGCGCCGAGGTTCAGCATCTCCTCGTAGTGGGCGTAGCACTGTTCGGCGTCCTGGCGCAGCAAGGACAGCACCCGCTCCGCCTCGGCCCCCTCCAGCACGTCGCCGCGCCCCTGGCGGTTGCTGACCGCCTGGGCGCCGAGGTGTTCCGGCGCCGGCACGTAGAACTCGCGGTCGAGAATGGAATAGCGGGCCGAATACTCGTTGACGTTGGCCGTGCGATGGCGGATCCACTGCCGCGCCACGAAGATCGGCAGCTTGACGTGGAACTTGATCTCGCACATCTCAAACGGCGTCGAATGGCGGTGCCGCATCAGGTAGCGGATGAGGCCGGCGTCCTCGCTGACCTGCTTGGTGCCCCGGCCGTACGACACCCGCGCCGCCTGGACCACGGCGGCGTCGTCGCCCATGTAGTCGATGACTCGCACGAAGCCGTGATCGAGCACCGGCAGCGGCTCGTACAGGATCTCCTCGAGCGCCGGCACGGTGGCACGCCGGGTCGGGCTCTCGACGCTGCGCAGCCGGTCGATGTCGGCGCGCTGTTCGGGGGTGATGGGCATGGGGACTCCGCTCTTCGACGGCGCGCACTCTACCCCGTCCGCCACGGCGCTGAAGCGAAAATTCCGTGGTGCGTGGCGACGCCCCCCTTTCATCGCGCTGCGCACCGCTCTATATTCCTAGACGTCGGTTGCACCGACTATGGCGATAAACGTTCTGTGGAATAAGCGTTACGGACCCGGGGGCGGTACCCGGCGCCTCCACCAAACCCCGCGTCCGCCGGCCTTCCGGCACGGCGGCAGGGTCCTCGAGGGGGCGAAACAGGATCGACGTGCGTGGTAAAGGCAGGATTTTCGCTCGGCATGGTTCCGCCGTTATCGGGCCATTGCAATAGTTGCCAATGACAACGTTGCTCCGGTTGCCGTCGCCGCGTAATGCGGTAAGGTGATCGAAATCAAATCCCTTGGGGGTAGCACTTCAAGGTGGGGTTCGTGGGCCGCCTAGCAACAGAAGGCCCACACTTCCTTCGTTTGGGACATTGCCTCGGGAGTCGCGTCGCAGATGCCGAAAGAGCAGCTTCGTTATGACAGGATGGTCGAAGCCGCCCTGCGCAGCGTGGTCCGCGACGCCGTGTCGCAGGTGGCCGAGAACGGGCTGCCTGGAAACCACCATTTCTACCTGACATTCCGCACCAGCTTTCCCGGCGTGCAGGTCCCCGATTACCTCCGGGCCCAGTACCCCAACGAAATGACCATCGTCCTGCAGTTCCAGTTCTACGGGCTGGAGGTGACGGAGACGGGATTCTCGGTGACGTTGAGCTTCAACAACAACCACGAGACCCTGGTGATCCCCTTCGCGGCGATCGCCACCTTCGCCGATCCCTCGGTCAACTTCGCGCTGCAGTTCCAGCCGGCGCCGCCGGCGGACGGCGCCGAGGTCGAGGCGATGCCCGCCCGCAAGGACGAGGCCGACAGCGCCCCGGCCGAGGAGAAGCGGGGCGAGGTCGTGGCGCTCGACGCGTTCCGCAAGAAGTAGGCGCCCCGTGGCGGCCCGGACCAGCGACTTCGCCGCCATGGTCTGCGAGTTGCTGGCCCCCTTGGGTGATGTGCGGCCGCGCCGGATGTTCGGTGGGTATGGCGTCTACGCCGACGGCGTGATGGTCGCGCTGATCACCCGGGACGAGGTTCTCCACCTGCGCACCGACGACACCACCCGGCCCGCGTTCGAACAGGCCGGGTTGCCGGTGTTCCAGCCGTTCCCCGACAAGCCCATGCGCATGCCCTACCACCGCGCCCCCGACGCGGCGCTGGAGGACGGGGTGGAGATGCTGGCCTGGGCCCGCCCGGCCCTGGACGCCGCCCTGCGCGCCCGCGCGGCCAAGGCCGCCAAGCCGCGGCGTGCGCCGAGGATGCCCGGTTGACGCCGTCCCGCTCCCTGCGCCGCCGGCCGGCCATCCGTCCCCCGCGTCTGGTCGCGGCCGGCGCCGCGCTGCAGCTGGCGGCCTGCGGCTCCTCGTCGCTGGAGCGGGGATACGGGGGACCGCAGCCCTTTGCCCCACGCATCGCCTCCATCACCCGTGACGACGCGGCGGCCAGGGCCGCCCTGGCCGAACATCCCGAGTTGCCCCAGGACGTGGTGTTCCGGCCGATGGCGGCCATCGCTCCCGCCACCGTCAGCCGCGCAGCGCCCTAGCAGCCCGGAGCCGCCGGCGCGCTCAGCAGCGCCGGATCGCCGTCCGGCGGGGCGACGGCCACCGCCGGGCAGTCGCCGACCGAGGTCAGGGGGGCGGCGCGGCGGCTCGTCGCTTCGGCGACGGCGATCACCGCCAGGGCCAGGGCCGCGCCGATCAGAATGCCGAACTTCACCGTGTCGCGCATGCCCCCCGCCTCCTTGGCCGCGAATCGATCCCGACACAGACGTGGTCCCGCCGGCCGCCGTCTGCCATCGGCAAAACGAGAGAGTGCGGCGGGGTGCCGTCGCGGCGCGACAGGGTGAGCGTCATGCGCCACCGCGCCGCCGCCTCCAGCTCCAGCGCGCCGGTGGCCTCAAGGGCCGACAGCGCCGGCCCGAGGTGCGGTCCGGCGATCCGCACCCGGACGATCTCGGCGAATCCGCGGGCGCCTTGGCGCTCCCCCGCCCGACCGTCGGTCCAGGCGTCGGGACGGGTGGTTCCCGGCGAGAGGAACAGGAACGGCACCGCCGGATCCCGCGACTCCTCGGCCACCGGGATCGCCATGCCGTCGGGAAGGAACGGCGCCCGGTAGTCCCACGTCGCGAAGGGCGGCGGCTCCGGCCCGCGCAGGGCGATGCCGAAGGGACAGGCGCCGGTGTCCCGCCACGCCAGCCGCTGCGCCAATCCGGTGGGTGCGACCGGCGGGCTGGCCAGAGCGGCCGGGTCGGTCGCCCACAGCAGTTCCAGATAGGCGTTGTCGAAGACGTGGCACAGGTTCGCCGTCCCCTGCCCCGGGTGGTCGCGGCGAAAGGAGACGGACAGGCCGGCCACCCCGGGGCTTTCCGGCTCGACGCACACGAAGACGTGGCAGATGCCTGGCATGGTCCCCCGCTCTCTCGACTCCGCCCCCGCCTTCCGCCAAGTTACCCCCAAACCAGGGACGGGACCAGACAGCCATGACCGCCGACACCGCCGCCGCACCGCAAGCCGCTCCCGAGGCCGCCGTCCCCGGAGCCGCCACGCCCGGGCCCACCGGCGCCCCGCTCTACCTGGTGGACGGATCGGGCTTCATCTTCCGCGCCTTCCACGCCCTGCCCATGCTGACCCGGCCCGACGGCACGCCGGTCAACGCGGTGCTCGGCTTCTCCAACATGCTGCTGAAGCTGCTGGCCGATCTCCACGCCGAGGCGGTGGCGGTGGTCTTCGACGCCTCCGGCGTCACCTTCCGCAACGCCATCTACGAGGCCTACAAGGCGCAGCGGCCGGAGCCGCCGGAGGAGCTGAAGCCCCAGTTCGCCCTGATCCGCGAGGCCACCCACGCCTTCTGCCTGCCCTGCCTGGAACTGGAGGGATTCGAGGCCGACGACCTCATCGCCACCTACGCCCGCCTCGCCCGCGAGGCCGGGCGCGAGGTGACCATCGTCTCCTCCGACAAGGACCTGATGCAGCTCGTCGGTCCGGGTGTGCGCATGCTCGACCCCATGAAGAACCGGATGATCGGGCCGGACGAGGTGATGGAGAAGTTCGGCGTGCCGCCGGAGAAGGTGGTGGACGTTCAGGCGCTGGCCGGCGACAGCGTCGACAACGTGCCGGGCGTGCCGGGCATCGGCGTGAAGACGGCCGCCCAGCTGATCGGTGAGTACGGCGACCTGGAGACCCTGCTGGGCCGCGCCGGCGAGATCAAGCAGCCGGCGCGCCGTCAGAAGCTGATCGACTTCGCCGACCAGGCCCGGGTGTCGAAGCGGCTGGTGCAGCTCGACGCCGCCGTCCCGGTGCCCACCCCCATCGACGAGCTGCGGGTGCGCGAGCCCGACCACCGCAAGCTCATCGACTTCCTGCGCTTCCAGGGCTTCCGCTCCATCGTCACCCGGGTCGAGGCGGAGTTGCAGAAGGACGGCGCCCTGGTCGACGGCGGCGCCACCGCGTCCGGGGCCGCGCCCCCGCACGGCCTCACAGCCGCCAGCGCGCCGCCGGACGCCCCGGCCGCGGCCGCCGCCCGGGCCGAGCGTCCCCTTCCCGCCGTGGCGGAGACCCGCTACACGCTGATCCAGGACGTGGACGCGCTGGCGGCATGGCTCGCCGAGGTCGAGGAGACCGGCGTGCTCGCCGTCGACACCGAGACCGACAGCCTCACCCCGGCCACCGCCAAGCTGTGCGGCCTGTCGCTGGCCACCGCGGCGGGGCGCGCCTGCTACGTCCCGGTCGGCCACGTCGACCCCAACGGGGCCGGGCAGCTGGCGCTGGGCGGCGACGGCCCGACGCAGCTCACCGCCGCGGCCGCCATGGCAGCCCTGAAGGACGTGCTGGAGCGGCCCGACATCCTGAAGATCGGCCACAATTTCAAGTTCGACCACCAGCTCTTCGCCCGCCACGGCGTGCGCGTCGCCCCGGTCGACGACACCATGCTGATCTCCTACGTCCTGGAGGGCGGCGTCCATGGCCACGGCATGGACGAGCTGGCCGACCTGCACCTCGGCCACACCACCGTGAAGTACGAGGAGGTGTGCGGCACCGGCAAGGCGCGCATCACCTTCGACCGGGTGCCCCTGGACAAGGCGCTGGCCTACGCCGCCGAGGACGCCGACGTCACGCTGCGGCTGTGGCGGGTGCTCAAGCCGCGCCTGGTCGACGCCCGCATGGTCACCGTCTACGAAACCCTCGAGCGCCCCCTGGTGCCGATCGTCGCCGACATGGAGCGCGCCGGGGTGCGCATCGACCGCGCCGAGCTGCGCCGCCTGTCCCAGGACTTCGCGGAACGCCTGATCCAGATCGAGGCGGAGGTGCACCGGCTGGCGCCGCGCCCCTTCAACGTCGGCTCGCCCAAGCAGCTGGGCGACATCCTGTTCGGCGAGATGGGCCTGCAGGGCGCCAAGAAGGGCAAGACCGGCGCCTGGTCCACCGATTCCAGCGTGCTCGAGGGGCTGGCCGAGCAGGGCGCGGAAATCGCCCAGAAGGTCCTGGACTGGCGCCAGCTCGCCAAGCTGAAGAGCACCTACACCGACGCCCTGCAGGAGTTGGCGGACGCCGAGGCGCGCATCCACACCTCCTTCTCCATGGCGCTGACCAACACCGGCCGCCTCAGCTCGACCGACCCCAACCTTCAGAACATCCCCGTGCGCACCGAGGAGGGCCGCAAGATCCGCCGTGCCTTCGTCGCCGCGCCGGGGGCCAGGCTGCTGTCGGTCGACTACTCCCAGATCGAGCTGCGCCTGGTCGCCGAGATGGCCGGAATCGAGGCCCTGAAGGCGGCGTTCCGCGACGGCATCGACATCCACGCCATGACCGCCTCGCAGGTCTTCGGCGTGCCGCTGGAGCGGATGACCTCCGACATCCGGCGCAAGGCCAAGGCCATCAACTTCGGCATCATCTACGGCATCTCCGGCTTCGGGCTGGGCCGCCAGCTCGGCATTCCCCCGGGGGAGGCCAACACCTTCATCAAGGCCTATCTGGAGCGCTTCCACGAGTTGAAGGCGTGGATGGAAGGGGTCAAGACGTTCGCCCGCACCCACGGCTATGTCGAGACCCTGTTCGGGCGCCGCTGCTTCATGGCCAACATCCACGACAAGAACCCGGCCCGGCGTGCCTTCGCCGAGCGCCAGGCCATCAACGCCCCGATCCAGGGCACCGCCGCCGACATCATGAAGCGCGCCATGGTCCGGGTGCCCGGCGCGCTCGCCCGCGCCGGGTCGGGCGCCCGGCTGCTGCTCCAGGTCCACGACGAACTGCTGTTCGAGGTCCCCGCGGCGGAGGCGGAGGCGACGGCGGCGGTCGTCAAGGAGACCATGGAGGGGGCGGCCTCCCTGGGCGTTCCCCTGGTCGCCGAAGCCGGCATCGGCGACAGCTGGGCGGAGGCCCACTAGGGACGCCCGCCCGGCGACGCCGCCGGCCGGGTCAGGCCTGGTTGGCGTCGATGATGCCGCGGCGGATCACCCGGGTCTTGGTGAAGCGGTCCTGCAGGGTGTCGGCCTCGCCCCAGCGGATGGCGCGCTGCAAGGCGGTCAGATCCTCGGTGAAGCGCTGCAGCACCTCGAGAACCGCCTCGCGGTTGTTGAGGAAGATGTCGCGCCACATCACCGGGTCGGAGGCGGCGATGCGGGTGAAGTCGCGGAAGCCGCCGGCGGAGAACTGGATCACCGCCGACTTCGTCTCCTCCTCCAGGTCGGCGGCGGTGCCGACGATGGTGTAGGCGATCAGGTGCGGCAGGTGCGAGGTGATGGCGAGGATGCGGTCGTGGCGGCCGGGCTCCATCACCTCGACCCGCGAGCCCACCGCCTGCCACAGGGCGACGACCGCCGCGACGGCCTCCTCCTGGGCGCCGGGCGGCGGCGTGACGATGCACCACCGCCCCTCGAACAGCTCGGCGAACCCGGACTCGGGCCCGGAATGCTCGGTGCCCGCCACCGGATGGGCGGGCACGAAATGCACCCCGGCGGGCAGCGATGGGCCGACGTCGCGCACCACCGTCTGCTTGACCGATCCCACATCGCTGACGATGGCGCCGGGCTTGAGGTGGTCGGCCATCGCCTCGGCGACGGCGGCGTAGGCGCCGACCGGCGTGCACAGGACGACCAGGTCGCAGCCCTCGACGGCGATCGCCACCTCGGTGGTCGCGGTGTCGACGATTCCCAGCTCGACGGCCTTGGCGCAGGCCGCGTCGCTCCGGTCGGCGCACACCACCGTGCCGGCCAGGCCGCCGCGCCGCAGCGCCCGCGCCAGCGACGAGCCGATGAGGCCGATGCCGATGATGGCGACTCGGTCGAACAGGGGGGCGGCGGTCTCGGTCATGGCGGCACCCGAAGCGGAAGGTCAGGACGCGGGGACCGCCTTTAAACCACCACCGCCGGATCGCACCAAGGGGAAAACGCCGCCGCCACCGCCGGCGTCAGCCGCGCAGGAAGTCCTGCAACGCCGTCGCCACCGCCTTCATCTCGGGCTCCGTGCCGATCGAGACGCGCAGGCAGCTCGGCAGCCCGTAGGCCTGCATCTGGCGCACCAGGATGCCGCGCTCCTTCAGGAAGAGGCGGGCGGCCTCGGCCCCGCCCTTGTCCGCCGCCTGGCCGGCGAAGTCGACCAGGACGAAGTTGGCGATCGATGGGTGGACGGTGAGACCGAGCGCCCGCAGGGCGTCGGACAGCCACCCCCGCCAGGCGTCGTTGTGGACGCGCGAGCGCTCCAGGAACTCGGTGTCCTCCAGCGCCGCGACACCGGCCGCCTGCGCCGCCCCCGACACGTTGAAGGGGCCGCGCACCCGGTTCAGCACGTCGGTCACCGCCGGCGACGCATAGGCCCAGCCCAGGCGCAGCGAGCCCAGCGCGAAGATCTTGGAGAAGGTGCGGGTCATCACCACGTTGTCGAACCGTTCCGCCAGGTCCTGGCCGCTGGCGTAGTCGTTGCGGCTGACGTACTCGGCGTAAGCCGCGTCGACCACCAGCAGCGTGGTCGCGGGCAGGCCGGCGTGCAGCCGGGCCAGCTCCTCGGCCGAGAGATAGCTGCCGGTCGGGTTGTTGGGGTTGGCGATGAACACCAGCTTGGTGCGCGGGGTGACCCGGGCCAGCATGGCGTCGACGTCGGTCCTCAGCCCGGTCTCCGGCGCCGTAACCGGGGTCGCTCCCACCGTCTTGGCGGCGATCGGGTACATCAGGAAGCCGTGCTCGCTGTACAGCACCTCGTCGCCGGGGCCGGCGTAGGCGCGCACCAGCAGGCTGATCAGCTCGTCGGAGCCGCTGCCGCACACCAGGCGCGCGGCGTCGACCCCGAAGCGCGCGGCGATGGCGGCGCGCAGGGCGTGGGAGCCGCCGTCGGGGTAGCGATGGATCTCGCCGGCCATCCGGCGGAAGGCCTCGACGGCGCGGGGGCTGGGGCCCAGGGCGCCCTCGTTGGAGGCGAGGCGGGCCGTCCCGGCCGCCTCTCCGCCCACGTAGGGGGCGATGTCGAGGATGCCGGGGCGGGGAATCGGTGCGTTCGGCGTGGTCATGGCGGGGTTCTTACGGTCTGCGGACGTCCGCGGTGATCTGGAGGGGCACGGCGTAGCCGCCCAGGGTGTTGACCCGCACCGGCATCTCGGGCAGGTGCCCGACGACGTTGCCCAGGCGCGGGTCGTGCGGGTCGACGTAGTCGGCGACCTCGACGAGGTGGAGCGACGGGCCGCCGGCGTCGCGGGCGTGCCAGGTGCAGAACCCCGTCGGCGGCAGGCCGGCGCCTTCCAGCGCGTCCTTGAGCCGGCCGCGGCTGAGATCCTGGCCCAGTTCGACCGCCAGCAGGGTGCGATCCTCGCCGGTCGGCTCGTGGGGGACCTGGGCGATCACCAGCGCGTCGCGGTCCTCCCCCCGGGCGTTGCCGCGCCCGCCGAAGGGCAACCGGGCCACCACCCGCGGCGTCCGCAGATCGTCGTTGGCGAGGTAGCGCCACCACGGGTCGGTGTCGTCCTCGGCGGGATAGGGCACCACCCCCACCGTCGCCGTCCCGTCGCTGACCGCGCGCACTGCGGCCACCGGCGTGTTGACCGCGGTCATCGGCACGACGCTGCCGAAATGGTCCCGGGCCACGTCCCAGAAGCCGCGCCGGTCCTCCGGCGCGTAGACGGCGACGGCGAAGGGTCCCTGCAGGCGGGTCAGCGCCGTGATCATCTCGCGCCACATGCGCATCAGCACGGGCAGCGGGAACGACCCGGTGTGCCGCGCCGCCAGCCGGCGCAGGATCACCGCCTCGCGCCCGGGCCGCAGGTAGCTGCGGTCGGGCTCCTTGGTGACGCCGACCCGCTCGACCACGCGAGCACGCCGCATCAGCAGGTCGTGGATCGCATCGTCGATCTGGTCGATCTCGCGGCGCAGGTCTTCGAGGGAGGCGTGGGAGGACGGCATCTGGCCCAAACCGTGTCATGCGGAGCCGGATAGTAGTAGTCCGCGCTTGTCGCAAAATCAAAGAAAACGTTGAGACCTCGGAAGCTTGGTTCCCACCCGGACGCCCCGGCGACAGTAGAAAAACGCCGCATCGGCGCACCCTGCGCAACCCTGGCCCGGGGTGCGGTGTTGTTCGGGCATCGCCCATCCGGGAACCCGTCCATGCCGTGCCACCGCCACGCCCCCGCCCTCCTGATGGCCGCCGCACTCACCCTGGCGGCGGGCACCGCCGCGCGCGCCGTGGCGGCGGGCACCGCCGCGGCCCAGGCCCCGGCCACGCCGTCGCCCCACCACACCGAGGTGGCCCCGGCGGCCGGGCGCCCTCTGGGGGCCGCGGAAGCCAAGGCGCTGCTGGGCCGGAGCGTCGTCACCCGCGACCGCCAGGGCGCCGGCGCCATCGAGGATTTCACCCTCGGCGGTCCGGGCGGCACCGTCGACCACGCGGTCATCGGCAGCGGCGGCCTGCTCGGCCTCGGCGCCACGCTGGTCCTGGTGCCGGTCGACCGCCTGCGGATCGGCGCGGCGACCGAAGTGCCGGGCCCCGGCGAGGCGGCGTCGCTGATCGTGATCCTGGACGTCAGCGCCGCCGATCTGGCCGACGCGCCCGCCTTCGCCGACGACGGCACGGTGCGCACGCTGGCCAGCGCCCCATAGGCGGCGTCCGCCGATGGGGGAGCGTCAGGCGCCGCCCTGCGTCGGCAGCCCGGCCGCCGTCCAGGCGCCCATGCCGCCGCGCAGAATGGCGACGTGGCAAAGACCGCGGCGCTTCAGCACCGTGGCGGCGGACACCGCCCGCGGCCCGCCCTGGCACACCACGACGACCGCGGCGTCGCGATGGGCGGCGAGGGCGTCGCCCATCGCGGCGATGCGGCCGGAGACCTCCGCCAACGGCACATGAACGGCGCCGGGAATATGGCCGCCGGCGAACTCGGCGGCGGTGCGCACGTCCAGCACCAGCATGTCGTCGCCACCGGCAAGGCGCGCCTGGACCTGCGGCGCCGTCACCGATGCCACGCCGGTGAGGCGCGCCCGAAGGGCCGGCAGCAGAAGGACCGCCACCGCCGCCCCAACCAACACCACCGTCAGCACCGTGTCGTCCATCGCCCCGCCTCCGATCATGAGGTGTTCCTCATATACAGGCGCGGGTGGCGCCGCGGCAAGGGCGGCGCCCCTGCCCGGCCTTGCCCGGTGGGGCCGCGGAGTCTATGTCTTCGGCTCCCGCGCCGCACCCGCCCACTGCCAACGGACCCGACCGCATGACCGGACGTCACACCACCGATTCGCCCCGCCCCGTCCACGTCGTCGGCGGCGGCCTCGCCGGCAGCGAGGCGGCCTGGCAGCTCGCCGAGGCCGGCGTCCCGGTGGTGTTGCACGAGATGCGTCCGGTGCGCCGCACCGAGGCGCACCAGACCGACCAGCTCGCCGAACTGGTGTGTTCCAACTCCTTCCGCTCCGACGACGCGGAGTACAACGCCGTCGGGCTGCTGCACGAGGAGATGCGGCGCTGCCGCTCGCTGATCCTGCGGTGCGCCGACGCGCACAAGGTGCCGGCCGGCGGGGCGCTGGCGGTCGACCGGGACGGCTTCGCCGCGGCCGTGGGCGCCGCGTTGGCGGCACACCCCCTGGTCACCGTGGCACGGGAGGAAGTCGCCGGCCTGCCGCCGGACGACTGGGACAGCGTCATCGTCGCCACCGGCCCCCTCACCTCGCCGGCGCTGGCCGAGGCGATTCGCGGCGTGACCGGCGAGGAGTCGCTGGCCTTCTTCGACGCCATCGCGCCGATCGTCCATTTCGACAGCATCGACCTGTCCAAGGCATGGTTCCAGTCGCGCTACGACAAGGCCGGCCCCGGCGGCACCGGCAAGGACTACATCAACTGCGCCTTCGACCGCGACCAGTACGAGGCCTTCATCGACGCCCTGCTGGCCGGCGAGACGGTGGAGTTCAAGGACTGGGAGAAGGACACGCCCTACTTCGAGGGGTGCCTGCCCATCGAGGTGATGGCCGAGCGCGGCCGCGACACCCTGCGCTTCGGGCCGATGAAGCCGGTCGGTCTGACCGACCCGCACAGCGGCCGCCGCTCCCACGCCGTGGTCCAGCTTCGCCAGGACAACGCGCTGGGCACGCTCTACAACCTCGTCGGCTTCCAGACCAAGCTGAAATACGGCGAGCAGAGCCGCATCTTCCGCATGATCCCGGGGCTGGAGGGCGCGGAGTTCGCCCGGCTGGGCGGTCTGCACCGCAACACCTTCCTCAACAGCCCGCGCCTGCTCGACGGCACGCTGCGCCTCAAGGCGCTGCCGCGCCTGCGCTTCGCCGGCCAGGTCACGGGCTGCGAGGGCTATGTGGAGAGCGCCGCCGTCGGCCTCATGGCCGGGCGCTTCGCCGCCGCCGAGCGGGCCGGGACGGCGCTGGCGCCGCCGCCCGCGACGACCGCCATGGGCGCCCTGCTCGGCCACATCACCGGCGGCGCCGAGGCGGAGACCTTCCAGCCGATGAACGTCAACTTCGGCCTGTTCCCGCCGGTCGAGGGCCGGATCAAGGGCAAGGAGCGCAAGCGCCTCTATTCGCAGCGCGCCCTGGCGGACCTGGCGGGCTGGGCGGGCTCGGCCCTCTGAGCCGCCCGCCGCCCGGTCGGCGCGGGTCCGGTCAATACCGCCCGCGCAGGGCCGCCCAGGCCAGGCGGATCTGGCGCAGCGGGTTGGGAAGCTGGACCTTGACGGCGAAGACGTCGTGCCCGGCGCGGGCCAGCGCGTCCAAGTGGGTCGCCGCCACCACCGCCGGCAGCAGCGCCGGCAACGCGGATCGGGGAACCTCGCGGCGCAGCGCGCGGGCGGTTGCCAGATGGCCGCGCGCCAGCTCCGCCACCTCCCGGGCGACCGGGCGAAGCTCCGCCACCGGGCGCAACTCCAGCACGTCACGCGCCCGCACCCCGTGGGCCGACAGGCGGTCCGCCGGCAGCATCAGGCGGCGCTGGCGGGCGTGGTGGGGGACCGCGCGCAACAGCCCGGCGAGCGCGTAGGCGACGCCGACGTGGCGGGCCACCGGCCCGGCCGCCGCGCCATGGGCGCCCATCGCCTCCATCGCCAGGCGGACCAGCGGAACCGCGGTCACCTCGGCGTAGTTCTCCAGGCACACCGCACTGGCCGGCGTCTCGTCGTCGAGGTCGGCCTCGCGGCCGTCGATCAGCCGGTCGAAATGGTCGCGCGAGAGGCCGCGCGCCGCCACCGTCTCCGCCAGCGGGCGGGCCACGGCATGGTCCGGCAGGGTGCCCTCGCCATAGGCCGCCGACACCGCGTCGCGCCACCACTGGAGGCGCATCTGCCCCAGCATCGGCTCGCTCACCACCTCGCGCGTCTTGGCCACCTCGAGGTTGAAGGCATAGAGCGCGAACAGGCCTTCCCGCCGATCCGCCGGTGCGAACAGGCAGGTCAGAAACCGGTCATTGTCGTACTTCCGCACCTCCTGTCCGCAATAGGACAGGTCGGTCGCCGTATTCGCCATCGGGGTTCGCCGGGAAAATTCGTGGAGGATGCTGTTGGGGAGAAGCCAAGGCCGTGACGCGCCTTATATTAGGCAGGAGAGGTCACCGCGCCAGCCCCGTTGCGCAGCAGAGCAGGCCAAACCGCCATGACCGAGTTCAACATCGCGCCGACCGCCACGCCCAAGACCGGCCCCTTTGCCCGCAAGGACGCGAGCGGGGAGAATTTCCCGGTCGCCTCCCGCCTGCTGCCGCGCCATCTGCGGCCGCACGTGCTGGCGTTCTACAAGTTCCTCAGGCTCGGCGACGACATCGCCGACGATCCGGACCTGGAGGCGGAGAGCAAGCTCGCCTACCTGGACGCCCTTGAACGCGCGCTGACGTCCGGCCAGGCCAAGCACGCCTACCTCAAGCCCGCGATGGAGCTGCGCGCCAGCCTGCAGGTGACGGGCGTCTCCGACCGCCACGCCCGGCAGGTGCTGCGCGCGTTCCGCCGCGATTCGGTGGGGGCGCGCTGCCACACCTGGAGCGACCTCCTGCTCTATTGCCGGTTCTCCGCCAACCCGGTCGGCCGCTACCTGCTGGAGCTGCACGGCGAGGGGCCGGACGCCGGCCCGGCCGCCGACGCCCTGTGCTCGGCCCTGCAGATCCTCAACCATCTCCAGGACGCCCGCGACGACTGGGTGGGCCTGGGGCGCTGCTACATCCCGTTGGGCTGGTTCGAGGAAGCCGGACTGAGCGTCGAGCGGCTGGTCGAGACCCAGGCCGATCCCAAGCTGCGCGGCGTCTTCGACCGGGTGGTCGACCACACCGAACAGCTCCTGGAACGCGCCGCCCCCCTGCCCGGCCTGGTCAAGCACCGCGGCCTGCGCATGGAATCGGCGGTCATCCTCAGCCTGGCCGAGTCCCTGGCCGCCCGCCTGCGCACCCGCGACCCCATGAAGAAGCGGGTGGCGCTCGGCGCGCACCAGAAGATGTACGCCATGGCCCGGGGCATCGCGCGCGGCATCGCCGGCTGACCCGGCGGGGCGGCCTGTGCTATGCGTTGGCCGGCCGGGGCGGTTCCCACCGCCCCGGCCCCCGCGCGTGCAAGGAGCCTTCCGCCATGACCGCCCCGCTGCTCGACGCGCCCCTGCGCGACGCCCCCCCGCCGCCCGACCCGGCCGTGGGCGCAGCCGCCGAGACGCCGGCCACGGTCGCCGGGCGGTCGGGCAGCACCTTCTATTGGCCCATGCTCCTGCTGCCGCGCGCCAAGCGGCAGGCGATGTTCGCCGTCTACGCCTTCTGCCGTCAGGTCGACGACATCGTCGACGAGCCCGGCGACCCCGTGGAGAAACGGCGGCAGCTCGATGCCTGGCGCCGCACCGTGCGCGGGCTCGATGCCGGCGCGCCGCCGGCGACGCCCCTGGCCGCCTCGTTGAAGGGCGCCATCGACCGCTACGGCCTGCCGCTGGCCGAATTGGAGGCGGTGATCGACGGCATGGCGATGGATCTCAGCGGCGCCATGCGCGGCCCCGACCTGGCCTCCCAGCGCCTCTACTGCCGCCGCGTGGCGGGCGCCGTGGGGTTGCTGGCGATCCGCGTCTTCGACCGCGCCTACCCGGCCAGCGAGGCCTTCGCCCTGGCGCTGGGCGAGGCCCTGCAGCTCACCAACATCCTGCGGGACCTCGACGAGGACGCCGGTCTGGGGCGCCTCTACCTGCCGGCCGAGGTGCTGGACGCGGCGGGGATTGCGGAGCGCGACCCCGCCGCCGTGCTCGCCCACCCGGCGCTGCCGCAGGCCTGCGACGCGGTCGCCGCGCGGGCGCGCGCGGCGTTCGCCGACGCCGAGCGCCACCTCGCGCGCTGCGACCGCGGCCCGCTCTGGGCCGCGGTGGCCATGATGGTGCTGTACCGGCGGCTGCTGTCGGCCCTGACCGCCCGCGGCTGGGCGCGGCCCGCCCGCCCGGTGCGCCTGCGCAAGCGGGAGTGCGCCTGGGTGGCGCTGCGCTGCATGGTCGGCTGGCCGCCGGCGCGCTGACCGGCGCCGCGGTGGGCACCGTTCACGTCGTCGGCGCCGGCCTGGCCGGGCTTGCCTGCGCCCTCGGCGTCGCCGAGGCCGGCCGGCGCGTGGTGGTTCACGAGGCGGCGCCGCAGGCCGGCGGCCGCTGCCGCTCCTTCTTCGACCGCGGGCTCGACCGCACCCTCGACAACGGCAGCCATCTCGCGCTGACCGGCAACCGGGCGCTGGTCGCCTTCCTGGCGCGCACCGGCGGGCGCATGACGCCCGTCCGCCCGGCCGCCTTTCCCTTTGTCGACCGCCGCACCGGCGAGGCCTGGACCCTGCGCCCCGGTGGCCTCTGGCTGTTCGACCCCGCGCGACGGGTGCCGGGAAGCGGCGCCGCGGCCCACGCCGCGGCGCTGCGCACCCTGGCGGCCCGCCCCGGTGCCAGCGTCGCCGACGTGCTGCCGCCCGGCGACCCCCTCCACGAGCGCCTGTGGGCGCCCCTGGCCATCGCCGGCCTCAACGGCGCGCCGGACAGCGTGTCGGCCCGCCTGTTCGGCGCCATCCTCCGGAACACCCTGCTGCGCGGCGAGGCCGCCTGCCGGGCGCTGATGGCGCCGGACGGGTTGTCCGCCGCCCTGGTCGAGCCGGCGCTCGACCGGCTCGCCGCGCTGGGGGCGGAACTGCGCGTGGGCAGCCGGGTCGACGGGCTGGAGGAGGAGGACGGCCGCGCCGCGGCGTTCACCTCCGGCGCCGGGCGGGTCGCCCTTCGCGCCGGCGAGTCGCTGGTCCTGGCCGTGCCGCCCTGGGCGGCCGCCCGCCTGCTGCCCGGCCTCGCCGCGCCGCCGCCGGGGCGCGCCATCGTCAACGCCCACTTCCGCCTGGACGCTCCGGTGGCGCTGCCGGGCGGCCTGCCCTTCCTCGGGGTGATCGGCGCCACGGCGGAGTGGCTGTTCGCCCGCCGCGACGTGCTGTCGGTGACCGTCAGCGCCGCCGACGCCCTGGCCGCCCGCCCGGCGGCCGAGGTGGCGGCGGCGGTGTGGGCGGATTGCGCCGCCATCCTCGGCCGCGCCGGGCCCATGCCGCCGGCGCGGGTGGTGAAGGAGCACCGCGCCACCTTCGACCAGTCGCCTGCCCACGCCGCCGGCCGACCAGCGACGCGGACCCGGCTGCGCAACCTGTTCCTGGCCGGCGACTGGACCGACACCGGGCTGCCGGCGACCCTGGAGGGGGCGATCCGTTCGGGCGACGCGGCGGCGCGCGCCGTGCTCGGCCGCAGGCGCGCCTTCCCTTTCCGCACCGGCCATCATATGTGACCAGATGGGGGTCCGCCCCCCGGGCCGGCGCCTGGAGGTCGAGGCCCACCCCCACCAGACCACCGACGAAGAGGGCACCGACCGATGGCGTTCCAACTGCCGCCGCTCCCCTACGCGCACGACGCCCTGGAGCCGTACCTGTCGGCGCAGAGCCTGCACCTGCACCACGGCAAGCATCACCAGACCTATGTCACCACCTTGAACACCCTGCTGAAGGACAGCCCGCTGGCCGAGGCCAGCCTGGAGGACCTCATCAAGGAGAGCGCCGGCGACGCCAGCCGGGCCGCGCTGTTCAACAACGCCGGTCAGGCGTGGAACCACACGTTCTTTTGGCAGTGCATGAGGACGGATGGCGGGGGGGCGCTGCCCGAGGCGCTGGAGCGGCGCATCGTCTCGGACTTCGGCAGCGTCGAGAGCTTCAAGGAGGAGTTCCGGCGGGCCGCCATCGCCCAGTTCGGCGCCGGCTGGGCCTGGCTGAGCATCGTGAACGGCCGTCTGAAGGTCACCGGGACCGCCAACGCCGACAGCCCGCTGGCCCACGGCCATTGGCCGCTGCTGACCATCGACGTGTGGGAACACGCCTATTATGTCGACTACCAGAACCGCCGCGCCGACTACGTGCACATCTTCGTCGACAAGCTGGTGAACTGGGCGTTCGTGGCCGAGCGCCTGGCGCTGGCGACGGCCTGAGGCCGGTGTCCCTCCCCCGCCATGGGCGGGGGAGGGACACGACGGATCAGCCGAGGTTGGCCGCGGCGAACTCGTAGTTGGCCAGCTTCTCCAGGAAGTTGGTCACGTAGTCCGGGCGCCGGTTGCGGAAGTCGAGGTAGTAGGCGTGCTCCCAGACGTCGAGGCCGAGCAGCGGCTTGCCCTCCGCCGAGGCGATCGGGTTGGAGCCGTTGGGGGTCTTGGTGACCTTGAGCTTGCCGTCGCTGCCCTGGACCAGCCAGGCCCAGCCCGAACCGAACTGGGTCGTCGCGGCGGCCTTGAAGGCGTCCTTGAAGGCGTCGACGGAGCCGAAGTCGCTGACGATCTTCTGCTCCAGGCTGGTCGGCATGGCGCCGCCCGTCGGCGACAGGGCGTTCCAGAAATGGATGTGATTCCAATGCTGGCCGGCGTTGTTGAAGACCGGCGCGAGATCGGCCTTGCCGTTGGAGAAGGCGATGATCTCTTCGAGGCTCTTCCCCTGAAGATCGGCGTTCTTTTCGACAAAGCCGTTCAGCGCGGTGACGTAGGCCTGGTGGTGCTTGCCGTGATGCAGCTCGAGCGTCTCTTGGCACATGCCGCGTTCGGAAAGCGCGTTATAGGAGTACGACAGCGAGGGCAGTTCGAAAGCCATTCCGCAGATCCTTTTTGCTGCATTTGCCGAGGCGGTTGTGTTCAACAATCGCCTCACGATTTCCAAGCCCACTCTTTAAAAGTAGGGCGAAGGATCATGTCAAGCCAAAACCCAAAAAATATCCGGAAGGATTGTGTCAAGCCAAAACTTGGAATATACCTTCCCGACGAGGCATGCCGGCACCAACGGCGGGGCTTCGGCGGCGCGGCGCCGGGCGCCTAGTCCACCGTCTCGACCACCCCGACGGTGTGCGTGCGTTTGTGCCGGGTGGCCGCCTCGGACACCATCCGCGACACCGCCTGGGACGCCGCCGCCGTCGCCTCGTGGGGCATCGGCTTCAGCTCGACTCCGTCCGGACCGAAGACCAGCACGGCGCAGGGAATCACGCCGCCACCGCCGCCGCCACCGACGGCCTCGCCCAGCATCGATCCACCGCCGGCACCGACTCCGAAGGTGGTGATGTAGAGCGGAACGGCGGTGTACGCGCCGACGGTGATGGCGGCGCCGGCGACCCCGTTCTCCAGGAGCTTGTCGAACTGGGCCGTCGTGGTCGTCATCAGGGCGTCCGCGGGGTCGACGAGGAAGGGGTTGGTGAACATCGCATCACTCCATGCTGCGGCGCAAAGGACGTCCGATTCATAGCATGGATATCCGGATGTTCCACCGCCGCGATGGCCCCCGCGGGGCGTCGCGGCCGGCCCGCCGGCGACGAACGCCCCGGCCCCCCTCCCCGGCGGGTCACACCGGGAACAGGGCCGCCGCGACCCGGCGCCCCTCGGCCATCAGCACGTTGTAGGTGCGGCAGGCGGCGCCAGTGTCCATCGGCTCCAGGGTCACGCCGCGCCCGCGCAGGCCCTGGCGCACCTCCTTGGGCGGGAACTGGGCGCGCAGGCCGCAGCCCAGCAGCAGCACCTCGACCCTGGGCTCCTCGGTGAGTACGGCCTCGAAGCTCGCCACCGTCAGCCCCTCGAAGCCCCGCACCGGCCACTCGACGGCGCGGTGGGGGAAGACGATGACCGGCCCGCTGCGCCACGTGCCGGCGACGCTGATCTGCCCCTCGCCGTAGCCGTCGATGACGCAGCGGTCGTGGGGGATGAGCGGGGTGATGTCCATAGCCTGTCCTTGTTCCCCGGATGGGCGGTTCGGCCCGAACGCCTCAGATGGGGACGAGTTTGGGCTTTGTCCGCCGCAGCCAGGTCACCACCATGAGCCGGGTGACCCAGATCGCCGTGAACAGCGAGGTGACGATGCCGATGGTCAAGGTCACCGCGAAGCCGCGGATCGGTCCGGAGCCGAAGATGTAGAGGAGCGCCGCGGCGATCAGCGTCGTCAGCTGGCTGTCGATGATGGTCGTCAGCGCCCGGTTGTAGCCGGCGTCGATCGCCGAGATCACCGACCGGCCGGCCGCCTGCTCCTCGCGGATGCGCTCGAAGATCAGCACGTTGGCGTCCACCGCCATGCCGATGGTGAGCACGATGCCGGCGATGCCCGGCAGTGTCAGGGTCGCCTGGAAAGCGGACAGCGCGGCGAAGATCAGCACGATGTTGATCAGCAGCGCCGCCACCGCGAAGACCCCGAACAGCCCATAGGACGCCAGGATGAACGCCACCACCATGGCCAGGCCGCCATAGGCGGCGATCTTTCCCGCCTCGATGGAATCGGCGCCCAGGCCGGGGCCGACGGTGCGCTCCTCGATCACGTTGAGGGGGGCGGGCAGCGCGCCGGCGCGCAGCAGCAGCGCCAGGTCGCTGGCGGACTGGACCGTGAAGTTGCCGGAGATGACGCCGGCCCCGCCGAGGATCGGCTCGCGGATCACCGGCGCGGAGATGATGCGGTTGTCCAGCACGATGGCGAACAGGCGCCCGACGTTCTCCCGGGTGGCGTCGCCGAACCGCTTGGCGCCCACCGAATCGAATCGGAAGCTGACCACCGGCCGGCCGTCCTGGAAGGTGGCCTGGGCATCGGTCAGCGTGTCGCCGCTGACCATGACCCGGCGCTTGACCACCAGGTGCTGCCCGGGCTGCTCGACCATCGCCAGTCGCTCGGTCCCCGGCGGGATGCGGCCGGCCAGCGCCTCAGCCGGGGCCACCGTCTCGTCGACCATCTGGAAGGTCAGCTTGGCGGTCTGGCCGATCAGGCGCTTGACCCGTTCCGGGTCGTCGATGCCGGGCAGCTGGACCAGGATGCGGTCCTCGCCCTGGCGCTGGATGGTCGGCTCCTTGGTCCCGGTCTCGTCGACGCGGCGGCGCACGATCTCGATCGACTGCTCGATGGCCTGGGTGTTGCGGGCGGTGATCGCCTCCGGCGTCAGGCCGACGCGAATCCGGTTGCCCTCGCCCACCGAGGTCTCCAGCGCCTGCGGGTCGACCTGGCGGACCGCCTCGCGCGCCTCGTCGACCCGGTCGGCGTCGCGCACGGTGAAGGCGATGGCGGTGTCCTCGACCGACAGGTCGAGATAGCCGATGTTGGCCGAGCGAAGCTCGCTGCGGGCGCTGTCCAGCAGGGCGTTCAGGCGGTCCTGGAGGACGGTGCGGACGTCCACCTCCAGCAGCAGATGCGAGCCGCCCTGCAGGTCGAGGCCGAGGTTGACCGTGCGGTTCGGCGCCCACGACGGCAGGCTGGCCTGAAGCTCCTGCGCCGTCTCGCGGCTGAGCAGGTTCGGCGCGGCGTAGATCACGCCCAGTGCGCACAGCACCAGGACGAGGACGATCTTCCACTTGGCGAAATAGACCATGGCCTTGGCCGGTTGTCCCGTTCGTTGCACTTGAACCGATGGACGCCGCGGCGCGCGGCCGCGGCGCCCGCAGCGTCCGATCGCCGCCTATTTGCGGCCGAACATCCGGCCCAGGGTCTTGGCGGCGCCCTCGGGCTTGCCGGCCTCGACGGTCGCGGTGGCGGCGCCCTCGCCGGCCTTGGCCGCCTCGCCCTTGGCCGGCTCGCCCTTGGCCAGGACCAGGTTCACGGTGGAGCGCAGCACCCGCACGCGGACGTTCTCGGCGATCTCGACGGTCAGTTCGTCTTCCGGGCCGACCTTCGTCACGGTGCCGATCATGCCGCCTCCAGTGACGATGCGGTCGCCGCGGCGCACCGCCTCGAGCATCGTCTTGTGCTCCTTCATCTTGCGCTGCTGCGGACGGATCAGCAGGAAGTAGAAGACCACGAAAATAAGGATGAGGGGCAGCATCGACATGAACATGTCGGCGCCGCCGCCCGGCGCCGCGGTCTGGGCGTAGGCGGTCGAAACGAACATCCTGAAGCTCCTAATCGTTGGCCGATGCCGCGGGGCATGGGGACGCGGCGACTATAGCCGCCCGTGGCAGGGATGCAACGGGTTCCCACTCCGGAACGCCCCGGTGCACGGGCCGGGCGCGCCGCGGCGGGGCCGGCGTCGCGTTTTCCTTGTCGCTCCGCAGCCGCCCCCCTACGCTCTCGCCCCGCCACCCCACAGAAAACCCGAGCCCCGAGATGTCCGAGTCCCCGCTCCTTCCCCTGCTGTCGCGCATCGCCGACGCCCTCGACCGCCTCGCCCCGCCGGCCGCCCCGGCGGTGGACGTCGGCGCCGCCGACGCCTTCGTGTGGCACACCGATCCCGACCGGCTGGAGCCGGTGGCGCGGATCAACCGGGTCGCCATCGCCCTGCTGCAGGGGGTGGAGCGCCAGCGCGACACGCTGCTGGAGAACACCCGCCGCTTCGCCGCCGGCCTGCCGGCCAACAACGCCCTGCTGTGGGGCTCGCGCGGCATGGGCAAGAGCTCGCTGGTCAAGGCGGTGCATGCCGAGGTCGTGGCCGAGCGGCCGGGGGCGGTGGCCCTGGTGGAGATCCACCGCGAGGACATCCCGTCCCTGCCCCGGCTGCTGACCCGGCTGCGCGGCCTGGACCGGCGCTTCGTGCTGTTCTGCGACGACCTGTCGTTCGACCACGACGACGCCCACTACAAGTCGCTGAAGGCGGTGCTGGAGGGCGGCGTCGAGGGGCGCCCGGACAACGTGGTGTTCTACGCCACCTCCAACCGCCGCCACCTCATGCCCCGCGACATGATCGACAACGAGCGCTCCACCGCCATCAACCCGGCCGAGGCGGTGGAGGAGAAGGTGTCGCTGTCCGACCGCTTCGGCCTGTGGCTGGGCTTCCACAACTGCGACCAGCAGACCTTCTTCGCGATGGTCGAGGCCTACGCCACCCATTTCGGCCTCGACATGCCCGCCGAGCGGCTGCGGGCGGAGGCGGTGGAATGGTCGGTGACCCGCGGCAGCCGCTCCGGACGCGTCGCCTGGCAGCTCATCCAGGACCTGGCGGGCCGGCTGGGCAAGCCCCTGGCCTGACCGGCCGGGAGGGGGCTAGGCCCCCTCCATTTCCCCGCGCGGATCGACCGCCTGGCTGCCTTTGCGCAGCTCGAAATGGAGCTGCGGGCTCGACACCGAACCGGTCTGGCCGACGGTGGCGATGCGCTGGCCACGCGTCACCGTGGCACCGCGCTCCACCTCCATGCGGTCGAGGTGGGCGTAGGCGGTGATGAAGCCGTCGGCGTGGCGCACCAGCAGCAGGTTGCCGAAGCCGCGCAACTCGTTGCCGGCGTAGACGACCACCCCGTTGTCGGCCGCCAGCACCGGCGTGCCGCGCGGCGCCGCCACGTTGATGCCGTCGTTGTGCATGCCGTCCGGCTTGACGCCGTAGGTCGACACCACCTGCCCCTTCACCGGCCACAGGAACCGCTTGCCACCGCGTGGCGGCGGCGCGCGGCACGCCGGTGCTGGCGGCCGACAACGGGGTGGTCGTCTACGCCGGCAACGAGTTGCGCGGCTTCGGCAACCTGCTGCTGGTGCG